>CAZPOK010000161.1:0-7624 GCA_964587905.1 uncultured Rhodobacterales bacterium | reverse complement strand
TCCATCCGGGCGATGATCTGCTCGATCGGGCCGCCGGGGACGAACTGCGTCAGGGTGAAGTTGATGATCATGATCCCGATCAGCGTCGGTATCACGAGCAGCAGTCGTCGGAGGATGTAAGCTCCCAAGAGCCGGCTCCTATATGGTCAGAGCGCGCCCGCCTCGCGCAGGGCCTCGGCCGCTTCGGCATCATACCACCAGAAGTCGACCACGCCGAGCGCGAGGGGCGGAATTTCCGGATGACGGTACATGTCCCAGTAGGCCACCCAATGTTCCTGGTTCGACCATTGCGGCACCCAGAAGCCGTGCGCGCGCAGCACCCGGTCGAGCGCGCGGACGCGGGGGCGCAGGTCGTCGAGCGTTTCGGCGTTGATGACGAGGTCGATCAGCCGGTCAACCGCCGGGTCCTGAAGCGCCATCAGGTTCCGTGAACTGTCCTGGGCGGTTTCGCTCGCGAACCACTGGCGCAGGCCGCTGCCCGGCTCGAAGCCCTGCCCCGGGGACAGGTTGACGAGATCCCAGTCGCCCGAGCGCCGCCGCTCGACGTATTGCGCCGTGTCGACCCGCTCGAGCCGGGCGTTGATCCCGATTTGGCGAAGGTTCTCGACATACGGATTGACGACGCGGTCGAAGGACGGGCTCTGCTGGAGGATGACGAGGTCCAGCGTCTCGCCGGCCTCGTTGCGAAGGAGGCCCTCGGGGCCGGGCGTCCATCCCGCGTCCTGGAGAAGGCCGGCAGCACGACGCAGCACGCGGCGCGACGGAAGGTTCTGCTCCGCGTCGTTCTCGGGCGGCATGACTGCGGGATCGGTCAGGATGCTTTCATCGAGCAGCCCCTCGGCGACGAGCGGCTCCAGGAGCGCGCGCTCGCCCTCGGTGGGCTCGCCCTCGGCGGCGAGGTCGGAGCCGCCCCAGAACGAAGCCGGCCGGTCGTAGAGCCCGTAGAACAGCGTCTCGTTCGACCACTCGAAATTGAAGAGCATCCGCACCGCGTCGCGCACGCGCGCATCCTGCCATTTCCCGCGGCGGAGATTGAAGACGAAGCCCTGCGCCGTCGTGATGTTGCCGTCCGGCAGCGACTCGACCTCGACCCAGCCCTGCTCGACCGCGGGAAAGTTGTAGGCGGTCGCCCAGATCCGCGACGTGTTCTCGATCCGCACCGTGTAGGCGGCCGCCTTGAAGCCTTCGAGCGCGGCGGAAGAATCGGCGAAATACTCGATGCGGACCTCGTCGAAATTGTGACGGCCCCGGTTCTTGGGCAGGTCGGCGCCCCACCAGTTGGGGTTTCTCTCGTAGACGATGCTGCGTCCGAAATCGGCCTCTTTCAGCACATAGGGGCCGGTTCCGAGGAACGGCTCGTTCGTCGACTCGTCCAGCCGCGCGCCCGTCTCCTCGAACCACTCCTTCGAGAAGGGGTTCCAGAGGCCGACGAGGCTGACCCGGTCACGCATCGGCGCTTCTTCGTTGAAATCGAAGCGAAGTTGGTAAGGTCCGGTTACCTCGACACTCTCGAAATAGCCTTCAACGACGTTCCGGAACTCCGGAATGCCCTGCTCGAGGAACAGGTCGACCGTGAACTTCACGTCCTCGGCGGTCATCGGTCTCCCGTCCGAGAAGGTGACGTCCTCACGCAGATTGACCACAACCCATTGGAGGCTCTCGGGGTATTCGACGGTCGTGCACAGGTAGCAGTAGATGCCGTAGGGATCGTCGGCAGCCGAAATCATGATGTCCTCGTACATCAGGTCCGTGCTCGCGGCCGGGACACCCTTGCGCGTGTAGATGTTGAAGCTGTCGAAGCCGCCCTGCGAGGCGAGGCTGATCTCGCCGCCCTTCGGAGCGTCGGGGTTCACGTACGAGAACGGCTCGTCAGGTCCGTACTGCAACTCTCCGAAGCTCGAATAGCCGTGAGAGACGATGATATCTCCGTCTTCCGACTGTGCGAAGGCGAGGCCGGTCGTCCACATGAGTGCCATCAGGGCGAACAGGGAGAATTTCAGCGACCTACGGCGCATCCGGTCGCTCCGGGCGCTGATATCGGCGATGGCGCGGGGCTTGCGACTATGCATTGGTCGGGTTTCCTCCATCGTGCGGATGTCTGGGGCCTGTCTCTTACTTAGGCTACTTCCGGCGAAGTCGAAGGTACAAGTTGAGAAAACGTGATCGCTCCGCGATCGAGGAGCGGCAGTGGGACATGCCACTGAGAATGGCCGCACGATGACGCGCGGCCCATGAGACGGTCATCGCGAAGGTCAGCCGCCGGTCGTCGCGAGATAGGCGATAAGATTGGCGCGGTCCTCGATGTCGGCGAGCCCCGAGTAGCTCATCGAGGTGCCCGGAGCATAGGCGCGCGGGTTCTCGATGAACGCGCTGATCTCTTCGGGTGTCCACGCGCCATCGAGCCCGGACAGCGCGTCGGAGTAGCCGAAGCCGTCAACGGCGGCGATCTCGCGGCCGACGACGCCATCCAGATGCGGTCCGGTTCCGTCGGTTCCGTCGAGCCTGTGGCAGGCCTGGCACTGCCGCCAGAGCCGCTCGCCCGAACCGGCGTCAGCCGACGCGAAGACGGTTTCGAAGCTGACCTCTTCGACGACCTCTTCGGTCGCGTCGGCTTCGCCGGTATCGATGAGGTAGGCCTGTTCCTCTCCCGCCACATGATAGAGTCCGTCTGCGGCCCATCTTCCGAGAAGAAGGATGAGGAGCATCGTGCAAAGCGCGCCGATGGCCTTGGTCATCGTCAAAGTATCGAACATGCTTCGTCCCACTCCCGCGAAAAGTCCGGCGCTATGTATCCGCTTCCCTTGATGGACCGCAAGGGATAAGAGCCGCGACCAAACGACCATAGGACGAGGGTAACACAGCGGAAATGACGGGACGCATCGCTTTCCAGGGAGAGCCGGGCGCCTATTCGCATCAGGCGTGCCACGAAACCCATCCCGAGATGGAGGCGATCCCGTGCAAGACCTTCGAGGACGCGATCGAGGCCGTCCGCCGGGGAGATGCCGGTCTCGCCATGCTGCCCGTGGAGAATTCGACCTACGGGCGCGTGGCCGACATTCACCGCCTCATGCCGCAGAGCGGGCTTCACATCGTCGAGGAGTCCTTCGTCCGCGTTCATATCAACCTGCTCGGCGTGAGGGGGGCGAAGGTGGCCCACGTGCGCCGCGCGTTCAGTCACCTCGTGCTCATCCCGCAATGCGCGACCTTCCTCCGCGAGAACGGGATCGAAGGCGTGGTCGCGACCGACAACGCGACCGCCGCGCGTGAGGTCGCTGCGAACGGCGATCCCGCGACCGCGGCGCTGGCCTCCGAACTCGCGGGGGAGATCTACGGGCTCGACGTGCTTGCCCGCCATATCGAAGACCAGAAGCACAACACGACGCGGTTTCTCGTCATGTCGCGCGAGCCCGATTTCCGGCGTCGCGGCAAGCACGGGATGATCACCTCGTTCGTGTTCCGGGTCCGCAACATCCCCGCCGCGCTCTACAAGGCGATGGGCGGCTTTGCGACGAACGGCGTGAACATGACCAAGCTCGAAAGCTACATGGTCGATGGCTCGTTCTCGGCGACCCAGTTCTATGCCGATATCGAGGGGCATCCCGACGACCGCAACGTGCAGCTTGCTCTCGAGGAGCTCGATTATTTCACGTCCGAACTGAAACTGCTCGGCGTCTACCCGGCCGATCCGCGGCGCCGATAGGGGCGGTCCCGGGTCAGTCCGCCCGCCGGATCCCGTCCGCATGGGATCGCACCGCGCTGGCGAAGCGTTCGTCGAGCCGGCCCTTGGCGAGCCGGAGCGACTTCACGAGAATGCGCGCCGACATTGTTGTAGGACGGAACTCGAGCCCGATCCGGACGCGCGACTTCGTGTCTTTCACCGCAATCACCTCGACCTCGAGACGGCCCTCGAGGCCGCCGACGCCGAGGTCGGCGTCGTAGCCCGTAGGCGGGTCGAAGCGGACGATCTCGCCCCGCATTTCGCGCGCTCTCCCGTTCCAGACGAAACGGGCATGCCAGGCGAGGCCGCGTTCGACGGTGTGGCCGTGATCGATGCGCTGGACCTCTACGCCCCGGTGTCTTGCCCGTTCCGCATAGGCGTGGAAATCCGAGAAGGCAGCGAAAGCCCGGTCCGCCGGTGCATCCACGTCTGCCTGTGTCGAGAACTTCATGAGGCGTCAGTCCAGCCGGTCGGCGAGCCACGCCGTGATCAGGAAATTGGCGATCGACCCTTCACGGGCCGGCTTCATCGTCCCGTTGCGCCCTGCGAGGATGTCGAGCATCTCCTCGCGCGGAACCCAGCGGGCATCGTCAAGCTCCACCGGGTCGACCGTGATGTCGCGGCTTGTTGCCTCGCCCCGGCAGCCGACCATCAGCGACGAGGGAAACGGCCAGGGCTGCGAGGCGAGGTAGTCGACAGGTCCGACCCTGATGCCCGCCTCCTCGAAGACTTCGCGCCGCACCGCGCCCCCGAGGCTCTCGCCCGGCTCCACGAACCCCGCGAGGAGAGAGTACATCCCCTGCGGCCAATGCGGAGAGCGCCCCATGAGCACGTCGTTCCCCGAGAGGATCAGCATGATGACGACAGGGTCCGTGCGCGGAAAATGCCGTGTCCCGCAAGCGGGGCAGCGCCGCTGCCAGCCCGCGTCCTCGATCCGGCTTCGCTCGCCGCAGCGGGCGCAAAACCCGTGGCTCTCGTGCCAGCCGAGGATCGCCTTCGCGGTGGCGACGATCTCGGCGCCGCGCGGGTCGAGCCGGGTCATCGTCGTGCGAAGCTCGGCAAAGACGTGGTCGTGCGGCAGGTCGGGGTGGATCTGGACCGACGGATCGAAGAAGGCGCCGACCGTGTCGGGGATCTCCGGTGGCTCCCAGTCCGAGATATCGACGGCGAAGCGTGGCGCAAAATCGTCGAGGCCGAGGAAGACCGGCGTCTCGTCGGCGGCGGCAAGCACCCTGTGATCGGGCGCGAGCCAGCCGGGCGCCCTGTGCTCCCCGACGAAGAGCGGTTTGCCGCGCCAGATCGGGAGAACGCGCGCTGCGGCATCCTTCAGTATGTCCGAGAGCGCGGCCGCATCGGCGCGCAGATGCGCCGCCCGATCGAGCCCCGAGCCTCCGAACGTCACGGTCTCCGCAATCCGCATCCTCGCCCTCCCTCCGGCCTCCCTCTGCCATGGCGCCGGGCCATTGGCAAATCCGCAGATCTCGTGCTCTTCTCAAAGAACCGTCGGGCCAGCGGGAGCGGCAGTTTCCGGGGCGCCAACGGGACGCGATCATCTTCGGCGGGCCGGACAGGTTCCGCGACGTGATCGTGCGCGATGGCGTCGAGCAGGGCACGATCGACCCGACACCAACTCGACCGTCGCGTCAGGATCAGCCTCGGAGCACCGCGAGACGCCGTGGCGCCAGCATATAGGGCGCCACGAGGCCGCAGGTGTCGGCGAGAGGCAGGAGCGTCGCAGGGATCTCCATCCCGGCAACCTCCCGCATGAACGCGCGGCGCTTTCCGATGCGGTCCGAAACGGCTGGATGCGCCTCCATCAGCGTCACGACAAGGTCATCCTCGGCGATGACGTAGCCGTCCTCCATCCGTGTCGAGCCGTAGATCGGGTGGTCCGGAATCACGTCCATCTGCATCGCCATGCCTGACCGGATCGGCAGGTCGGACTCCGGAAAGATCGGCGACGAGATCCACTCGTCCGTCCCGATCAGGTGGCCGGGATTGAGGGTAATGCCGTAGCCGGGCAGGGCCTCGTCCATCGCCGCCTGCACGTCGCCGCCAACCGTGCCGGGCCGCATCATCGAACACCAGGTGGACATCGCGTCGATATAGGGGCCGACGAAAGCTTCGACGTAGTCTCGCGCCGCGTCCGGCATGTCATCGGGCCCTTCCGCGATCCATCCCGCTCGGCAGACGTTCGCGCCCCAGTGGCAGACGTTGAAGCTGAGAGGTCGACCGCGCTCGATGCGCGTGCCGATGGGGCCCGAAAGCCCGAGGGGCCGGCTGCCCGTCGCGAAGGTCACGTGGCAGCCGAGGGGCAGTCCGCCGAGACCAGCCGCCGCGACCGCCTCGAAGTCCGTCATGCCCTCGCGCAGCGCGAAGCTCAGCCGCCGCACCGCAGCCGCCGCCATGTGGTTGGCGAATTCGAGCCTGGGAATGTCGTCGACTGTTACGACGCTCCTGAGCCCATGCCCCGGATGCATGAAGAGGCCCGTGGCGTTCACCACCTCGTCGGCTCGTGCGCGCAGGAGGTCCGCCATGATGGAGGGCAGTTCCAGTGCGTGATCGGCGTCGCCGACCTCTTCCGCCGTCCAGTACTTCCACCCGACCGTGCCGATGCGCCCGCCCCGCGGCAGCGCCTGGTCGAGCAGCACGTCGAGCCGGTCGCCGTCGCGCGGCTGGGAGAGCAGAGAGAACGACGCGCAATGCGCCACGGCTATGTCGTCTGCCTCGACCGCGGGCGAGATCTGAGTGTAAGGCAGGCACTCGTTCCCCGCCATGAGGAGCGGCGCGCCCTCCGGCAGGACAACCATGAGCGCCTCCTCGAAGCGCGGATCGAAACCGCTTGACCAAAGCAGATTCGCGCAGTGCTCCCGGTCGCCGTAGATCACAAGCGCGTCGAGCGCCGACGTCTCCATCGCCTCCCGGATCAGCGCGAGCCGCGCGGCGAGCTCGGCCCGGGTTACCGGCGCCGGCACTTCGGGCGCACCGAAATCCGGCCAATCGTGGTCGATGAGGGTCACGGGCATCATGAGTCTCCAGTCGGTGTGCGAACGACCCTACCTGCGCCTCCGTTCCGAGTCTCGGCTCCTCCGAATTAGGCAGGTCGTTAAACCCTTGCTCAAAATCCGGGCAATGATAGTTTCGGCGGCATCGGGCGAGGGCGGGCTCTGGCATCCCCCTCGCTCCACCGAAAAGATAGCGTCGGAAAACGACGTATCCGACAGAGGAGAATACCCTTGTTCCATCGTGCCATCACGGCAGCGGCCGGCGTAATGATCGCCGCCACCGCCTCCGCACAGACGCAGCTACCCTTCGCGCTCGACTGGAAATTCGAAGGACCCGCGGCGCCCTATTTCGTCGCCATCGACAACGGCCACTTCGCGGACGCGGGTCTCGAGGTCACGGTCGAGGCGGGCGACGGTTCGGTCAACACGATCCCCAAGATCGCGACCGGCGCCTTTCCCGTGGGCTTCGGCGACATCAACACCGTCATCAAGTTCCTCGACCAGAATCCGGGAGCGCCGGTGACGGCCGTCATGATGGTCTACGACAAGCCGGCCTTCGCGATCGTCGGCCGCAAGTCGCTGGGCGTCGCCGAACCGAAGGACCTCGAAGGCAGGATCCTCGGCGCGCCGCCGCCGGACGGGGCGTGGGCGCAGTTCCCGGCCTTCGCCAGCGCGAACGATCTCGACGTCGAAGCGATCACGGTGGAGCCCGTGGGCTTTCCGACGCGTGAGCCGATGCTCGCCGAGGGCAACGTCGCCGCCGTCACCGGCTTCTCCTTCTCGTCGGTGCTGAACCTCAAGCGGCTCGGCGTCCCGGCCGAGGACATCTCGAACATCCTGATGGCCGACTACGGGCTCGACCTCTACGGCAACGCGATCCTCGTGAACACGGACTGGGCGG
>CAZPOK010000160.1:0-7651 GCA_964587905.1 uncultured Rhodobacterales bacterium | reverse complement strand
GTCTTCCATCGCCTGCATCAGGCTGTCCTTGCGGTCGAGCACGGTCTTCGGCGCCGTCGTCTCGAGGACCGAGATCCGGAGATTCTTGCCCCCGACGGTGTATTCCTTCGAATCCATGCGAAGGAGTTCGGCATCCGAGAAGGCCGAGACGTCCGACTTCGCCGCGAACATCTCTTCGGCGTAGTCCGGGATGGAGATGCCAAGGTCGGCTGCCAGCTCCACAGCCACCTGCTTGTCGTGGTCGGTCGTCGTCGGAGACCGGAACTCGAGCGTGTCCGAAAGGATGCAGGACAGCATCGCGCACTTGATCGCGTCCGGCATCCTTTCCGCGTCCTCGGCCATCAGATCGTGGAGGATGGTCGCGGTGCATGCGAGCGGGCGCAAGGTTATGTCGATCGGCCCCTTCGTCTCGAGCCCGCCCACCAGCTTGTGGTGGTCGATGATCGCCAGGATGTCGGCGTCATTGATGCCGTCGGGCAGTTCCGCGGGGTTGTTCGTGTCCACGATGACGACAGGTTCGCCCGCTTCGATGCCCGAGACGATCTCGGGCGTCTCGAGGTTCCAGCGCTTCAGCACGAAAGCGGCTTCGGTGTTCGGTGCTCCGAGCAGGACGGGCTTGGCCGGCGTCCCCTTTACCTCGTTCAGGTACCAGGCCCAGATGATGGGCGATCCGGTGGAATCGGTGTCCGGAGACTTGTGGCCGAAGATCTTGATCGTCATGGAAGCACCTGCACAGCCGCGTTTTCGCGGGACTTATAGGCGCGCGTCCGGTAGATGTTAAGGGGGCGGCGCGGTCCTTTTGACGTCTTCATGATCTGCGTCATCACGGCCCGTGCGACCGTCCGGCATACTGCAAGCGTGCCATGCTGAAGGAGGTTCTCAATGGAAGACGTCGAGACGCTGCTCAAGGGAACCGTGGCCGAGCTTGACAGGCTCCTGAACGCGAAGAACGTCCTCGGCGATCCGATCGAGCGTGACGGCGCCACAGTGATCCCGATCGTCAGCTACGGCTTCGGGTTCGGTGTCGGGGGTGGAACGGGGAGCGACAAGCCCGACAGATCCGGCAATGGCGCCGCAACGGCGGCGGGAGGCGGTATCCGGCCGGTCGGCGCGATCATCATCGACAAGAACGGCGCGCGCGTCGAGCCGGTGAAGGGTGTCGCCACGAGCCTTGCCGAGATCGCGGCGGAGACCGCGTCGCGCGCGATGGGCCGTCGTGGCCGGACGGGCGACGAGTCGACCGAAACCTGACGCCGATGCTCGCCGTCCTTTTCTGGACGATGCTGGCGATCGTCGGACTGATCGTGATTCTGGCGCTCCTGCCGCTCAGGGTGCGGGTCGTGGCGCGGTCGGCGCCGAGGGCGCATGCGCGCGTCGAGCTTCGCCTGTTCGGCGGTCTGTCACCCTGGATCGGCATCTTCGACAGCGCGCGCTCCGGCAGGCCGGAGATGGAGGAGCCCGAGGGCGCGCAAGACCATGAGGAGGCGAAGGCCCCAAAGCGCAAGAAAGGACGCGCCCGCCGCGTCGACGTCTGGCGGATGATCGGCGCCCTGCCGGACCTCGCCCGCGGTCTTCTTCGGGTGTTCCGCGTCGACCGTCTCGACGTCGAGGGCGTCTTCGGGCTCGGCGACCCGGCCGATACCGGCGCGGCTTATGGCATGATCGCTCCACCGCTCGTCGCCGCGGGTTATGCTCTCGGTCGCCCGCATGCGGTTCGCGTCACGCCGGACTTCGACCGTCTGGCCGTCGAAGGCCGTGCGGAGGCCGAAATCACCGTCATGCCCGCCCGGGCCGTTCCTCCCGCCCTCCGGTTCCTCTGGACCGTTTTCGGACCGCGCCGATGACCCTGGCGCTCGAGCGGCCGGTCCTCGCAGGACGCATGGCCATCGCCGCGATCGCCCGGACCGAGGTCCTGCACCACCGGGCGGGTTGCCTGGGGTCCAAGCAGGCTGTCGCGCTTCTCATCCGTCGCGAGGAGGGCGTTCAGGCCTTCACGCCTCGCGGCCGGCGGATGTCGCCGGAGGAGGTCGAGGCTCTCTGCCCCGGCGCGCTCGCCCGCTTCTTGAAGGTGACGCGGCACGTCGCCTCGTGAGCCATCCCGTCCCATGACTTGCCGGGGCAGATGCGAGAGGGCAGGGTTGCCGCATGCGCGAGACCGATCTCTATGGCCCCGTCAAGGGCCTCTTCGAAGCACAGGGCTACGAGGTCAAGGGCGAGATCGGCGCGGCCGACGTCGTCGCGGTGCGGGGGGACGAGGAGCCCGTCGTCGTCGAGCTGAAACTCCGGTTTTCGCTCGCGCTTTTTCATCAGGCGGTCGCGCGTCTCACGATGTGCGATCTCGTCTATATCGCCGTCGCGCACCCCCTGGGGCCGGCGGCGCAGCGCACGCTGCGCGACAACGTCGCGCTCTGCCGCCGGATCGGGCTCGGTCTGATCACGGTGCGGGCGCGCGACGGTCATACAGAGGTCCATTGCGATCCGTCCGACCGGCAGCCGCGCCGTTCGCCCGGACGCCGGGCGCGGCTTCTGCGCGAGTTCGCCCGCCGCCGGGGCGATCCGAACGACGGCGGCGCCACGCGCCATGGCCTCGTCACCGGCTACCGGCAGGACGCGGTGCGCTGCGCAGTCTATCTCGCCGAATACGGTCCCTCGCGCGGTGCCGCCGTCGCGCGCGACACCGGTGTTCGTGTGGCGACGCGGATCATGTCGGACAATTACTACGGCTGGTTCGAACGCAGCCGACGCGGCGTCTACGCGCTCTCCGATGCCGGGCGGCGCGGCCTCTCAGACTGGGCCGACGCCTTGCCGGACGCGACCGTTCGCTGACCGCCGGAAGATCCGCGAATTCTGCAGTTGACACGCCCGTGAGCCTTCCCTATCTCCGCGTCGTTGGCACTCTCCTGTGGTGAGTGCCAACGCGAAGAAAACGTGAACCAAGGAGCGTTCAAAGATGGCATTCACTCCGCTTCATGACCGTGTGCTGGTCCGCCGCGTCGAGAGCGACGAGAAAACCAAGGGCGGGCTGATCATCCCCGACACCGCCAAGGAAAAGCCCGCCGAAGGCGAAGTCGTCTCCGTCGGTTCCGGCGCCAGGGACGAGGACGGCGACCGGATCTCGATGGACGTCAAGGCCGGCGACCGCATTCTCTTCGGCAAGTGGTCGGGCACCGAGATCACGCTCGACGGCGAAGAGCTTCTCATCATGAAGGAGTCGGACATCCTCGGCATCATCAGCTGAGAACCGGCGACCCTTTTTCGAACACGATAACCGAAGACAAGCAGGAGTAACCGAGATGTCTGCAAAGGACGTCAAGTTCAACACGGATGCCCGCAACCGCATGCTCAAGGGCGTGAACGTCCTCGCCGATGCGGTGAAGGTCACGCTCGGCCCCAAGGGCCGCAACGTCGTCATCGAGAAATCGTTCGGCGCCCCCCGGATCACCAAGGACGGCGTCACCGTCGCCAAGGAGATCGAACTCGAGGACAAGTTCGAGAACATGGGTGCGCAGATGGTCAAGGAAGTGGCCAGCCGCACCAACGACGAAGCCGGTGACGGCACCACGACCGCGACGGTTCTGGCCCAGGCCATCGTCCGCGAAGGCATGAAGGCGGTCGCCGCCGGCATGAACCCGATGGATCTCAAGCGCGGCGTCGACGTGGCCGTCGCAAAGGTTGTCGAGCACATCAAGGCCTCGGCCCGCCCGGTCGAGAACTCCGACGAGGTCGCGCAGGTCGGCACCATCTCGTCCAACGGCGAGAAGGAAATCGGCCAGCAGATCGCCGACGCGATGCAGAAGGTCGGCAACGACGGCGTCATCACCGTCGAAGAGAACAAGGGCCTCGTGACGGAGACCGAAGTCGTCGAAGGCATGCAGTTCGACCGCGGGTACCTGTCGCCCTACTTCGTGACCAACCCCGAGAAGATGACGACCGAGCTTGAGGACGTGATCATCCTCCTGCACGAGAAAAAGCTGTCGTCGCTTCAGCCGATGGTTCCGCTGCTCGAGTCGGTCATTCAGTCCGGCAAGCCGCTCCTCATCATCTCCGAGGACGTGGAAGGCGAGGCGCTGGCCACGCTGGTGGTCAACAAGCTGCGCGGCGGCCTCAAGATCGCTGCCGTCAAGGCACCGGGCTTCGGCGACCGCCGCAAGGCCATGCTCCAGGACATCGCGATCCTGACCGGTGGTCAGGTGATCTCCGAAGATCTCGGCATGAAGCTCGAGAACGTCACCATCGACATGCTCGGCTCGGCCAAGCGCGTGTCGATCACCAAGGACGAGACCACGATCGTCGACGGTCACGGCGAGAAGTCGGAAATCGAAGCCCGGGTCTCCCAGATCCGTCAGCAGATCGAAGAGACGACCTCGGACTACGACCGTGAAAAGCTGCAGGAGCGGGTCGCGAAGCTCGCGGGCGGCGTTGCCGTCATCCGCGTCGGCGGCATGACCGAAGTCGAGGTGAAGGAGCGCAAGGACCGCGTCGACGACGCGCTGAACGCGACCCGTGCGGCCGTTCAGGAAGGCATCGTCGTCGGTGGCGGCGTGGCGCTCGTTCAGGGTGCCAAGATCCTCGAGGGTCTGACCGGCGAGAACAGCGATCAGAACGCCGGCATCGCCATCGTGCGCCGTGCGCTCGAGGCGCCGCTGCGCCAGATCGCCGAGAACTCGGGCGTTGACGGCTCGGTCGTCGCGGGCAAGATCCGCGAATCCGACGACGTCAAGTTCGGCTTCAACGCGCAGACCGAAGAGTATGGCGACCTGTTCAAGTTCGGCGTGATCGACCCGGCCAAGGTTGTGCGCACCGCGCTCGAGGATGCCGCGTCGGTTGCCGGCCTTCTCATCACCACCGAGGCGATGGTGGCCGACAAGCCGCAGAAGGAAGGCGCCGGCGGCGGCGGCGGCGGCATGCCCGACATGGGCGGCATGGGCGGCATGATGTAATCCTGCCGGTCAGGACATCCGGAAAGGGCGCCTTCGGGCGCCCTTTTCTTTCTGATGGAGGCTCAAACCCGGTGATCGCGCGGATCTCGGGACTGGTCCTCGGGTCCGTTCTGCGGAAGGTGTGGCGGAAGCGGAACTGCTCCGGGAAAGCCTCGGTGGTCGCGCCGCGTTGAAGGACAGACCCGTGGCGGGCGCGAGTGCACCGGCGGCGCGTGGCGGATGCGCCCCTGCCGGCGGGGTCGAACGCGTCTGCGACCGCTTGCCCTTCAAGTTCCGCTCGGGCACAACGAGGGACCTGCCGAAAGCCGGTTCTTCATGCGCCTGATCGATCCGTCCCACCCCTTCTTCCGCCAGGCATGGCGCCGCTACGCGGTGGTCGGCGTCTCCTTTGCCTGGGCCTTCGTCGAGTACAGCCAGGACAATGCGCTCTGGGCCTACCTCTTTGCCGCGATCGGCGGATATCTCGCCTGGCACCTCATCGTCAGGTGGCGCGGGAGTGACGACGGCTAGCTTGGCGGAATGTCCACGGGCTGGCCCGTCTCGCGCGCGAGCGTGGCGGCGTCCGCGAGGATCTGCGCCTGCAGCCCGTCCCTGATCCCGGGATCGGGGGCCGTTCCGTCCGCGACCGCCTCGACGAAGGCGCGCATCTCGGAGAGATAGGCGGCTTCGTAGCGTTCCAGGAAGAAGTGTAGTGCGGGCGAGCGGCGGAAGCCGGAGCCGGTGGCGAGTTCCACCGTCGTCTCGAGCAGGTTCTCGGCCCGAAGCATGCCGCCCTCTCCGTGCACCTCGATCCGCTGATCGTATCCGTACGCGGCGCGGCGGGAGTTGGAAATCTGGCAGATCCGTCCGCCGGCGGTGGTCAGGATCACCGCGGCCGTGTCCACGTCCCCGACAGCGCCGATCGCGGGATCGACGAGAGACGAACCGACCGCGTGCAGCCGCACGAACTCTTCGCCCATGAGGAACCGCGCCATGTCGAAGTCATGGATCATCATGTCCCTGAACAGGCCGCCGGACCTCTCGATATAGGAGATCGGCGGCGGGGCGGGATCCCGCGACGTGATGGTGACAAGTTCGAGTACGCCGACGTCGCCGGCGGCGATCCGGTCGCGCAGATATGCGAAGTTCGGGTCGAAGCGGCGGTTGAAGCCTGTCATGAAGATGACGCCCGACGCGTCGACGACCTCTATGCAGGCACGGATGTTGTCGACGGACATGTCGATGGGTTTCTCGCAGAAGATCGCCTTGCCGGCTCGCGCCGCGCCTTGGATGAGATCGAAATGCGTGTCGGTGGGCGTGCCGATGACGACGGCGTCCACGTCGTCCGAGGCGAGGATCGCCTCCGCTGTCCGCACCTCGGCCCCGGTTGCCGAGGCAAGCGCCTCCGCCGCCTCCGGCAGCGCGTCCGCCACTGCCGTGACGGTGGCCGCGTCGAGCGCCTTGATGCTGCGCGCGTGGACCTGTCCGATCCTCCCGCAGCCGAGCAGTCCGATCTTGAGCATGTGTCAGGCCCTCCCCGAGGCGCCGAGCCCGCGGATGACCGCCCGCGCGGCCTCCAAGACGGGATCGTGTGTGTCTTTCAGGATCGCCACCCGGTCGAAACGGTCAGCATCCGCCAGAACCGCCGCCCGGAGCGCGGCGCCGAAGGCCATCCGGAGCTCGGTGCCGATGTTGAACTTGCAGATGTGCGATGTCGCGGCAAGGTCCGCCCGCTGGCCGGGCGGTACGCCGGAGCCGCCGTGGATGACGAGGGGCACGTCGGTTTCCGCTTCGATGGCGCGGATCCGCGCCGCGTCTAGTCTGCCTTCGTGGTCCTGCTGGAGGTGGACGTTGCCCACGGAAATGGCCATGGCGTCTACGCCGGACTCGCGGGCGAAGATCGCGGCCTCTTCGGGATCTGTTCCAGCCGAGCCCTCGCCGCCGGCGTAGCCCACGAACCCGATCTCTCCCTCGCAGGAAATGCCCGCCGCATGCGCGAACTCGGCGATCGCGGCCGTCTCGTCGATGTTCTGTGCAAGCGGCTTGCGCGACCCGTCGTACATCAGCGAAGTGAACCCCGCGTCGAGCGCCTCGCGGCACTCCTGCGTGGTGTAGCCGTGGTCCAGATGGGCCACGACCGGCACGTCGACGCTTTGGGCGAGGTTGCGGAACATGGCGCCCAGAACGGGCAGGGGGGTATGCGCCCGGCACGAGGGGCCGGCCTGAAGGATGACCGGCGCGCGCTCGGCCTGCGCCGCCGTCACATAGGCGCGCGTGTCTTCCCAGCCGAGGCAGACAAGGCCCGGCACCGCGTAGCCGCCGGCGAGTGCCGGTTTCAGGACCTCCGCAAGCGTGGCGAGCGTCATTTGAACTTCGCCACCATGTCCATGATGCCGGGGATCGTGTGCAGTTGCTCCGCGTGGGTCGGCTGGAAGTACTGCTTGAGACTGCGCTGGCTGAGACCGCCGAGGATCGTGAAATAGTACATCTCGTAGCCCGGCAGCACACAGCAGGGATGATATCCGGTATCGATCAGCACGGTGGAGCCGTCGACGATGTGGTAGGCGTCGCCCGGTTCGTTGTCGATCCGCTGGAGCATCTGAAGCCCCGAGCCGTAGTTCGGCTTGAAGCGGAAGTTGTAGCATTCATCGTGGCGGGTTTCCTCCGGTAGACGGTCGGTGTCGTGCTTGTGGCTTGGAAAGCCGGACCACCCGCCCGCGCCCACCGTGAAA
>CAZPOK010000159.1:0-7809 GCA_964587905.1 uncultured Rhodobacterales bacterium | reverse complement strand
CCCGGCCGCCGCGTCGTCGCGATCGACTACGGCGCCAAGCGCAACATCCTGCGCTGCCTCGCCTCCGCGGGCTGCGAGGTCACGGTGCTCCCCGCGACCGCCACCGCCGAGGACGTCCTCGCGCTGCAACCCGAGGGGCTCTTTCTCTCGAACGGCCCCGGCGATCCGGCCGCCACGGGCGAGTATGCCGTCCCGATGATCCGCGGTGTCCTCGACGGCTCCGACATGCCGGTCTTCGGGATCTGCCTGGGCCACCAGATGCTCGCCCTCGCGCTCGGGGCGAAGACGATCAAGATGAATCACGGCCACCACGGCGCGAACCATCCCGTCAAGGACATCGACACCGGCAAGGTCGAGATCACGTCGATGAACCACGGCTTCACCGTCGATACCCAGACCCTGCCGATCGGCGTCGCGGAAACCCACATCTCGCTCTTCGACGGGTCGAACTGCGGCATCCGCATGACCGACCGCCCTGTGTTCTCGGTCCAGTACCACCCCGAGGCGAGTCCCGGCCCGCAGGACAGCTACTACCTGTTCGAGCGGTTCGTCGCGGCCATGGGCGGGCCCCAAGCGGCTTAACCGGCATTTAACCCTGCGTCCGTTAGCTGGGGGCTCGAAGCCACGCGACGGATTGCCATGACCGCCACTGTCCTGCGACTGGACCCCAAGGGGCGCCACCGGACCATCCCGCGGCAAGGGGCGCCATCCGCGGGACCGCGTCTCGGAGACATCCTCGTGCGGCAGGGCGATCTCGCGCCCGACCACCTTCTCGCCGCGCTCGCCCTCCAGCCGCGCGGCACCGATCGGCTCGGCGACCTGCTCGTCGCCCATGGCTGGGCCAGCCCCAAGGCCGTCGCCGCCGCCCTCGCCCTCCAGTCCGGCTTCGATCCGGCCAGGACCCCGCCCGACCCGCACCTCATCGATCTCATCGGCGCGCCGGCCTGCATCCGATTGGGCATCCTGCCGCTGAAGTCCGCGGGCGCGGTCACCGTCGTCGCCGTCTCCAGCCTCTCGCGTGCAAGGGCCAGGCGCCCCGAGATCGAAGCGGCCCTCGGGCCCGTCCGCTTCGTCGCAGGCTCCCGCCGGGAGATCGAGGAGACGCTGATCGGCCTGCGCCAGCCGACGCTCACCCGCTTCGCCGAACACCGCGTGCCCGCCTCGGAAAGCGTGCGCGGACTTCCGGCGCGCATCGTCCGGACCGCGCTCGGCGTCGCGCTCCTCGTCGCCACCGCCGCAGCGCTCGCCCCCACCGCCACGCTCGCCGTGCTGACCGGCTGGGCGGTGCTCGCGCTCCTTCTCACCTCGGGGCTTCGCGCGGCGGCGGCGGTGGTACAGCTCTGGCACGTCCACGCCACGCGAAACCGCTTCACGACGACCCGCTCGGGGCAGGGCAACGGCCCGCCGCCCATCGTATCGCTCCTCGTGCCCCTATACCGGGAACGGGAGATCGCGGGCCGGCTCGTGCAGCGCCTCGCCCGTCTCGACTATCCCGAGGACCGGCTCGACATCTGCCTCGTGGTCGAGGAGGACGACAAGCTCACCCAGGACACGCTCGCCCGCGCGGCCCTGCCCCGCGGGATGCGCCAGATCCTCGTGCCAGAGGGCACGGTGCGCACGAAGCCGAGGGCGATGAACTACGCGCTCGACTTCTGTCGCGGCTCCATCGTCGGCGTCTACGACGCCGAGGACGCGCCGGCGCCCGACCAGCTGCGCCGCGTCGTCGCCCGCTTCCGGGACCGCCCTCCCGAGGTCGCCTGTCTGCAGGGCGTGCTCGACTTCTACAACGCGCGCACCAACTGGCTCTCGCGCTGCTTCACCATCGACTACGCCACATGGTTCAGGATCATCCTGCCCGGCATCGCGCGCATGGGCCTCGTGATCCCGCTGGGCGGCACCACGCTCTTCTTTCGCCGCGCCGCGCTCGACCGGCTCGGCGGCTGGGACGCGCACAATGTCACCGAGGATGCCGATCTCGGCCTGCGCCTCGCCCGCCACGGCTACCGCTGCGAACTGATCGACAGCGTGACCGAGGAGGAGGCGAACTGCCGCGCGGTGCCGTGGATCCGGCAGCGGTCACGATGGCTCAAGGGCTATGCGATGACCTGGATTTCGCATATGCGGACACCGCGGAAACTCCTGCACGACCTCGGCCCCTTGAAGTTCGCGGGCGTGCAGATCCTGTTCCTGGGAACCCTCTCGACCTTCCTGCTCGCACCGCTGGTCTGGAGCTTCTGGCTCCTCCCCTTCGGCCTGCCGCATCCGCTCGCCGGTCTGGTGCCGTGGTGGCTCTTCGTCCTCCTCGGCTCGGCGCTCCTGCTGACTGAGATCGTGAACATCGCCGCCGGCGCCCTCGCCGTCGCGACGCCCCGGCACCGCTGGCTCATCCCGTGGGTCCCGACGATGCACTTCTACCACCCGCTTGGAGCGATCGCGTCGTGGAAGGCGCTGGTCGAAATGGTCGTGCGGCCGTTCTACTGGGACAAGACAGCCCACGGCATCTACGATGCCGAGCGCGTCACGCCCTCTGCGCCGCCTGCTCGGCGTCGTGCGTGAGGCGGACCTCGAAAGAGACCGAGATGTGCTCCTTCAGCGCCTTGTACGCCGCGTCGCCGTCGCCCGCCGCGATCGCGTCCACGATCTTCTGATGCTCGGCGAGCGCGATCTCGCCGCGTCCCTGCACCGCGAGCGACGTCGTGGCCATCAGCGCCATCGACCGGTAGACGAGATCGAGCTGCTGGACGAGAAACCGGTTGTGCGAGGCGAGGTGGACCTGACGGTGGAACCGCCGGTTCGCCTGAGCGAGCGCCCCCGGATCGCCGACGAGCTTGCGATCGTCCTCGACCATCCGGCGCAGAACCCGAACCTCCTCCTCGGTCGCGTGCCGCGCCGCCAGACGCGCCGCAAGACCTTCAAGTTCGCCGCGAACGACGTAGAGTTCGGCCATCTGGTTGTGGTCGAGCGACGAGACGATCAGGCTCCGCCCGTCGCGCGTCAGGAGCGACTGCGTCTCGAGCCGCTGGAGCGCCTCCCGGATCGGCGTCCGCGAGACCCCGAACCGCTCGGCCAGCTCGCTTTCCACCAGCCGGTCGCCCGGCTTGTACACTCCCCTGTCGATCGCCTGAAGGATCAGCTGGTAGGCGTCCCTCTGCGGCGTTCTGATATCGTCCATGCCCGTCGCTCCGTTCCGGTCGACTGAGCCTAAGCGCGCCGCGCCACCGCATCAAGCGCCGCGCCGCATTGCGCAGGATGGGGCCGCGCACTAGGTTCCGCCGCATGGTGGCACATCTTTTCGATCACGTGGCCTTCTGGGTCTTCGATCTCGACAACACCCTCTATCCGCCGAAGGCCCGCCTTTTCGATCAGATCGAGGTGCGGATGACCGACTGGGTCATGCGCGAACTCAAGGTCTCCCGCGCCGAGGCCGACCGGCTCCGCGGCGACTACTGGCACCGCTACGGCACGACGCTCGCCGGCCTGATGACCGAGCACGGGGTCGACCCCGGCCCCTATCTCAGCGACGTCCACGAGATCGATCTCGGCCATCTCGAACACGACGTGGCGCTGGCCCGGCACATCCGACGCCTGCCGGGCCGCAAGATCGTCTACACCAACGGCTGCGCCCCCTACGCCGAACGGGTGATCGACGCCCGCGGTCTCTCGGGGCTCTTCGACGCGGTCTACGGCGTCGAGCACGCGGGCTTCCGTCCCAAGCCGGAACGCGAAGCCTTCGAGGCGATCTTCACCGCCGACGGCCTCGACGCGACGCGGGGCGCGATGTTCGAGGACGACGCGCGCAACCTCGCGGCCCCCCACGCGATGGGGATGCGGACCATCCATGTCGCGCCCGAACGCGAGGACCAGCCCCACATCCATCACCACACCGTGGATCTCTCCGACTTCCTCGGCCACTTCGGAGACAGCGCATGAGCCGCGAAACCGTCGACATCTTCATCTCGGGCGGCGGCATCGCAGGCCTCACCGCGGCGGCGGCCTTCGGGCAGGCGGGCTTCTCTGTCGTGCTCGCCGATCCGGCCACGCCCGTCGACGCCGCCGAGGCCGAAGGCTCCGACCTGCGCTCGACCGCCTTCCTCCAGCCGGCCCGTGACCTTTTCGAGCGCACCGGCCTCTGGCCGGCCTTGGCCCCGCATGCGATGCCGCTCGAGGTGCTCCGCGCCGTCGATACCACCGGCTGGCCGCCGGAGATCCGCGCCTCCCGCGACTTCCGTGCCGACGACATCTCGGACCGCCCGTTCGGCTGGAATCTCCCGAACTGGCAGACCCGCCACGTTCTCACGGACCGCATCGGCCACATGCCGAATGTCGACCTCCGCATGGGAACGGGCTTTTCCCGCTGCCTGACCCGCGACCGCGAGGCGATCGTCACCCTCACCGACGGTGGGACGCTCTCGGCTCGCCTCGTCGTCGCCGCCGACGGCCGCGCGAGTCCGGTCCGCGCAGCCGCCGGGATCGGCGTCACCACGACCCGCTACGGCCAGAAGGCGCTCGCCTTCAACGTGACACACCCGCACCCGCACGAAAACGTCTCCATCGAACTCTACAACCAGGGCGGCGCCTTCGTTCTCGTGCCGCTGCCCGACCAGCAGGGCGGCCCCGCCTCCGCCGTGGTGTGGATGAACGACGGCCGCCGGTCGCTCGACCTTCTCGACATGGACGAGGCCGCCTTCTCCTGCGAGGCGACCCTCCGCTCCGCCGGCGTTCTCGGAAATCTGACCCTCGCGAGCCCGCGCCGCCTCTGGCCGGTCGTCACCCAGCGCGCCGAACGTCTGACCGCCCGGCGCACGGCGATCGTCGCGGAAGCCGCCCACGTCCTGCCGCCCATCGGCGCCCAAGGCCTCAACACCTCGCTCCACGACGTCGTGGCTCTCGCCGATCTCGCCACCGCCGCGCCCGACGCCCTCGGCTCTCCGGAGATGCTGCTCGCCTACGAAAAGACGCGTGATGGCGATATCCGCGCCCGCGCCGCGGTCATCGACCTCTTCAATCGGGTCTGCCGGTCGGACGGCGCACCGCTCCAGTCGCTCCGCCTGACGGGGCTCAAGGCCGTCCACGACATCGTGCCGCTGCGCCGCGCGGTCATGCGTGCCGGCCTCGGGGCGCAGGGGTAGAAGCCTCGTAGAAGACACGGCCTTTCGAAAGGCCACGCCTCGGGATCGATGCGCGGCGTCAGAGCACCTGATCGAGCGCGACCTCGAGCCGCGCCACGCTCGCATCCACGTCCTTCAGCTTGTCGAACCCGAAGAGCCCGATCCGAAAGGTCCGGAACTCAGCGCCCTCGCCCACCTGCAACGGCACGCCGGCCGCGATCTGCACGCCCTGCTGGGCGAACGCGCGGCCCGCCTGGACCTCCGGATCGTCGGTGTAGCTCACCACGACACCCGGCGCCCGAAACCCCTCGGCCGCCACCGACCGAACTCCCTTCGAGGCCAGCAGCGCCCGGACCCGCTCGCCCTGCTCCCACTGCGCGGCCTTCAGCCGCTCGAAGCCCCAGTCACGCATCTCCAGCATCGTGTCCCGCAGCCCGCGCAGCGCGTCCGTCGGCATCGTCGCGTGATAGGCGTGCCCGCCGCGCTCGTAGGCCTCCATGATCGCAAGCCACTTGCCGAGATCGACGGCATAGCTCGTCGACACCGCCGCCGTCGCCTTCTCGCGCGCCGCCTCGGACAGCATCACCATTCCCGCCGAGGGCGAGGCCGACCAGCCCTTCTGCGGCGCCGAGATCACCACGTCGATCCCGAGATCCGCCATGTCGACCCAGACACAGCCCGACGCGATGCAGTCGAGCACGAACAGCCCGCCCACCTCGTGGACGGCCGCCGTCACCGCGCGGATGTAGTCGTCGGGCAGGATCATTCCCGCCGACGTCTCCACATGGGGCGCGAAGACGACCGCCGGCCGTGTCTCGCGGATCTTCGCCACGACCTCCTCCACAGGCGCCGGCGCAAACGGCGACTGCGGATCGTTCCCCGTCCGCCGCGCCGGCATCACGATCTCCTCCGCCGGAATACCGCCCATCTCGAAGATCTGGCTCCAGCGGTAGGAGAACCAGCCGTTCCGGATGACGAGCGCCGTCTCGCCGGTCGCGAACTGCCGCGCCACGGCCTCCATGGCGAAGGTCCCGCCGCCGGGCACCAGCGCGACGGCATCCGCCGCGTAGACATCCTTCAGCATTCCGGAGATCTCCCGCATCACGGCCTGAAACGCCGCGCTCATGTGGTTGAGCGAGCGGTCGGTGAACACCACCGAGAATTCCAGAAGCCCGTCCGGATCGACGTCATGCAGCAGTGCGGTCATGTGAATCTCTCCCGATGTGTCGCCTCCTGGCATAGCTCGTTCCGGCGGCCGGGACAAAGGCTTAGACGCGGCCGGGCAACCTGCCGCGCGACGCGGTTTCACCTTTCGGAAACGCCTGTCCGGCATCGGGAACCGCCTGGCCCGCACCGGGCGCGCGGAACCGTTCATCGCGCCCGTCCGTTTGCGGTTCGAGCCTCGCCGCACGCGCGGCGCAAGATACGACCCCCAGCGAACGGAGGCCAGACATGAGCCCCAGACTGAAACGCGTCCGGCCCGGCCCCGGTATCAGCCGCCGCAACCTTCTGGCCGGATCAGCGGGCCTGACCGCCGCCGGCGTACTCAACGCCCCGCCCGCAATCGCCCAGGCAGACGGCCGGCACGGCGCGCGCCTTTACAACGCAGCGCACGAGGCGGGGACGATGTCCGACCGCATCTATACCGTGAACCCGGTGGCGCCCGAAATGGCCGACATCGCCGAGAACCCCGCAAACGTGCCGCCGCCCGTCGGGCGAACCGAGCCCGCCACCGTCCGCGTCGAACTGGAGACCCGCGAGATCGAAGCGCATCTCGACTACAATTCCACGTTCCGCTTCTGGACCTTCAATGGAACCGTGCCTGGCCCGATGGTCCGCGCCCGCGTCGGCGACACAATCGAGGTGACGCTGCGCAACCACGAGGACAGTCACTTCGCCCACAACGTCGACTTTCACGCCTGCAACGGCCCGGGCGGCGGCGCGGAACTCACCACCGCGATGCCGGGAGAGGAAAGGAGCTTTCAGTTCAAGGCCCTGAACCCCGGGCTCTACGTCTACCACTGCGCCGTGCCGCCCGTCGCCCAGCACATATCCCGCGGCATGTACGGCATGATCCTGATCGAGCCCGAGGAAGGCCTGCCCGCGGTCGACCGCGAATACTACGTCATGCAGGGCGAGATCTTCACCGAGGAACCGGCCGGTACGGCCGGCCTCATGAACGAGAGCTTCGACCGGCTGATCGACGAACGCCCGACGTACTTCGTCTTCAACGGCCACGTCGGCGCGCTGACCGACCATTACCCGCTGCAAGCCAACGTCGGCGAAACGGTGAGGATCTACATGGGCGTAGGCGGTCCCAACGCGATCTCGTCTTTCCACGTGATCGGCGAGATCTTCGACCGCGTCTACCTCGAAGGCTCGCTGACCGCCCCGCCGCACGAGAACGTGCAGACCATCAAGGTGGCCCCCGGCGGGTCCGGGGTCGTCGAGTTCACCTGCGAGGTGCCGGGCCGCTACGTCCTCGTCGACCACGCGCTGAGCCGGGCCGAGAAGGGGCTCGCCGGGTATCTCATGGTGGAAGGCGAAGAGCGGCCCGAGATCTTCGCGCCGATCAAGGAAGCCTGAGGCATACGAGGCGTCGCGGCGGCCGGGGGTTCGGAAAGCCGAGCCACCTGCCTCTCCCGCCTAGCCCAGCGGCCCCGGCCGCCGCTCCTCGCTCAGAAGCACGTTCGCGTCCACC
>CAZPOK010000158.1:0-7908 GCA_964587905.1 uncultured Rhodobacterales bacterium | reverse complement strand
CGCCCGGAGAGTGAGTTCAGGAACATCGGCCCCTCTTGCGGCGGTCAGGGGATCCAGCGCTGGACAAGCCCCACCGCCCGCTTCACCGCAGGACTATCAAATAACCTGGGTGAGAAATAGGCACCCGCTGCCCTCTTGGAAACCTCCGTCAGCGTCGGGTAGGGCGCGACCATGTTGGCCACGGCCTTCATCTTGAGCCCGTTCGCGATCACGAGCGCCCAGAGCCCGATCAGCTCGCCCGCCTGCGCGCCGGCGATGGAGGCGCCAACGGGTTTGCCCTTGACCACCATCACCTTGATGAGGCCGGTGGTCTTGCCTTCCGCGATGGCCCGGTCGTTCTCGTGGTAGGGGAACCGCACGACCTCGAGGTTGATGCCGTGCTCCTTGCGGGCCTCGGCTTCGGTGGGGCCCACCTGCGCAAGCTCCGGATCGGTGTAGGTGGCCCAGGGAATATGGGAGGTCCTGGCCTTCGCGGGGATCCCGAAGAGGATCGCGCGGATCACGACGCCTGCATGATACGCCGCGACATGGGTGAACTGCAGCCTGCCGGCCACGTCTCCCACGGCGTAGACCCGCCGGTTCGTGGTCCGCAGGTCCGCCCCCACCTTCACCGCGCGGTCGTGCGAGACCCCGGCCTTGTCGAGACCGAGCGTCTCGATATTGGCCTTGCGGCCCACTGCCATGAGAAGGTGCGAGCCTTCGAACACGTGTCCGTCCTCGGTCTCGACCCGGATCGCGCCCTTCGTCCCCGAAACCTTCGCCGCCTGTGCGCCCTCGACGATCTCGATGCCTTCCGCGCGGAGCTTTTCCAGAACGATGTCAGCAAGGTCAGGATCGTCCCGCCCAAGCGCCTTCGCGCCCTCTATCACCGTGACCCTGGAGCCGAGCCGCAGATGCGCCTGCGCCATCTCCATCCCGATCGGCCCGCCGCCGACGACGATCAGGTGCTCGGGCTTCTCGCGCAGGTCGAAGATCGTCTCGTTGGTCTCGTAGGGAACCGTCTCGATCCCCGGTATCGGCGGCACGAAGGGCCGCGAGCCCGTCGCGATCACGAAGCGCCGCGCCTCGATCACCGTATCGCCCGCCTGCACCTCGGTCTGCGAGATGAAGCGGCCGAACTCCCGGATCACGTGGACGCCGAGACCCTCGAACCGTTCCTGGCTGTCCACGGGTGCGATAGTCTCGATCGCCCGGTGCACGTGGTCCTTCGCGGCGGCATAATCGACCTCGGGCGTCACGGGCGTCACGCCGTAGGGCTCTCCTGTCCGCATCGCATGGGCCTGCTTGCCCGCCGCGATCAGCGCCTTCGACGGCACGCAGCCGAAGTTGAGGCAGTCGCCGCCCATCTTGTGACCCTCGAGAAGAACGACCTTCGCGCCCATCTGCACCGCTCCCGCGGCCACCGAAAGCCCGCCTGATCCCGCGCCGATGACGCAGACGTCTGTCCTGATCCGTTTCGTCGCCATTTCCGATACCTCCGCCTCGTTCTTCGTGTCCCGCATCGCTCAGATCTCCTTCTTTCCCCGCACCGCCTTGAGGACGATGGGCAGCGCGGCGAGCGCGCAGAGGCCGAGGATCGGCAACAGGATGTGCGGCTCGAAGATCACGCCGAGGTCCGGCGTCTCGCCGCGGGCGAAGACCTCTCCCAGACCCGCCCCGACCGAGGTATAGACAACCGCGCCCGGAATGATCCCAAGGAAGGTCGTCACCACGTACCGGTGGAGCGGCACGCCCACGAGCGCCGGCAGCAGGTTCGCCACGAAGAACGGCACCGCTGGAACGAGGCGGATCAGGAACAGCATCTCCCATTGGTTCTCGTCGATGCCTTTCTTGATCCTCTGGATGCGCCCCTCGGAGGCGTCCATGCGCGCGGCGAGCCGTTCCCCCAGCCCATAGCGGGCCGCAAGGAAGATGAGCGTCGCTCCGATCGTCGCCGCCGTCACATTGAAAAGCGCACCCGGAAAGGTCGCGAAGAGGAACCCGCCCGTCAGGGTCGCGACCGTCGCGCCCGGCAGGGAAAAGGCGACGATGGCGACGTAGACCACGACGAAGGCGAGGACCGTCGCGAGATAGTTCGCGTCGCGGAAGTCGATCAGCCGCTCCCGGTTTTGGGCCAGCGTCTCGAACGTGAGGAGGTCGCTCAGTGTGAATGCGCCCACGACGGCGACCACGAGGATCGCGATGATCGGGAGGCGCCGTGCCCGTCCGTTGGTCCGCTGCGTGTCCGTCATGTCGCTCATCTCTGTCCTCGCGGTCCGGTTCCTGTCCATCATGGCCCACACATGCGCTGAACCGCGCGTCGGCAGAAGCCCCATCACGCCCCGTTGATGCGGGGTGATCCCGCGACGGGCCGAGGCCCCGTTCAGGCTGTGCGACTGAAACATTTCGTCCGCATCAGGCGGAGGAATGTTGCATTTCGGCGCGGGGCTCGCGTTGACTTGGTCCGGCGATGCCCCTAAAGAGCGGGCTTCCAAGAGATTTGGCGCCCGAATCCGCTCGGGTTTCGGGCCGCGCCGACGGAGAAGACCATGACGACGAAACGCACTTTCCAACCTTCGAACCTCGTGCGCAAGCGCCGCCACGGCTTCCGTGCGCGCATGGCGACGAAGGCCGGTCGCAGGATTTTGAACGCCCGCCGCGCCAAGGGCCGGAAAAGCCTGAGCGCGTAAGCGCCGCCGAAAGGCACCGAACATGACACCGCCGGAGACACCTGTGGCAGGCGAGACCGCCAGCGCCGCAGAGACGTCTCCGGCGGTGTCTCTTTGCGTGGAGACCCTCGGAAAGCGGGGGGATTTCCTGAAGGCGGCGCGCGCGCGCCGCCGGTCGACGCCCGGCTTTACCCTTCAGGCCCGCCGCCGCGACCCGGCCGAGACCGACGAGCGCCTGATCCGAGTCGGCTTCACCTGCTCGAAGAAGGTCGGCAACGCGGTCGCCCGGAACCGGGCCAAGCGCCGCCTGCGCGAGATCGCCCGCCTCACCCTGCCGCGCCACGGCCGCCCGGGCTGGGATTACGTCCTGATCGGGCGGCCCAAGGCGACGGCGGAACGGCCTTTCGCGGACATGCTCGCCGAACTTGAAGCCGCGCTCTCCCGCGTCCATCTCGACCGCAGATGAGCCCGCTCGCCCATATCATCGCCCTGCCCGTCCGGGCCTACCGCCTGATCCTGTCGCCCTGGGTCGGCCATTCCTGCCGATACCAGCCCACCTGCTCGGCCTATGCGCTCGAGGCGCTCGAGAGGCACGGCGCGTTCCGCGGCAGTTGGCTCGCCGGCCGGCGCATCCTGCGCTGCCATCCCTGGGGCGGGTCGGGGATCGACGAGGTGCCTCCCAAGACGCGCAGGTAGGTCAGAACGCTTGACTTGTGCCGCGTGAAGGCGCATGTGCCCCCCACAGACGCTTTCGCCGCGTGAGCGAACGGGCCCCGGATCATCGGCAGGCCAGGCGTCACGATCCTCCAGGTTCCCATATCACGCAGGGGTCCGGCGCTCAGGCGACCGCAGCGGGCAATACGGCCCCCGGTGAGTCTCGGCGCAATCCCACTGCGACCGTCCAGTCACTCCGACCGGCGGCGACCATTTCCCGCGAGCGGCCCCGGGCCGCCCGCCGACACAGGACACATATCCACATGGATTTCGACATGCTGGGGCTCTCGCCCCGCCTCGTGACCGCGCTTGCGGCGCAGGGCATCACCGAACCGACCCCGATCCAGAAGAAGGCCATTCCGCACGCCATGAACGGCCGTGACGTGATGGGCCTTGCCCAGACCGGCACCGGCAAGACGGCGGCCTTCGGCCTGCCGCTCGTCCACGCGCTCTCCAAGGCCGGCGTCAAGCCCGAGCCGAAATCGGCCCGCGGCCTCATCCTCGCGCCGACGCGCGAACTGGCCAAGCAGATCGCCGACAGCCTGCGCGCCTACTCCGACGGCACCCATCTCAAGGTCGCGCTGGTCGTGGGCGGCGCCTCGATCAACGCGCAGATCCAGCGGATGCACCGCGGCGCGGACCTCCTCGTGGCGACGCCCGGCCGGCTGATCGACCTGCTCGACCGCAAGGCCGTCCGGCTCGACCTCACCCGGTTCCTCGTGCTCGACGAGGCCGACCAGATGCTCGACCTCGGCTTCATCCACGCGCTGCGCCGCATTGCGCCCCTTCTGCCCAAGGACCGCCAGACGATGCTGTTCTCGGCCACCATGCCCAAGCAGATGGCAGAGCTTGCCGCCGCCTACCTGAGCGATCCGATCCGGGTCGAGGCCGCCCCTCCGGGCAAGCCGATCGAGAAGATCGACCAGTCGATCCACTTCGTTCCGCAGGAGGCGAAGACCGCGCTCCTCATCGACCATCTCGACAAGCACCGGGACGAACTCGCGCTCGTCTTCACCCGGACCAAGCACGGGGCGGAACGGCTGATGAAGGCGCTCGACAAGGCCGGGTTCGCCGCCGGGTCCGTCCACGGCAACAAGAGCCAGGGCCAGCGCGACCGCGCCATCGCGGCGTTCCGGGGCGGTGATTTGCGAGTTCTGGTGGCGACCGACGTCGCCGCGCGGGGCCTCGACATCCCCGGGGTCCGGCACGTCTACAATTACGATCTTCCGACCGTGCCCGACGTCTACGTCCACCGCATCGGCCGCACGGCGCGGGCCGGGCGTGACGGATCGGCGATCACCTACTGCTCGCCGGCCGAGCATTCGGAACTTCGGGCGATCCAGAAGACGATGGGCAGCGCGATACCCGTCGCCAGCGGACAGGCTCCCGCAGCCGAGCGCCCAGGCGGCGGACGTTCGGGAGCAGCCAAACGCCGCCGTCCCCGCCGGGGCGCCAAACAGCGCCGCGCCGCGTAAAGGGGACGCGCCCGGTCCGACCGGGCGCTCCCCAAGCCTCACATCCCTTCGATGACGCCACAGGCGACCCGATCGCCCGTGCTCGACGGATCCATGTAGGTATCTGGCTCGGAATGAACGATCACGGCGGCGCCGTCGTCGTCCATCAGTTCCTCGAGCGACGTGAGCCGGGTATAGAAATCCGCCATCGCGTTGCCGTCGCTGTCGACGTGGATCATCGGCAGGTCGCCGGCATGGGGACCGGCTTCGTTCAGGAAGCCGTGCTCGTTTCCGTCGGGCGCGAAGTGTCCGCCCGCCGCCTCGAAGTCGGGCGAACATGCGCCCATCTCGTGAAGATGAAACCCGTGCGCGCCCTCGTCGAGGTTCACCGCGACCACGCGAACCACGATTCCCTCGGGCGCGGCATGGAACTCCACGGTGCCGTGCTCGGCTCCGTCCGGACCCATCAGCCTCGCCGTGGCGTCCTGGGCGACGGCAGCCGCCGGGATCAGGCACAGGCTCGTGAGCATCACGATGCGGTTCATGTCGGTTCTCCTTTCAGTGCTGCTCACCGAGAACCGCCGCCAGCATCCGTCGTTCACTCACATAAGCGAGAGCATCTACCGCTGCGTCACGGCACCGTAAGGACCGCGCAGTCGGCATGGGTCGAGACTTTCTGCGACACGCTCCCCTGAAGCAGCCGCGCGAAGACGCCGAGGCCGCGCCGTCCCATCACGATCATGTCGGCGCCGGTTTCGCGCGAGGCGGCGAGGATCTTCTCGGCGTAATCGCCCTGCGGCACCTTCTGCGCGACGACCTCGGCGCCGAGCTCGCGCGCCCGGTCCGCGGCACGACGCGCCACTTCCTCGCCCATGACGGTGATGAGCCGGGCATGCAGCGCATTGTCGTCACTGGCCCGGAACAGATCGCCCATCGTTCCGGGCACGTTCTCCAGCGCCGGCTGCCGTTCCCGCGACGCCACGCGCAGAAGGTGCTCGGTCTCGGCCATGCGCTCGAACTCCGCGGACGCCGCCCCGTGCATCAGCACGTGAACGACGGTCAGCTTCGCCCCCAGCGCCGCGGCGATGCGTGCCGCCATGTCCACCGCGTGCCCGGCCGTGGCCGAGCCGTCCGTCGCCACAACGATGTTCTCCATCATGATACTCCCCTTCAGATGCTTCGGGGAAAGCCTAGACGGTACGCGCCGGGCGACAGTTGAGTTCCCGCAATCGCGCCCCGATCAGAGCTTTTCGAAGGTGATCAAGACCTCGCCGATGTCGATCCCGAAGCGCTGCATGTAGGCCCGGTTCAGAAGCCTGTCCTCCGACAGCAGCCACATCCAGTCGTCGAAACTCACGCGCAGCGTCTCACCCTCTCCGTCGGCGCTCGGGACCGGCAGGTCGATCGTGTAGCGCCAGTTGAACGCATCGCCGCGCTCTTCGCCGGTTGCGACGCCGATGACCCCGGGCGCGGTGCCCTCCCAGCTGTCCGGCCCGGTCTTGCGCAGCGTCCAGACCCGACGCTCCGTCGAACCGTCCTCGTAGGCGAAATCCTCGACGAGGCGCAGGCGCTCCCCGTCCCAGTCGCCCGCGATCTCAACTTCGAAGCGGCGGCGGACCGTGCCGAAGATGTCCTGGAACTGACCGTAGGCGACGAGGTCTCCGTCGAAGAACTCCTCGAGGTTCAGCTGCCTGTCGGAGAGCGCCGGGTCGTCGAGCGACGGCTTTCCGGTGCAGGCGGCGAGGAGGACGATTGAGGCGACGGCGGCGGCGCGAAGAGTGTTCATGCTCCTGATACGCATCCCGGACGCTACCGGATGACCGGGCCGCGTCTCGCTACGGGAATCGCACGCTTTCCATACGCCGGCTTTCCGGCAATTCTTGCCAGAACGCCGGTTAGCGGCTAGGGCGCACGCATGCTTGACGATGCCGACGATATCCACCCGCTCTTTCACGGAGCGCCCAAGACGACCGAGTTCCGCAAGCTCCGGAAACGTATCGTCGCGAACGTCCGCGAGGCGATCGATCACTACGGAATGATCGAGCGCCGCCAGCGCGCGGAGGGTGCGCCCGCGCAACGGTGGCTCGTCTGCCTTTCAGGCGGTAAGGACAGCTACACTCTCCTCGCGGTGCTCCACGAGTTACAGTGGCGGGGTCTTCTCCCGGTCGACCTGCTCGCCTGCAACCTCGATCAGGGCCAGCCCGGCTTTCCGGCCACCGTGCTTCCCGAGTTCCTCGGGAAGATGGGCGTGCCGCACCGGATCGAATACAGGGACACGTATTCCGTCGTCGTCGAGAAGGTGCCACAGGGCCGGACGTACTGCGCGCTCTGCTCGCGGCTGCGGCGGGGACATCTCTACCGGATCGCACGGGAAGAAGGGTGTTCGGCGGTCGTTCTCGGGCACCACCGCGACGACATCCTAGAAACCTTCTTCATGAACCTCTTCCACGGCGGACGTCTGGCAACGATGCCGCCCAAGCTGTTGAACGAGGAGCGAGATCTCTTCGTCTACCGCCCCCTCGCCCACGTGGCGGAGGCCGACTGCGCGAGGTTTGCCAATGCGATGGGCTATCCCATCATCCCCTGTGACCTCTGCGGGAGTCAGGAGGGGCTGCAACGCCAGCAGGTCAAGGCGCTCCTCGACGGCTGGGAGAAGGACGCGCCCGGTCGCCGGCAGGTCATGTTCCGCGCGCTCATGAACGCGCGCCCGTCCCATCTCCTCGACCCCGAGCTCTTCGACTTCGCGGGACTCGCGCGGCGGGAGCCTCCCGAAACCTAAAATCCTCAGGACTTTGCGGCCTGCAATTAACCCCGCGCGGGAAGCTTCGGCATAGCGTGAGCCCTGCCACTCACGACACGCGACAGACGCTCACCCGACATGACGCGCTTTTCCCGCACTCTGCACAGGATCCGGTCATCCCTGAGGATGGCGCTTTGCGGTCCGCAGGCTCTCGCCTTCATGCCCGCGGCGAGCCTCGCGGCGTTCTGGTTCGGCGGCGAGTCGCTGCTCGTCGTCGCGGCCTTCCTCATGCCCGCGCTCTTCGCCGCCGCCGGCCTCTTCGGCACGTCCGGCGCGGCGCGGACGCCGCGGC
>CAZPOK010000157.1:0-7909 GCA_964587905.1 uncultured Rhodobacterales bacterium | reverse complement strand
GAATAGATCGAATCGCCCATCAGCACGCGCGCGAGCTCCGACGCGTCGAACAGCGACAGCCGGTCCTGAAGCCGCGCCTCGAGCGACATCTCCAGCCGGTCGGCGGGGATGCGGAACTCGGTATTGCGAGTGAACTCGCCGGTGACGATCTCGTGGCTGTTGACGACGCCGCCCGCCGTCTGCGGCTTAAGGAGCCCCACCATCTTGGCCCCCGCGCTAACGACGAGATCGCCGCCGATCAGCGTGTCGCATTCGCCGGTGGCGACGCGGATCGCGCTGATGTCCTCGGGGCGCTCGGCGAGCCGGCAGTGGATGTAGACCGCGCCGCCCTTCTGGGCGAGCCCCGCCATCTCCATCATCCCCGCCCCCTTGCCGTCGACATGGGCGGCCATGGCAAGGATCGCGCCGATCGTCACGACGCCCGTGCCGCCCACTCCGGTGATGACCACGTTATGGGTGCCGTGGATCTCTGGCAGGTCCGGCTCGGGCAGCGTGCCGATGTCCACCGAGGCGGTCGCCTGCTTGCGGATCTTCGCGCCCTCGACGGTCACGAAGGACGGGCAGAAGCCGTTCACGCAGGAGAAGTCCTTGTTGCACGACGACTGGTCGATCGCGCGCTTGCGCCCCAGTTCGGTCTCAACCGGCACGATCGAGACGCAGTTCGACTGCACCCCGCAATCGCCGCAGCCCTCGCAGACGTCGGTGTTGATGAAGACCCGGCGGTCGGGGTCGGGGAAGCTGCCGCGCTTGCGGCGGCGGCGTTTCTCGGCCGCGCAGGTCTGGATGTAGACGATGGCCGACACGCCCTCGATCTGGCGGAATTTCTCCTGCACCTGCGGCAGTTCGGCCCTCTCGTGGGTTTCGATGCCGCGGGGAAAGGCGTTGAGGTCGACCTCCTCCTTCGCATCGTGGACGACCGCCACGTGCTTGACGCCCATCGCCTTCAGTTCGCGCACGATCTGGTCGGGCCTGAGGTCGCCGTCGTTGTGCTGGCCGCCCGTCATCGCCACGGCGTCATTGAAGAGGATCTTGTAGGTGATGTTGACGTCTGCGGCGAGCGCCGCGCGGATCGCCTGCACGCCGGAATGGTTGTAGGTGCCGTCGCCGAGGTTCTGGAAGACGTGGGGCCGGTTCGAGAACGGCGCCTCGCCGATCCAGTTCGCGCCCTCGCCGCCCATGTGGGTGAATCCGCTGGTATCGCGGTCCATCCAGAGCGCCATGATGTGACAGCCGATCCCGGCATAGGCGCGGCTGCCTTCGGGCACTCTGGTCGAGGTGTTGTGCGGGCAGCCCGCGCAGAAGTAGGGCACCCGGCTCGCCACGTCCTCGGCATTGTCGGATTTTCGCGCCTCGGCAAGGTGTTGCAGGCCTGCCTTCACGCCGTCCGTGCCGCGCCCCTCCTCGATCAGGATCTGTCCGATCTTCTCGGCGATCATCACCGGATCGAGCGCCATCCGCGTCGGGAAAAGCTCTTCGTCGTGCATGCCCCCCGCGCCGCCCTTGAACCAGCCGTAGACCCGGCGGCCCTTGCGGAAGTCGAAGATCGCCTCCTTGATCTGGATCTCGATCAGCTTGCGCTTCTCCTCGACCACCACGATCAGGTCGAGCCCGTCGGCCCAGTCGTAGAAGCTCGCCATGTCCATCGGGAAAGTCTGCCCGACCTTGTAGGTCGTGATGCCGAGGCGGTCTGCCTCCTCGGCATCGATGTTGAGAAGCGAGAAGGCATGCACGAGGTCGAGCCAGTTCTTGCCCGCCGCGACGAAGCCGATCTTCGCGCCCGGCTTGCCCCAGACGCGCCGGTCGATCCGGTTCGCCTTGGCGAAGGCTTCCGCCGCGAACCTCTTGTGGTCGATCATCCGGGCTTCCTGCTGGACCCAGTGATCGTTCAGCCGGATGTTGAGCCCGCCCTCGGGCATGTCGAACTCGGGGGTGACGAAAGTCTTCCGGTCTGGGCGGCCGTCGACGATGGAGGTCACCTCGACGGTGTCCTTCATCAGCTTGAGCCCCGCCCAGACGCCCGCGAAGCGCGACATGGCGATGCCGTAGAGCCCGAAGTCCAGGATCTCCTGCACGCCCGCGGGCGACAGGACGGGGATGTAGGCATCCATCATCGCCCAGTCGGACTGATGACAGGTGGTCGAGCTTTCGCCGGTGTGGTCGTCGCCCATCGCGACGAGGACCCCGCCGTGGGGCGAGGTGCCGGCCATGTTGGCGTGGCGGAACACGTCGCCCGTGCGGTCCACGCCCGGTCCCTTGCCGTACCAGAGGCCGAAGACACCGTCGTACTTCCCCTCGCCGCGCAACTCCGCTTGCTGGGTGCCCCAGAGCGCGGTGGCCGCCAGATCCTCGTTGAGACCGGGATGGAAACGGACATGCGCCGCCTCGAGATCCTCGCGGGCCTTGGCCATGTTGATGTCGACGCCGCCGAGCGGGGAGCCCCGGTAGCCGGTGACATAGCCCGCGGTGTTCAGCCCCGCCGCGACGTCCCGGGCCCGCTGCATCAGCATCAGGCGGACCAGCGCCTGTGTGCCGTTCAGCAAGACGGCGCCCGTCTCCAGGTCATACTTGTCGTGAAGCGAAACGTCGCGCAGGCTCATCCGGTCCTCCCATGAACGCTGTAGCCTAGCACGTATTATAGGTCACAGTATCTGACCTACAAAACACTTTCGTCTTCACGTCTGCGTTTGCCTTTTCCCGCCGCATGCGCGTAAGTAGCTCACGATTTTGGGCGCTAACGGGTTCGGGTTCGGTCGCGATGGATTGGGATAAGCTAAGGATATTCCACGCGGTGGCCGACGCGGGCAGCCTCACGCACGCCGGCGACACCCTGCATCTGAGCCAGTCGGCCGTCTCCCGGCAGATCCGGGCGCTTGAGGAAAGCCTCAACACCACCCTTTTCCACCGCCACGCGCGGGGACTGATTCTGACCGAACAGGGGGAATTGCTGTTCGACGCGACCCGCGCGATGACCAAGCGGCTCGACACCGCCGCGGCCCGCATCCGCGACAGCGAGGAAGAGGTCTTCGGCCAGCTGCGCGTCACCACCACCATCGCCTTCGGCTCGCTCTGGCTCGCGCCGCGGCTTTCGAAGCTCTACGAGAAGTATCCGAACCTGAACCTCGACCTGATGCTGGAAGAGCGCGTGCTCGACCTGCCGATGCGCGAGGCCGACGTGGCGATCCGCATGAAGGAGCCCAGCCAGGCCGACCTCATCCGCCGCAAGCTGATGAGCGTGCGGATGCAGCTCTATGCCTCGCCCGAGTACCTCGCGGCCACGGGCACGCCTGAAGCGATGTCGGAGCTGTCCCGGCATCGGCTGATCTGCCAGAACACCGCGTCGTTCCAGGTCAGCGCCGGCGCGCGGCTGGTCCAGGAGCTCCTGACGCACGAGCTTCCGTCGACCCTGACGGTCAACAACTACTTCGGCGTGCTGCAGGCGGTTCTCGCAAATCTCGGGATCGGTGTGCTGCCGGACTACGTGACCGAAGACTTCCCCAAGCTCGTGCGGGTACTACCAGACGTGGAATCCGGAGAGGTGCCGGTCTTCCTCGCCTATCCCGAGGAACTCAGGCAATCGAAACGGATCGCCGCGTTCCGGGACTTCGTGACCGAGGAAATCATCGAGTACCGGAAAAAGGCGAGATCCTAGGCGGACTGCGCAAGCTTCGGGCAGATATGCAACAGCCGCATACCGGAGTTGCATCAGGATTAGGCGTTCTTTCTTGATCGGCCTCGCGCGTGGGCCTAAGTCGGTTTTGCGGGGCGGTTGAAACACACCGCTTCGCTTTACCTCCCTGTTGGACTTCGGCCGAGCTTAGTGCTCGGCCTTTTTTTTGCAGATCGCCCGACAGGCGCGCGCCCTTTCCCCTGCCGGACCGGTGTCGTAAGACACGCACCACAACAACGCGTGGGGCAGGAATGAACGAACCCGAGATCACCGAGGACATCATCGCAGCGCACGGGCTCAAGCCCGAGGAATACGACCGAATCCTCGAGATCATCGGGCGCGCGCCCAGCTTTACCGAGCTCGGCATCTTTTCGGCCATGTGGAACGAGCACTGTTCCTACAAATCGTCGAAGAAATGGCTCCGGACGCTACCCACCTCCGGTCCACAGGTGATCTGCGGCCCGGGCGAGAACGCGGGCGTCGTCGACATCGGCGACGGCCAGGCGGTGGTCTTCAAGATGGAGAGCCACAACCACCCCTCCTACATCGAACCCCACCAGGGCGCGGCGACGGGCGTCGGCGGCATCCTGCGCGATGTCTTCACGATGGGCGCACGGCCCATCGCGGCTTTGAACGCATTGTCCTTCGGCGAACCATCGCACCCGAAGACGGCACACATCGTCAAGGGTGTGGTCGAGGGGATCGGCGGCTACGGCAACGCCTTCGGTGTACCGACCGTGGGCGGCGAGGTCCGCTTCCATCCCGCCTACAACGGCAACTGCCTCGTCAACGCCTTCGCCGCCGGACTTGCCGACACTGACGCGATCTTCTACTCGGCGGCCTCGGGCGTGGGCATGCCGGTCGTCTACCTTGGCGCCAAGACGGGGCGCGACGGCGTGGGCGGCGCGACGATGGCCTCGGCCGAGTTCGACGACACCATCGAGGAAAAGCGTCCTACCGTGCAGGTAGGCGACCCCTTCACCGAAAAGCGCCTGCTCGAAGCCTGCCTCGAACTGATGGCCTCGGGCGCCGTCATCTCGATCCAGGACATGGGCGCGGCGGGGCTGACCTGTTCCGCCGTGGAGATGGGCGACAAGGGCGAACTCGGCGTCAAGCTCAACCTCGACCGCGTGCCGGTCCGCGAGGCCGGCATGAGTGCCTACGAGATGATGCTGTCGGAAAGCCAGGAGCGGATGCTCATGGTGCTGAAGCCCGAGAAGGAAGCCGAGGCCAGGGCGATCTTCGACAAGTGGGATCTCGACTTCGCCATCGTGGGCGAGACGATCGCAGAGGACCGCTTTCTGATCCTCCACGGCAACGCCGTGAAGGCCGATCTGCCGCTGCGGGCGCTGTCCGGCAACGCGCCGGAATACGACCGCCCGTGGGAGGAAACGCCCGCCCCCCCCGTGCTCGAGGACGTCCCCGGGATCGACCCTGTCGACGGGCTGAAGGCGTTGATCCGGTCGCCCAACTACGCCGCGAAGCAGTGGGTCTACGAACAGTACGACAGCATGGTCATGGCCGACACCGTGCGGACGCCGGGCCTCGGTGCGGGGATCGTGCGTGTTCACGGGACGGCCAAGATGCTCGCCTTCACCTCCGACGTCACGCCGCGCTACGTGCAGGCGAACCCGCTCGAAGGCGGAAAGCAGGCGGTGGCCGAGGCCTGGCGGAACCTCGTCGCGACCGGCGCGCGACCGCTTGCGGCGACAGACAACCTCAACTTCGGCAATCCCGAGAAGCCCGAGATCATGGGCCAGCTCGTCGGCGCGATAAAGGGGATCGGAGAGGCCTGCGCGGCCCTCGACATGCCGATCGTGTCGGGCAACGTGAGCCTCTACAACGAGACCGAGGGCCAGGCGATCCTGCCGACGCCGACCATCGGGGCGGTCGGCCTCATCGCCTCGGAAGACGAGCTGATATCGGGATGCCCGACCCAGGGCGACCTTGCGATCCTCGTGGGCCAGAGCAAGGGGCATCTCGGCCAGTCGGCCATCCTCTGGGAGGTCTTCGGCCGCGCCGAGGGCGACGCGCCGCACGTCGATCTCGCGGCCGAGCGGGCGCATGGCGACTTCGTCCTCGCCAACCGCGCGTTGTTCTCCGCGGCGACGGACCTTTCCGACGGCGGCCTCGCGCTTGCCGCTTTCGAGATGGCCGAGGCCGCGGGGATTGGCGTGACTCTCGACGCCGGCGACATGGGGGCGCTCTTCGGCGAGGATCAGGCGCGCTACCTGCTTGCCGCAAGCTACGACCATGCCGAAGCGCTGATGGTCGAGGCGGGCAAGGCGGGCGTCCTTCTCGCCGTCGTCGGCCGCTTCGGCGGGGACGCGGTGACGCTCGGCGGCCAGTCCGCGCCGCTCGACGAGATGCGCGACATCTACCGGACCTCCTTCGCGGCGGCGATCGGGTGACAGCCGGAACCGCTGCGGGATCATCGCAAATCTCGGAGAGCCGCGCCCTTGCGGCGCGGGCGGGCGGCATCTAGGTTGTGCGGAAACACGGAAGGGTGCGCCTGATGCCGATCAAGGCGGAAGAAATCGAGAACCTGATCCGGGAGAGTTTTCCGGACGCGAAGATCTCCATCACCGACCTCGCCGGTGACGGGAACCACTACGCGGCGGAGGTCATCGACGAGAGCTTCCGCGGCATGAACCGCGTCCAGCAGCAGCGCGCGGTCTATGCCGCGCTGAAGGAGAAGATGGCGGGGAGCCAAGGCGAGCTTCACGCACTGGCGCTTACCACCAAGGCGCCCTGACACCACAAGAAGAGGCCATCACATGACCACCACGGCTCAGGACCAGATCAAGGATACCGTCACGCAAAACGACGTCGTTCTCTTCATGAAGGGCACGAAGTCCATGCCGCAATGCGGGTTCTCCTCGCGCGTGGCTGGCGTTCTGAATTTCATGGGCGTGGAGTTCAAGGACGTGAACGTTCTCGCCGACGAGGGCATCCGGCAGGGCATCAAGGACTATTCCGACTGGCCGACGATCCCGCAGCTCTACGTCAAGGGCGAGTTCGTCGGCGGATGCGACATCATCACCGAGATGACGCTGTCGGGCGAACTCGACCAGCTCTTGGAGCAGCAGGGCGTCACCTACGACAAGGACGCCGCGGAGAAGATCCGCGAAGCAAACGCGTGACGCCCGGGCGTTCCCGTCCCGGGAGCGCCCGACCCGGCCACGTCGATCCTGGCGATCACCCGCCCGATGACGCGGGCGGCCATAGAGCGGTCTCGATCGCGTGACCCGCTCCGCAATCAGGCCACCTTCTCTTCGACCTCGTCGGCCAGCGCTTCCGCCCGTGCCGCGAGTTCCGCGAGCGTGTCCAGAACCTCCTGCGGCACGACCGGCACTTCGACGGTGCGGGCCTGTGGCGCCGGCTGAGAGGTGGCGCGCCCGAGTTCCTTTTCGAGCGACGACACTTTCTGTTCGAGCGCCTTAACCTGATCCTGCGCGCCCGCCGTCTTGTCGGCGAGCAGCAGGCCCGCCATCAGCAGCATCCGCGATTCCGGCATCCGGCCGATCTGGTTGACGAGCACGGAGGCTTCCGCGTCCAGAAGCTCGGCGGCGGCGCGGAGGTAGTGTTCCTCGCCGGGCTGGCACGCGACCTCGAACTGACGTCCTCCGACGGTGATCGTCACGTCAGGCATGTCGGTCTCCTTCCAGCAGCGGTTCGAGTTGGGACAGCACCGCGTCGATTTCCGCCCGGCTGGCGTCGGTGAGAGACCGCAGCGCCTCCAGTTCGGCGGTCACCGCCGTGTTGACGAGATCGGGGTCGGCGAGACCCGCCGCGTTCGCCTCGCGGAGCGCCACGTTCGACTTCCGGAGCTCGGCGTTCACCTCGCGCATCCGCTGAAGCAGCGCGTCCTTCTCGACCAGCGCCGTCCGCAACTCCTTCGCCTCAGCGTCCAGGGCGGCGACCTGCGTCTCCTGGCGTTCCTTGATCGCGGCGACGCGGGCTTCCAGCTGCGCATTCGCCTCGCGCTCGGCCGCGAGCGCAGCCGAGAGATCCTCTCCCCCGCCCGGCTGCAACTGCGCTGCCGCCGTGCCTATCCTGTCGAGCGCTTGAGATACCCGGCGCTCAAGCTCGGAGATGTCCGACATGCCCCATAAGCCCCTATCGTTGCCTGTCCGGCGCGAATCGTCGCGCTCTGAAATTGGGACAATTCTACCCGACTGCCCGGTGATTTCATCCTCTTTCGGGACAACGGCTTGCAGGACGCGCTTGAAGCCGCTCATG
>CAZPOK010000156.1:0-8034 GCA_964587905.1 uncultured Rhodobacterales bacterium | reverse complement strand
CGCTCGGCACGCTCTACAACATCGTCGGCTTCCAGACGAAGATGAAGTACGGCGCGCAAGCCTCTGTATTCAGAATGATTCCCGGCCTCCATGAGGCAGGTTTCGCGCGCCTCGGCGGAATCCACCGCAACACCTTCATCAACTCGCCGCGGCTTCTCGACGAGAGGATGCGCCTGCACTCGCGGCCGAACATCCGCTTCGCGGGCCAGATCACCGGGGTCGAGGGCTATGTCGAATCCGCCGCGATGGGGCTTCTCGCCGGACGCCTCGCGGTGTCCGAGATCACCGGGACGCCCCTGCCCCCGGTCCCGCCCACGACGGCGGTGGGCGCACTCGTCACCCACATCACCGGCGGCGCGGACGCGAAGACGTTCCAGCCGATGAACGTGAACTTCGGCCTGTTCCCGCCGGTGGAGGGTCTCAAGGGCGGCCGCCGCGGCCGCAGGGACCGCTACCGCGCCTACACCGACCGCGCGAAGGCCGACTGGGGCGCCTGGCTCGGGCAGGCGGCGCTGGACGCGGCCTGAGCGGACGCGTTACCCTGCCGGCATGACAGATCATTTCCTCAAGAACGTCTACACGCTCGACGGCGAAGACGCCGTCCGGGATTATTACGACGACTGGGCGGCGAGCTACGACGCGGAGCTTGCCCAAAACCGCTACGCCACGCCGGGCCGCTGCGCCCGGGCGCTGGCCTCGACCGGTCTCGCGAAAGACGCCCCGATCCTCGACATGGGCTGCGGCACGGGGCTGTCTGGCGCGGCCTTCGCGGCCGAAGGCTTCATCCGGATCGACGGCTGCGATCTCTCGCCGGGCATGCTGGCCGAAGCGGAGGCGCGCGGCCTCTACCGGGCGCTCCATCTGCCGGACGACCTGCCCGACACCGCCTACGACGGCGTGGCCGCCGTAGGCGTGATCGGCCCCGGCGCGGGCCCGCCGGAGCTGTTCGACACCTGCCTCTCGCATCTGAAGCCCGGCGGCCGCTTCGTCTTCTCCTTCAACGACCACGCCTTCGAGGACGCCCGCTATCCCGCGAGGCTCGAGGCCGCCCTCGACTCCGGCGCGGTCCGGACGCTGTTCGAGGAACGCGGCGACCACCTGCCCGCCATGGGTCTCGCCTCCGTCGTCTACGTGCTCGAGAAGACGTGACGCTCCGCACGCGCTTCGCCCCGTCCCCCACCGGTCCGCTGCATCTCGGCCACGCCTTCTCGGCGCTGCTGGCCCACGACATGGCGCGCGCGGCGGGCGGCGCGTTTCTTCTGCGCATCGAGGATATCGACCAGAGCCGCGCCCGGCCCGAGTGGGAGGCGCTGATCGTCGAGGATCTCCACTGGCTCGGCCTCTCGTGGCCCGAGCCCGTCATGCGCCAGTCCGACCGGCTGCCGGTCTACCGCGCCGCGCTCGAGGATCTGTGGGCGCGCGGCCTCGTCTTCCCCTGCAGCTGCAAGCGCAAGGACATTCTCGCCGCCGCCGCCGCGCCGCACGAGGGGGCGCCGCCGATGGGTCACGACGGTATCGTCTATCCCGGCACCTGCCGGACCGCGCCGCGCACCGGGCCGCTGCCCGGGGACGCCGTGCTGCGCCTCGACATGGAACGCGCGCTCGCCGCGGCGGGCGCCGACGCCCTGGGCTTCGAAGAAACCGGCGCCGGCCCATCGGGCCAGACCGGCGCGATCCTCTGCGACCGCGCGGCGCTTCTGCGGTCGGTCGGCGACGTCGTTCTCGCCCGCCGCGACATGGGCACCTCCTACCACCTCTCGGTCGTGCTCGACGACGCGGCACAGGAGATCAGCCATGTCGTCCGGGGCCGCGATCTCTTCGAGGCCACGCAGATCCACGTGCTCCTCCAGCGCCTCATGGGCCTCCCGGTGCCCCTCTACCACCACCACCGCCTGATCCGCGACGCCTCGGGCAAACGTCTCGCCAAGCGCGACGACGCCCGCGCGATCCGCACCTACCGCGACGCGGGCCTGAGCCCGTCCGATGTCCGCGCGCTGGTAGGACTTCAGCGCTGTCACGAACGGGCCCGGTGAGGCGTCCCCCGCCCGAGATCGGACACGGGGCCTCCATCTGTCCGGAAGTATCCTCGGGGGTGAATTGGCCCGGCACGGGCCAGGAGGGGGCAGACGGCCCCCTAGCCCACCGGCGCCAGCAGCTCCACCTCGACGCCCTCGCGCACCGCGGTGTAGAAGCAGCTCCTGCGGTTCGTATGGCAGGCCGGCCCGGTCTGGCGCACGATGACCAGCAGGCAGTCCCGGTCGCAGTCCAGCCGGAAATCGACGAGCTCCTGCACGTGCCCGGAGGTGGCCCCCTTGACCCACAGCTCACCGCGCGACCGGCTCCAGTAGGTGACGCGGCCGGTCTCGAGCGTGGCCCGGACCGCCGCCTCGGTCATCCAGGCCATCATCAGCACCTCGCCCGTTCCCTCCTGCTGCGCGATGGCGGGGATCAGGCCGGCGGCGTCGTATTCGAGGCTCGCGGGGTCGAAGGTCATGCGCTACCCTTTCCACGTCCGGGGGGACGGACTATCTATGGCACCGGCGCGGAAAGGGAAAGCCATGGCCGACAGCGATCTCATCAAGCTCTACTCGGGCCGGATTCTCGAGCTTGCGGCCGACATCCCGCACACCGAACGGCTCGAGGCGCCCGACGGCACCGCCAAGAAGCGCTCTCCCCTCTGCGGCTCGACGGTCACGGTCGACATCCGGATGGAGGACGGCCGCGTCGCCGGGTTCGGGCAGACGGTCCGGGCCTGCGCGCTCGGCCAGGCGGCGGCCTCGGTGGTGGGCCGGGCCATCCTCGGCCGCTCCGAGGCCGAAGTCAGCCGCGCCCGCGACCAGCTTCGCGCCATGCTGACCGGGGAGGGCCCGGCGCCGGACGCGCCCTTCGAGGATCTCGGCGTGCTGCTGCCGGCGAAGGAGTTCCGCAACCGCCATGCGTCGATCATGCTCTGCCTCGAGGCCACGTTGGAGGCGATCGGCGACGCCCGGAAATCCGCCTGCGCATAAACCCGCGCTTGAGTCCGCTCGCGCCAGTGCTGCGCCATGGACCAGCGCCTGATTGCGACATGGGCGGCGGGGAATTCAGGATGATGAAGAATCTCTCCGCCCCGATCACCGTCCAGGGGCGTCACTGGGGCGGTCTGCGGCTCGCCTAGATCCCATGAAAAAAGCCGCCGCACTTCTGAACGAAGGCGGCGGCAGGAGCGTGTCTGTCATTTCGGGCGCCGGTCGCGGGGCTTGGGGCCCCGATCGGGACAGGTCGACGCATCGGCTTGGGGACAAGATGCGGGACCGGCGGCGAACAGACCGCAGGCAGAGGGTCAGACGAGGCCCGGCAGGTGCAGCCCCACGACGAGAATCACCATAAGCGCCGCGCCTCCGGCGATATCCTGGGCGAGCGTGGCAGGTGCGCGGGACAGGGCGTCCTTGAGATCGTCGAGCATGGGGCGGCCTCGAATTGCGTTTGCGTTGCTGATTTGTTCTCATATCCGCATCTCTCTGTAAAGAACTTTTTGAGAACATCCGCGAACAAACGAGAACGTTTCGCTAACCGACTGAAATCAGCCGGATCGCCTTGTCCTGCTCCATCAGCCACAGCAGCGTCCGGGCCGCCTGACCCCGGCGGGTCTCGAGCGTCGGGTCCGCGTGAAGCAGCGCCCGCGCATCGCTCTGGGCCATGGCCATGAGGCCGGTCTGCCGTTCGATGTCCGCGATCCGGAACCGGGGCAGTCCCGATTGCGCCGTCCCGAGCAGATCCCCGGCGCCGCGCAGCGCGAGATCCTCCTCGGCGATGCGGAAGCCGTCCTCGGTCTCGCGCAGGATCTCGAGCCGCCTGCGTCCGCCCTCGGTGAGCGGCGGCTGATACATCAGCAGGCAGGTCGAGGCCGCCGCCCCCCGCCCGACCCGGCCGCGCAGCTGGTGCAATTGCGCGAGGCCGAAGCTTTCGGCCCGCTCGACCACCATGATCGAGGCGTTCGGCACGTCGACGCCGACCTCGATCACCGTCGTCGCGACGAGCACCTTGGTCTGGCCGCCCTCGAAACGCGCCATCGCCCCGTCCTTCTCCGGCGCCGGCATCTGGCCATGGACGAGCCCGACCGCCTCGTCGCCGAGCGCGGCGCGCAGCCGCTTGAAGCGGTCCTCCGCCGCCGTCAGGTCGCTCACCTCGCTCTCGTCGACGAGCGGGCAGACCCAGTAGGCCTGGCGCCCCTCGGTGATCGCGTGGCGCAGGTGCTCCACCACCTCGTCAATCCGCCCCGCCGAGACGAGAGCCGTCTTCACCGGCGTCCGCCCGGGCGGTTTTTCGTCGAGCAGGGACAGGTCCATGTCGCCGTACTGCGCGAGGGAGAGCGAGCGCGGGATCGGCGTCGCCGTCATCACGAGCACGTCGACCGCCCGTCCCTTCGAGCCGAGCGCGAGCCGCTGCGCCACGCCGAAGCGGTGCTGCTCGTCGACGATCGCCAGGCGGAGATCACTGAAGTCGACGCCCTTCTGGAAGACGGCATGGGTGCCGACGAGGATGCCGATGTCGCCGCGCGCCAGCGCCTCGAGCTTGGCGGCGCGTTCCGCGCCCTTGTCCCGGCCCGTCAGGATCTCAAGCCGGACGCCGGCGATGTCCGCAAGCGGCGCGAGGTTGGAATGATGCTGCCGGGCGAGGATCTCGGTGGGCGCCATCATCACCCCCTGCCCGCCCGCCTCGACGGCGATCAGCAGCGCCATGAGCGCGACGAGCGTCTTGCCCGCGCCGACGTCGCCCTGCAGGAGCCGGTTCATCCGGAACGCCGTCGCCATATCCGCGGTGATCTCGGAGACCGCCCGCTCCTGCGCGCCGGTCAGCCGGTAGGGCAGCGCTTCGCGGACCTTCGACTGGAGGGCTCCCGTGGCATGGCTCGCGACACCCGCAGCCCGCCGCCGGGTCGCGCGGGCGAGCGCGAGCGTCAGCTGATGCGCGAAGAGCTCGTCATAGGCGAGCCGGCGGCGCGCCGGCGCGTCCGGCAGCAGATCGCCCTCGCGGGAGGGCGCATGGGCGCCGCGGACCGCTTCGGACCAGACGGGCCAGCCTTCCCGGGCCGCGAGCGCGGGGTCGATCCATTCCTCGAGCTCCGGCGCCCGGTCGAGCGCCCCCGCCACCGCCTTCGCCATCTGCTTCTGCGTGAGCGTGCCGGTGAGCGGATAGACCGGCTCGAACTGCGGGATCGTGTCCGTCTCCTCGGGGCGCAGGATGTGATCTGGATGGACCATCTGCGCCACCCCGTCGAAAAGCTCCACCTTGCCCGAGACGACGCGGCGCTGACCCGTGGGCAGCTGACGCTTCAGCCAGTCCTCCCGCGCGTGGAAGAAGACGAGCTGGAACGTCGTCGCGGCGTCCGTCACCTCGATCCGGTAGGGGCGGCCCTTGATGCGCGGCGGGATGTGGCGGCCGACGGTGACCTCGACCGTGGCCGTCGCGGGCGCTGAGACCTCGCGGACCGAGGCGCGGCGCGTCCGGTCGATCACCGAATGAGGCAGCGTGAAGATCAGGTCGCGCGGCGAGGCGATGCCGCCTTGCACCAGCGCCGCCGCGCTCTTGGGCCCGACGCCCGGCAGGCCGTCGAGCGCGGCGAAGAGCGGGAACAGGACCTCGGGGCGGCCGGTCATGCGTCGCCGACGAGGGCGAGCCAGCCGTCCTCGTCGATCATCTCGATGCCGAGGTCCCCGGCCTTCTTCGCCTTCGACCCGGCCCCCGGCCCGGCGACCACGAGATCGGTCTTCGCGGAGACCGACCCTGCCACCTTCGCGCCGAGCGCCTCGGCCCGCGCCTTGGCCTCCGCCCGCGTCATCTTTTCCAGCGTGCCGGTGAAGACGACGGTCTTGCCCGCGACGGGGCTGTCCTCCGTCACCCGCTGCTCGGCGTCCTCGACCGTCAGGTGCGCCGCCAGCCGGTCGATCGAGGCGCGCTCGGCCTCCTGATGGAAGGTCGTGACGAGCGATTTCGCCATGATGTCACCCACGCCGTCGATATTCGTCAGCGCCTCCCAGTCCGGGCCGCTCCCGACCTCGGCCCGGGTCATCGCCGCCTCGAACGCCGTCCACGAGCCGTAGGCGTTGGCCAGCAGCCCCGCCGCCGCCTCGCCCACGTGGCGGATGCCGAGCGCGAAGATCAGCCGGCGCAGCGGGATCGTCCGCCGCTCGCGGATCGCCGCGAAGAGGTTCGCGGCGGATTTCTCGCCCCAGCCCTCGCGATTCTTCAGTTGCCTGGGATTTCCCGGCCCGTACCGGTCTTCCAGCGTAAAGATGTCGGCCGGTTCCCTGATCCAGTCCTCGCGGTAGAACTCCTCGACGAGTTTCGCGCCCAGCCCCTCGATGTCGAAGGCCGCGCGGGAGACGAAATGCTTCAGCTTCTCGACGGCCTGCGCCGGACAGATCAGGCCCCCGGTGCAGCGCCGGACGGCGTCGCCCGGCTCACGGATCGCCTCGGACCCGCATTCCGGGCAGAGGGTGGGGAAGACGTAGGGCTGCGCTCCCTCGGGCCGCTTGGAGAGGTCCACGTCCGCCACCTTGGGGATGACGTCGCCCGCCCGGTAGACCTGCACCCAGTCGCCCACGCGGATGTCCTTGCCGTCGCGGATCGGGTTGCCGCTCGCGTCGCGGCCCGCGATGTAGTCCTCGTTGTGGAGCGTCGCGTTCGACACGACCACGCCGCCGACGGTCACCGGGTGCAGCCGCGCCACGGGCGACAGCGCCCCGGTGCGGCCCACCTGGATGTCGATCGCCTCGAGCCGGGTCCAGGCAAGCTCGGCGGGGAACTTGTGCGCGATGGCCCAGCGGGGCGTTGTGGAGCGGTAGCCCAGCCGGCGTTGCAGGCCGAGATCGTTCACCTTGTAGACGACGCCGTCGATGTCGTAGGGCAGCGTCGCGCGCTGCGCCTCGATCGCGCGGTAGTGGGCGAGCATCTCTTCGGCGCCGTTGCAGATGTCCGTCAGCGGGTTGACCCGAAAGCCGAGCCGCCCGAGCCGTTCGATCGCGGCCATCTGCGTCTCGGCCACGGGCTCTGAATGCGCCCCCCAGGCATAGGCGAAGAACCTCAAGGGCCGCGCCGCGGTGATCCGGGGGTCGAGCTGGCGCAGCGATCCCGCGGCGGCGTTGCGCGGGTTTGCGAAGGTCTTGGCGCCCGCCTCCGCCTGCCGCGCGTTGAGCGCCGCGAAGTCGTCGTGGCGCATGTAGACCTCGCCGCGCACCTCGAGCACCTCCGGCGCGTCGCCGGTCATCTCAGCGGGGATGTCGTCAATCGTCCGCGCGTTCGCGGTGACGTTCTCGCCCTCCTGCCCGTCGCCCCGCGTCGCGGCCCGCACGAGGCGCCCCGTCTCGTAGCGCAGCGACAACGACAACCCGTCGATCTTGGGCTCCGCTGTGACCGGCAGCGGAGAGTCCTCGGCAAGACCGAGATACTTCCGCACCGACCGCACGAAATCCTTCACGTCCTCGTCGGAAAACGCGTTGCCGAGCGACAGCATCGGCACCTCGTGCCTGACCTTCGCGAAGCTCTCCGCGGGGGCGGCGCCGACCTGCTCGGTCGGGCTGTCGGCGCGCTTGAGATGCGGGAAGCGCGCCTCGATCGCCGCGTTGCGCTGTTTCAGCGCGTCGTATTCCGCGTCGCCGATCTCGGGCGCGTCCTCGGTGTGGTACGCGCGGTTCGCACGGGCGATCTGCACGGCGAGGCGGGCGAGGTCTTCCGCCGCCTGGCTCTCGGTCAGGTCTTCGACGGGTGTCTCCGCCCCCATGGGATCCTCCGCGCTTGGCTCCTCTTGTGATAGGAGCGGCGCGGAGGGAGGTCCAGCGGGGAGTGATCCGGGCCGGTCTCAGGCGCTGGCGACAAATCGTGTCGTCTGAACCGCGGGATCGGGATCGCGCAGAACGTAGCCCCTGCCCCAGACCGTCTCGATGTAGTTGTCGCCGTCCGTCGCCTGGCTGAGCTTCTTTCTCAGCTTGCAGATGAAGACGTCGATGATCTTGAGTTCGGGCTCGTCCATGCCGCCGTACAGGTGGTTGAGGA
>CAZPOK010000155.1:0-8036 GCA_964587905.1 uncultured Rhodobacterales bacterium | reverse complement strand
TCGTCGTCGGCCGCCACGCCTTCGGCGACCAGTACCGCGCCACCGACTTCCGCTTCCCCGGCCCCGGCACCGTCACGATCAGGTTCGTGGGCGAGGACGGCGAGACGATCGAGCACGAGGTCTTCCAGGCCCCCGGCGCCGGCGTCACCATGGCGATGTACAACCTCGACGACTCGATCCGCGACTTCGCCCGCGCCTCGCTGAACTACGGGCTGATGCGCGAGTATCCGGTCTACCTCTCCACCAAGAACACGATCCTCAAGGCCTACGACGGCCGCTTCAAGGACATCTTCCAGGAGGTCTACGAGGCCGAATTCGAGGACCGGTTCAAGGCCGGTGGCCTGTGGTACGAGCATCGCCTCATCGACGACATGGTCGCCTCCTCGCTCAAGTGGTCGGGCGGCTATGTCTGGGCCTGCAAGAACTACGACGGCGACGTGCAGTCCGACACCGTGGCGCAGGGCTACGGCTCGCTGGGCCTCATGACCTCGGTCCTGATGACGCCCGACGGCGGAATCGTCGAATCCGAGGCCGCCCACGGCACCGTCACCCGCCATTTCCGCCAGCACCAGAAGGGCGAGAAGACATCGACGAACTCCATCGCCTCGATCTTCGCCTGGACGGGCGGGCTCAAGCACCGCGCCAAGCTCGACAGCAACGAGGCGCTGATGACCTTCGCGACCACGCTGGAGAAGGTGGTCGTCGACACCGTGGAATCCGGCTGGATGACCAAGGATCTCGCGCTCCTCGTGGGCCCGGACCAGAGTTGGCTCACGACCGAGGGCTTTCTCGAGAAGATCGACGAGAACCTGAACAAGGCACTGTCCGGCTGACGGCCTCGCACCCGCCAAGGGGTTCTTAACGCCTCTCCTCCACAGTCCACCGCATCGGTCAGGGGTGACCGGCGTGGAAAGCGTTGGGAGTGGGTGTCATGGGCCGTCCGTCGTTCGTTGTCGTGTGTCTTGCCGTCGTGGCTCTGGCGGGGTGCGCGGCCGATCCGCCGGCGAGCCGGAACGCCGAGCCGCGCCTCGCCGCGCCCGACTTCGCCGACAGCGCGACGACGGCCATCGGCCTCACCCGGCCCGGCATCGTGGAGGCGAACCCGCTCCTCGCGTGGTCCGGTCCCGCCGCCCCGGTGGTCGGTCTCGCCGCGAAATACGCGATCAAGCAGGCACTCGTCGGCGGCGGCATGGCGCCCGACCGCGCCAATCGTTCCGTCGAGACCGGCTCGACCTTCGCCGCCTGCGCGAATGTCGCCACCATCGCCGGCGCCGCCGCGCCGCCGGCGCTCGCGCTCGGGGCGCTCTGCGGGGCCGTCTATGCCGGAGCGACGCGCACGCGGGAAGACCTCGTCACTCGCCCCGGCGCCTACGTCGTCGTGCCGCCGGAGGTCTGGTCTAGGCCCTGAGCCCCATCGCCTGCGCGATCAGCCCCGCCGACAGGTGAACGCTTCGCTGAAGCGCGCCCTCGTCGAAATCGAACTGCGGCGTGTGGTGCTCGTCGGCGAGATCCGCGCCCATAACGAAGATCCCCGCCTGCCCGCCCCGCCCCGCGACCCGGCCCGCCAGCGTCGTGGCATCCTCGCTCGCCCCGAAGAAGAACGGCGGGAGAACCCGGTCGAACGCCCCCGTCGCGGCGTTCACACGCGCGGCCCAGGCGGCGACATCGGGCGGATTGCTCCACGACTCCGCGCCCCCGCCCAGCGCCATCGCGCACTCCACCCCATGCGCTGCCGCCGTCCCCTCGATCAGCTGCCGGCAGCGCTTTTCCAGCGCGTCGAGGTCCCCGCTCACACCCGCGCGCATCTCGAAATCGAACATCGCACGTTCGGGGACGATGTTCACGGCGGCCCCGGCTTGCAGACTCCCGACATTCACCCGCATTCCCGGCCGGCTCGACTGCGCGAGCGCGTGCAGCGCGGGCACGGTGGCGCAGGCGGCCAGCAGCGTGTTGCGCCCGCGCTCGGGCGTCTTGCCCGCGTGGCTCGCCTGCCCGGTCAACTCGACCGTGTAGCGGCGGTTCGCGAGGAACCCCTCGACCTCCGCCGCGAGCGCGCCGGACGGGACGCCGAGCCCCAGATGGATCGCGAAGAAGACGTCGATGTCGTCCATCCACCCGGCCTCGGCCACGGCCCTCGCCCCGCGCCCGCCCTCCTCGGCCGGCTGGAACAGGAGCTTGAGCCGGCCCGCCCCGTTCTCCAGATGCGGCCTCAGAAGCCGCGCCACGCCGAGCCCGATCGCCGTGTGCCCGTCATGGCCGCAGGCATGCATCACCCCCGCGCGCTGCGAGGCCCAACCGCCCGCCGCGGGTGCATGGTTTCCCTCCGCCTCCCGGATCGGCAGCGCGTCGATATCCACTCTCATGCAGACGGTCGGGCCCGGCCGCCCGGTGTCGAATTTCGCGATGCATCCCGTGTCCCCCTCGCCGGGGATCGGCGCCTCCGACAGCCCGATGCGCGCCACGTCGCCGAGGAAGTCCCGCCCCGCGACGACCGCGTAGCCCAGCGCCTCGAGCTCCGCCGCCACCCGCGCCGTGGTCTCGATCTCGCGCCACCCGATCTCCGGATGCGCATGGAAATGCCGCCGCGTCTCGACGAGCCACGGTCCAAGCGCCGCCGCGCCCTCGGAAAGCGCGGACAGCAGAACGGCGTCGGGCGGGGTGTCGGAAAGATCCTTCATGAGGGAAGGCTACGGCGGGAGACGACACGGCTCAAGCGCTTGCCTCCCGGCCTGCCCCGTGCTTCATCGCCCTCATGAACCACGACGATCTCCGCCACTGGTCGAAGCGTGCCGCCGACTGGGCGCACCACTACCACGCCACGCTCCGCGACCGGCCCGTCCGGGCGCAGACGACGCCCGGCGCGACCGCCGCAGAGCTGCCCGACGCGCCGCCCGAAGCTCCCGAGCCGATGGAGACGATCTTCGCCGATTTCGAGCGGATCGTGCCCGACGCGATGACCCACTGGCAACATCCGCGCTTCTTCGCCTACTTTCCCGCGAACGCTGCCCCCGCCTCGATGCTGGCCGAACAGCTCGCCAACGCCATCGCGGCGCAATGCATGCTCTGGCAGACCTCGCCGGCCGCGACCGAGATCGAGGAGGTCATGGTCCGCTGGCTCCGGGACGCGCTTGGCCTCGCCCCCCGCTTCACCGGCACGATCCACGACAGCGCGACGACGGCCACCCTTTCCGCCGTCCTGACGATGCGCGAGCAGGCGCTCGACTGGCAGGGCAATGCGGAGGGCCTCTCCGCGCTGCCCCGCCTGCGCCTCTATGCCTCCGCCCAGACCCATTCCTCGGTCGACAAGGTCGCCCGCATCGCCGGGATCGGGCAGGCCAACCTCGTCAAGGTCGCAACCGACGACAGCCTCTCGATGGACCCCGGCGCCCTCGACCGCGCAATCGCGCAGGACCGCGATGCGGGCCTCGTCCCGGCAGGCGTCATCCTCTGCGTGGGCGGCACCTCCGTGGGCGGCACCGACCGGATCGCCGAGAGCATCGCGGTCGCCAAACGCCACACCCTGCCCGTCCATGTCGATGCCGCCTGGGCAGGCTCGGCGATGATCTGCCCGGAGTTCCGTCCCCTCTGGGAGGGCGTCGACGGCGCGGATTCCATCGTCTTCAACCCGCACAAGTGGCTGGGGCCGCAGTTCGACTGTGCCGTCCAGTTCCTCGCCGACCCGAAACCGCAGGTCCGCACGCTCGGCCTTCGCCCCGACTACCTCGAGACGCTCGGCCACGACGCGCCCACCGACTTCAACGAATGGACCGTCCCGCTCGGCCGCCGGTTCCGCGCACTCAAGCTCTGGTTCACCCTGCGCGCCTATGGTCTCGACGGTCTCCGCACGCGCATCCGGACCCATGTCGCATGGGCGCGCGAGCTTGCCGAGGAGATCGCCGCGATCCCCGGTCTCGAAATCGTCACGCCGCCCATGCTCTCACTCTTCAGTTTCGCCGCCGGAGACGACGCCGCGACCCGCGCTCTCCTGCAACGGGTCAACGACGACGGACGCGTCTACCTCACCCAGACCACGCATCGGGGCCGGTTCGTGGTACGCGTGCAGGTGGGACAGTTCGACACGACGCGGGACGACGTGATGACCGTGGCACAGGTTCTGAGAGATCTCCTCTGAGGCACCGCGCAGCGCCTGGGTTACGGAAGCCCGCCTCGCCCGTCGTTTTGCGGCGGACCTTTCGCCGCGCCTTGTCCGGCCACGCCGGACTGTTCCGGCGTAGCCGAGTGAAGGCTCTCCTGAAACAACCGCAGCACGCGCAGGGTCAGCGCCCCCTACCGCTCGCGGTCATCGCGTCCGTCCGGCCGGTCGGGCTTCGGCGGTGGCGCCTCGAGCCGCTCGCAGCCTAGAAGCGGAACGACACCCTCGCGGTCGCCGTGATCGCATCGACGTCGAGCCCGGTGTCGTCGAAATCCTCGAACCGGTGGCCGAGGATCTCGCCGCCGACGGTCCAGGTCTCACCGATCCGGTAGGCGGCGCCCAGCCCGAGGAGCCAGCCATCACCGTCGCGATCCGCGCCGCCCACCGTGGCGTTCGCCCGGGCGACGCCCGCCGTTCCGTAGACGAGCGCATCGCCAAGATCGTAGCCGCCCTGCAGCTTCAGCCGCGCAACCCCGTCGAGCGAATCGCCGCCGCCCAGGTCGATATCCGCGACGTCGTAATCCGCCTCTGCGCCGGCCACGAAGCGTCCGAAATCGTACCGATAGCCTGCGTGAACGCCACCGATCGCGCCGTCCCCTTCGAGGTCGTCCTGTACGTCGCCGTAGCCGATCTGGGCACCGCCGTAGAAGCCGGTCCAGTCACCGGTCATCGGCCCGGGGGCGGCAACCGGGGCCACGGCGGGCGACGGCTCCGCCGGGGCGAGACTGCCCGCCGTGGCCGGCAGAGCAAGCGCCACGGCCACGGCTCCGAGTGCGGTCGATCTCAAGATCATGACTTTCTCCTGTATTGTCGTGTTCCGGCGCCCCCGGGCAAGCCGATCCCGGACCCGTTGGATCCAGCGGGCGCCTCGCATGCAACCCGTTGCGCCCGGTAAAGATCCGTTCGGGTGCAGTCGGCCGGCAAGAAGCGGCCGGTCGTCGGGGGCCACGGCAGCGAGTCGCCCAGGTCCGAGCGCGATCCTGCGCCGCCAGAGCCGTTCCATCGCCCACGTCGTGGTGAAGGCGAGCGGGGTCGATCTTACCGCTCCGGAACGCGCGGATATCCGGGTCGCGCGCGTCCGAGCGGCCCCAGTTGATGTCCTGGACCGCGGCAGGCCGCGAGGCCTACCCGGCGGCCTTCTCCTCGAGCGTCAGCCACTCGTCCTCGGCCGCCGCGAGCGCCTGCTGACGCGCGGCGAGCGCTTCGGTCGCCTTGCGGAACTTCACAGGCTCCCGTGTGAAGAGATCGGGATCAGAGAGCAGTGCCGAAAGCTTGCCGATCTCCGCCTCGAGCCGCCCGATGATCTCTGGAAGCTCGTCGAGCCGGTGCTTTTCCGTGAAACTCAGGCCGGCCTTCGCCGGCGCCGGTTCAGACGTCACCTTTGGCGAGGCGCCCGGCCTGACGGATTTGCGCGGCGCGGCGCTTTCACCCTTCTGTGCCTGGTAGTCGCTCCAGCCGCCGGCGTAGACCGTCGCCTGTCCGTCGCCTTCCATCGCCACCGTGACCGTCGCCACACGGTCGATGAAATCCCGGTCGTGGCTGACGAGAAGCACCGTCCCGTCATAGTCGGCGACGAGTTCCTCCAGGAGGTCCAGCGTCTCGACGTCGAGATCGTTGGTCGGCTCGTCGAGGACGAGCAGATTCGACGGCTGCGCCATCAGCTTGGCGAGCAGAAGCCGCGCCTTCTCGCCACCCGAGAGCGATTTCACCGGGGCCCGCGCCTGCGCCTCGGTGAAGAGAAAATCCTTCAGGTAGCCCACGACATGACGCGGCTCGCCCCGCACCATGACCTGATCGGCGCGTCCCGAAACGCGCATCTCGGGATCGCCGGTCAGGCTCTCCCAGAGACTCATCGCGGGATCGAGCGCGGAGCGCGTCTGATCGAAGACGGCCATCTCGATGCCGGTCCCCCGCTCGACCGTCCCCTCGTCGGGAGCGACCTCGCCGACAAGCATCTTCAGAAGCGTCGTCTTGCCCACGCCGTTCGGTCCGACAAAAGCAACCCGGTCGCCGCGGGCTACCCGGAACGTGAAGTCGCGCAGGATCGTCCTTCCATCGTAGCTCTTCGAAATCCCCCGCGCCTCGATCACCCGCTTGCCGGTCTTGCCACCCCCGGAAAACTCCATCGCCGCCGCGCCCGCACGGCGGATCATCGCCGCGCGCTCTTCTCGGAGCGCGCCCAGCGCGCGCACCCGGCCCTGGTTGCGCTTGCGGCGCGCGCTGATGCCCTCGACAGCCCAGCGCGCCTCGGCCCTGATTTTCCGGTCGAGCTTGTGGCGCGCCTCGTCCTCCTCGGCCCAGAGCTTGTCGCGCCACGCCTCAAAGTCGCCGAAGCCGCGATCGTTCCGCCGGATCGTTCCCCTGTCGAGCCAGAGGGTTGTCCGCGACAGCTCCCGCAGGAAGGCGCGGTCGTGCGAGATCAGGACGAAGGCGGCCCGCGCGGCCTTGAGTTCGTCCTCCAGCCAGCGGATCGCAGTGATGTCGAGGTGGTTCGTGGGCTCGTCGAGAAGCATCAGATCGGGATCCTCGGCCATCAGCTTGGCGAGGGCGGCGCGCCGCCGCTCCCCGCCCGAGGCCGTCGCCACGGCGCCCGCGGGGTCGAAGCGAAGCCCCTCGGCCGCGCGGTCCACCCGGTATTCCTCACCGGCGGCGAGACCCGACGCGGCGAAGTCGCCCAGCGTCGCGAAGCGGTCCATGTCGGGCTCCTGCTCGAGATAGCCGACCGACACGCCCGGAGAGACGGCCCGCGTCCCCGCATCCTGTTCAACGACGCCTGCCATGATCCTGAGAAGCGTCGATTTTCCGGATCCGTTGCGGCCGACGAGCGCAATTCTGTCGTTCGGCTGCACCACGACCGAGACGCCGTCGAAGACCGGCCCGCCACCGAAGGTGAGAGAGACGTCTGAAAGCTGGAGAAGGGGTGCCTGGGCCATGCGCGCCGAGCTAAGGCCGGCGCGCGGCGGCGTCAACGGGGCAAAATCCCGCGAAGGATCTCGGGCCGGGGATTCTTGGACCTACCCGGCCGTCGCCCGCAGAAGCCGCGCCCGCGCCGGCGGGATCGCCCGGATCTCGAGCCCGGTGAAGACGTGGAGCGTGTTGAGGTCCCGGTCCACGACCGCGTGATCGCTCACCCATCCGCCCATCGCGAGGTAGGTGCGCAGGAGCGGCGGCATCGTCAGCATCGCGCGCTTCGCGTCGGGCTGCCTGCGGAGCCTTCGGGCGAAGCGGAACACGTCGGGCGCCTTGACCTTCGGCAACCATCGCTTGGGCGCGAGATGGCGCGCCTTCAGCATCGCGAAGGCGTCGAGATAGCCTTGCGCATCGGTGCCGTGGAACGACGAGCAGCCGAACAGCATCTCGACCCCCTCCTCGTCCACGAAGGCCGTCATCGCGCCCCAGGCGACGCGCAGGATGTCGGGGTCGCGATAGTCGGGATGAATGCAGAACCGGCCCATCTCGACCATCGGACCGTCGAACTCGGAAAGTTTCGAAAGTTCATAGTATTGCGCCGAATAACTCTTGCCGATTTCACCCCCGTCTTTGAGCGGGAGGAGCCGGAAGCAGCAGACCAGCCGCCCCGTCCTGACCTCTTCGACCAGGACGTGACGGCAGATGTCGTCGAAGGCGTCCGCGTCGAGGCCCACGTTCCGGGCGGCAGCACCCGTCCCGTCGACGAACGCGAGGTGGCGGAGCTTCTGTGCCGCCTCGACGTCGGCCCCGGTTTCCGCGAAGCGCGCCGCGTAACGGCCCTTCTTGAGCGACAGCATGGCACGCACTCCCTGCCTTGGACCGTGCAACCGTTGCGCTAGATATGCCTCTGAGACCAGCTGCACACAACATCTGACACACCTATGACAACCGAGACAAAGCCTGGAGGTTCCAT
>CAZPOK010000154.1:0-8065 GCA_964587905.1 uncultured Rhodobacterales bacterium | reverse complement strand
CGGTCGCGTAGACGCCGAGATTGGGCGAGATCGACGGCAGGAGCTGGTCGCCGCCGATGACGAGCCCCCCGTCGTCCGACCAGAAGGTCGCGTGTTCCGGGGCGTGGCCGTTGCCGATCCGCACCGTCCAGCGGCGCCCGCCCATGTCGATCCGGTCGCCCTCGACGATCCGCCGGAAGCCGAGCGGCATGGGCGCGACGACGTCGCAGAAGTTGAAGGGACGCTCGGCGCGCTTCTGCGCGAGCATCGCGGGCGACATCCCGGCCCCGCGCCAGAAGGCGAGCGTCTCCTCCGCCGGCACCTCCTGCTCGTCGAGCGTCAGCATCCGCGCCATGAGATAGGCGGTGCGGGTCGTCCAGAGTTCCGCGCCGAGGTCACGCACGAACCACCCCGCAAGTCCCACGTGATCGGGGTGGTGGTGAGTGAGGATCAGCCGGCGGAGCGGCCTGCCGCCCAGCGATCCCGCGATGAAGCGGTCCCAGATCGCGCGGATCTTCCGGGTGTCGAGACCCGTGTCGATCACCGTCCACCCGTCGCCGTCGTCGAGCACGAACACGTTGACGTGGTCGAGCCGCATCGGCAGCGGCACGCGAAGCCAGAGGATGCCGTCGGCGATTTCCACGGCCTCGCCCGGGTCGGGAGGCGCTTCGACGGGGTAGCGGATGCCCTGTGCCGGCTGATCCATCATGCGGCGAGGTCGCCGGGACCGAGAGCGAAGACCGCCGCGCCCTCGCGTGCGTGCGCCAGAAGCGCGCCGTGCTCGGGCAGGAGGCAACGGATGTAGAAGCCGGCGAGCGCGGCACGCGAGGACCCGTCCCCCGCGGCGACCGCCGCCCTCAGGTGGAAGTGTGATCCGAGCACGCGGGCGAAGGCGCGCTGGTAGGCGACCGCGCCGGCGAAGCGGATCTGTGCATCCTGCTCGAGAAGCCACTCCGTCGTCTCGCGCAGGCTTTCGGCGGCGCTCCAGACCGATCGCGCCAGATCGGGGAAGGCGGCGCGGGCGGCCTCGGCCCCCTGCTCGATCTCGTCGAGCAGCCGGAAGGCCGCGTCGCCCCCGTCCATCATCTTGCGTCCGACGAGGTCCATTCCCTGGATGCCGTTCGTGCCTTCGTAGATCGCCGAGACCCGGATGTCGCGGAAGTATTGCGCGGCGCCCGTCTCCTCGACGAAGCCCATGCCGCCGTGGACCTGAATGCCCTCGTTGGCGACCGCGATGCCGGTGTCGGTGCAGAAGGACTTGGCGATCGGCGTGAGGAAGGCGGCGCGTTCCGCCCAGTCCGCATTGCCCGTGGCCTTCGCCATGTCGATGGCCACCGCGCAGGAGAGGCCGATCGCGCGCGCGGCCTGCGTGTCGGCCTTCATCGAGGCGAGCATCCGGCGGACGTCGGCATGCTCGATGATCGTGCCCGAGCCGCCCGCGCGCCCCTGCACACGATCCTCCGCATAGGCGCGCGCGTGCTGATAGGCGGCCTCGGCCACGCCCACGCCCTGGATGCCGGTGCCGAGGCGGGCGTTGTTCATCATCGTGAACATCGCGGCCATGCCGCCGTTCTCCTCACCGACGAGCCAGCCCTTGGCACCATCGTACTCCATCACGCAGGTCGGCGAGGCATGGAGGCCGAGCTTGTGCTCGAGGCTCACCACTCGAAGACTGTTGCGCGCACCGGGATTGCCGGTCGCATCCGGGATCTGGCGCGGCACGAGGAACAGGCTGATCCCTTTCGTCCCCGGCGCCGCTCCGGGAAGCCGCGCGAGCACGAGATGGCAGACGTTGCCGATGAAATCGGCGTCGCCCCAGGTGATGTAGATCTTCTGTCCGGTGATCCGGTAGGTGCCGTCGGCGTCCGGTTCCGCCCGCGTCCTGAGCGCCCCCACGTCCGAGCCGGCCTGCGGTTCAGTCAGGTTCATCGTGCCGAACCATTCGCCGGCGATAAGTTTCGGCAGGTAGAGTCGGCGAAGCTCCTCCGAGGCGTGCGCGTGCAGCGCCTCGATCTGGCCCTGCGCCAGAAGCGGCTGAAGCTGGATCGACAGGCAGGCCCCCGCCATCATCTCGTTGAGCGCCGTCGTCAGCGTCTGCGGCAGCCCCAGCCCGCCGTGTTCGGCCGGCGCCGAGCAGGCGATCCAGCCACCCTCCGCAATGGCCCGGTACCCTTCGGCGAAGCCGGGCGCGGTCCGCACCACCCCGTTCTCGAGCACCGCGGGATTTTGGTCGCCCACCCGCTGAAGCGGCGCGAGACCCTCCTCGCAAAGCCGCGCCGCGCCGGTCAGCATGGCGTCTGTCATCTCTCCCTCGGCCTCGGCGAACAGGTCTGTCCGGGTCACGCCGCCGAAGCCCACGACGTGGTCGAATAGGAACCGGAACTCGTCGACAGGCGCGCGATACGGCATGACTTTCTCCCCGACGGCTTTTCTTCACGCGGCGCATCCTGTATCGCCGCCCAGCCGGCATCGAAGATGGTCGGCGCCGGCCGAACCATCAACAGCGACGCAGCGTCACGACCATGGGCGACCTCCCGACCGAACGCCTCGAGGCGGACGACGCGGGCCTCGAAAGGGCCGTTGCCATCCTGCGGGCGGGGGGGCTTGTCGCCTTCCCGACGGAAACCGTCTACGGGCTCGGCGCCGACGCGCGCAACGATCGCGCCGTGGCCCGGCTGTTCGAGGCGAAAGGCCGTCCCCTGTTCAACCCGCTGATCGCGCATGTCGCCGATGCGGACGCCGCCCGCGCGATCGCCCGGTTCACGCCCGAGGCGGATCGTCTGGCCTCCGCCTTCTGGCCCGGGCCTCTCACGCTGGTGCTGCCTCTGAAGGAGGCCGCAGGAGTCTCTCCGCTGGTGACGGCCGGCCTTAACACCGTCGCGGTCCGGGTACCGGCGCATCCGCTGGCGCGGCGGCTTCTGCGCGCCGTCGGCGGACCTGTCGCCGCGCCGTCGGCCAACCCCTCCGGTAGGCTCAGCCCGACGCGCGCCGAGGACGTGCTGGACACGCTCCGCGGCCGCATCGCGGCCGTGCTGGATGGCGGCCCCTGCCCGGTCGGCGTGGAGTCGACGATCGTCGGCCTTGACGGAGAAGCCCGACTTCTGCGGCCCGGCGGCCTCCCGGCCGAGGCCATCGAGGCGTGCCTCGGCGGGCCGCTGGCGGCGCATGTCGAGACCGGGGCACCTGTGTCTCCGGGCCAACTCGCCTCCCACTATGCGCCCGAGGCGCAGGTGCGGATGAACGCGGCCGGGGCGGAGCCGGGCGAAGTCCTGCTCGGCTTCTTCCAGACAGGCGGCGATTTGAACCTTTCCCCGACGGGAGACCTGACGGAGGCGGCCGCCAACCTCTTTCACTATCTGAGAGATCTCGATCGAAGCGCCGCGGCCCGCATCGCCGTGGCCCCGATTCCCGATCACGGCCTCGGGCGCGCGATCAACGACAGGCTGCGCCGGGCCGCGGCGCCGCGGGACTAGGCCCGCCCGGCCGAGGACGACAGCAGGAGCGCGTCGACCCCCAGCACCTTGAGCGCCGCGGTCCACTTGTTGCCGTCATCGGTGTCGAAGACGAGATTTCCAGTCGCGTCGCAGGTCAACCAACCGTTCCGCTGGATCTCGTTCTCGATCTGTCCCGGCCCCCAGCCTGCGTAGCCGAGCGCGAGCAGTGCCGACTTCGGACCCCTGCCCTGCGCCATGTCCTCGAGGATCTCGAGCGTGGCTGTCATCCCGAACGCCTCGTTGACGCCGAGCGTCGCGCCCGCGCGCCCGTAGTCCGCGGAGTGCAGCACGAAGCCGCGCCCGTGTTCGACGGGACCGCCGACGTGGACGGGCAGCCGGATCGGATTCGGCCCCGGCTCGATGCCGAGTTGCTCAAGCAGATCGCCGAACGCGAGATCCGGCGCGGGTTTGTTCACGATCAGCCCCATGGCGCCCTCGTCCGAATGTGCGCACATGAAGACCACGCTCTTGTCGAATCGCGGGTCGCCCATTCCGGGCATGGCGATCAACAGCTTGCCGCTCAGGTCCACAGAACCATCCCATGACTGTTCAGTCCCATTGGATAGTGCCAGAGACGATCACGTCAAATCCGAGAAATGACACGGTCCCGTCATTTCGCCGCTTTGTGATTTCCAGTCCGGGCGCCGCTGGCTAGGGTCGCGGCATGACGAAAGGGTTTTCCTTCCTCGCGGCCGCTCTCCTGACGGCGACCCCCGCCGCGGCCGAGATTCCGGCCAGCGTCGCCTCGGCCGAGCTTCTGCCGGGTTGGCGGGAGGCATCAGGAGAGCATGTGGCCGCGATTCGCATCAGCCTCGCTCCGGGCTGGAAGACCTACTGGCGCGCGCCCGGGGACGCGGGCATCCCGCCGCATTTCGACTGGTCGGGGTCCCGCAACCTCGCCGGATGGTCACCGGTCTTCCCGGTCCCGCATGTCTTCCACCAGAACGGCGTCCGCTCGGTCGGCTATTCCGGGGACGTCGTCATCCCGATCCGCGTCACCCCCGCCGATGCGTCGGCGCCCGTCAGCCTTGGCGGCCGACTGGAGATCGGTGTCTGCGAGGAGGTGTGCATTCCCGTCAGCTTCGACATCGCGGCTCAGTTGCCCGTCGACGGCGTGCATGACGCCCGGATCGGCGCCGCGCTCGACCACCAGCCGATCCCGGCGGCGGCGGCAGGTGTTGCGGGGGTGAGCTGTTCTGTCGAACCGATCGCGGACGGGATCCGGCTCACCGCGGCCATCGACATGCCGCCGATCGGCGTCGAGGAGGTCGCGGTGCTCGAATTGCCGGACCCGGCGATCTGGATCTCGGAGGCCGAGATGCGCCGCGATGGCGGGACCCTTACCGCCGTGACCGAGATGGTGCCGCCGAGCGGCAAGCCGTTCATCGTCGATCGCTCCGAAGTGCGGATCACCGTGCTTGCCGACGGCCGCGGAGTGGACATTCGAGGCTGCACGGGACGCTGAGGCCCGCGCGTCACACCCGGCCGAGCCGCCGACCGATCAGCAGCGCGCTCACCGCCCAGACCAGCACGACGACCGCCGCCGCGCCGGCCACGAACATCCCGAAGGCCATCCCGGGCGTCACCGTCTCGACCAGCAGCGCGCCGGAGAGCGGCGCCGGAAGGCCTCCGGTTACCAGAACGGAGCCGAGCGTGACCGCGAAAACCGCCGTCGCACCTGCCGCCGCGACACCCGTCGCGATGCCGACGGGACCCGACTTCGACAGGCCCCGAACCGCCCGGCGCATGGACCGGAAGAGCCGCCCGATGTCGTGTTGCATCGCCAGAAGCGCCGGCACCACCATGAGCACCAGAACCAGACCGAAACCCAACCCGTAGACCAGCGTGATCACCGTGGGCTTGAGAAACTGTGCGTCCTGCGACGTCTCGTAGAGCAGCGGCGTGAGACCGAGGACCGTCGTCGCCGTGGTCAGAAGCACCGGCCTCAGCCGGTCGGCCGTCCCGTCGATGATCGCGGGAATCAGTCCCCGATCTTGCGCATAGTCGTCGATTGTCGTCACCAGCACGATCGAGTCGTTGATGATGATGCCGATCATGCCGATGATCCCGACGACCGAGAACAGCGAAAGCGGAACCTCCCAGAGGTAGTGTCCCCAGATCGTGCCGACGAGGCCGAACGGGATGATCGCCATCACGATCACCGGCCGCGTCCAGCTCGAGAACACCCAGGCCAGGGTGAGGAAGATCCCGGCAAGGCAGAGCGCGAGGCCCGTCGCGGCATCGGCGAGGAACGCCCGCTCCTGCTCCGCAAGGCCCGAAAGCCGCGTCTGGACGCCGAACTCCTCCTCGACCGCGGGCACGATCGTTTCCTCGAGCGCCGTCATGATCTCGGTCGCCCGCGCGGGATCGTCTTCGGAGATGTCGCCCGTCACCGACACGAGCCGGATGCCGTTCTCCCGCCGGATCGTCGAGAAGCCGGTGCGGCTTTCCACGGTCACGATGTCGGCGAGCGGCACATAGAGATCAGGGCCCGCCCGGACCTGCAGCCGGTCGAGAAAATCGGCCGTCAGTTCGCCCGCCGGCAGTTCCACCCGGATCGCCGCCGACCGCGGCCCGTCGGGATAGGTCGCGGCCTCGATGCCGTTCAACTGGTCCCGGAGAAGGCGCCCGAGCTGGTCGATCGTCACGCCCAGCGCCTGTCCCTGCGGGGTCAGGTCGAGGATCAGTTCTTCCTTGTCGTAGGAGAGGTTGTCCTCGACGCCAGAGACCTCCGGATACTGGCTCACCTGCGTCTTCAGGGACTCCGCCGCGGCCTTGAGCGTCTCGGAGTCCGCCCCGTAGATCTGAACGTCGAGTGCATCGCCGCCCGGCCCCCCCCGCCAGCCCCGGAAGCTCACCGTCTCGAGCATCGGATGCCGTGGCACCGCGTCCTGTAGCGCGCCGACGAAGGCGAAGGACGAATACGGCCTGAGATCGGCGTCGATCAGTTCGATCGCGATCGATCCCAGAAGCGACTCGTCCTTTGTGTCCGCCCCGGCGAGCCCCCGCCCCGTCGAACCGCCGATCTGCGCCACGACGTAGAGGAGCGGGTTGCGCCCGTGCTCCTCCTCGTACTGCGCGCCGAGGTCGTCGACGGTCGCTTGCAGCTGACGCATGAACTCGACGGTGTCCTCGCGCGTGGCGCCGGGCAGCATCGCGAAGTTGCCCGAGACCGAAGACAGCTCCGGCGCGTTGAAGAAGCGCCACTGCACGTCACCCTTCACGAACAGCGCGACTTGCGTGGCGAGGACCACGAAGACGGCCGCGAAAACCGGGTAGCGGGCCCAGATGACGCCGGCGATGAACGGCCGGAACAGCGTCTCGCGCACCCAGCGGAAGCCCTTGTTGACCTGCCGCGACGGCCAGTCGTACCAATGTTCCTTCGCGGTGTGCGCAAGCGCATGCGCCATGTGGTTGGGCAGGATCAGGAAGCACTCGACGAGCGAGGCGAGCAGCACGACGATCACCGTGAACGGGATGTCGGCGATGAGATCCCCGAAGCGCCCGCCGATGGCGACCAGCCCGAAAAAGGCGATGATGGTCGTCACGGTGGACGAGAAGACCGGCATGAACATGCGCCGCGCGGCATTTTCCGCCGCGGTCGCCGGGTCCTCACCCAGCCGCCGCGCCCTGAAATCCGCGTGCTCGCCAACGACGATGGCATCGTCGACCACGATCCCCAAGGTCAGGATCAGCGCGAACAACGAGATCATGTTGAAGGTGAGTCCGGCCGCGTACATGATCGCGACGGCGGCGATCATCGCCACCGGGATGCCCGCCGCCACCCAGAACGCCGTGCGCGCGTTCAGGAACAGGAAGAGGAGCCCCACAACCAGCGCGAGCCCCAGCGCGCCGTTCGACAGCAGGATGTTGAGCCGGGCGGTGATCGCCTCGGCCCGGGTCCGGATCAGGTCGATCGACACGCCTTCGGGCAGGCCCAGTTCCATCTCCGCCGCGACGTCCTCGACCTTGCGCTGGATGTCGATCGCATCGCCCTGCTCCGACCGGTCCACCCGCACCGAGATCCCCGGATCGGCCCCGACGAAATACGCGATGTCCCGGTCGACACCCTCCACGCGGATGTCGGCGACATCGCCGACGGTCAGGGTCGAGCCGTCCGGGTTCGACCGGAGCACGATGTCCGCGATCTGGTCCGCACTCCGTTTCTCTACCCCCGTGCGGACCCTCGCCGACCCCGCCACATCGCCCGCCGGCGCGGTATCGGTCTCCGCCGCGATTGCATCCGCGATCTCGCGCATCGTGACGTCGTGGCGGATCAGCTGGATCGAGGGCACCTCGACGATGGTCTCGGGCGCCGCGATCCCCTGGATCGTCGTGCGCGTGACGCCGGCCGCGAACAGCCGGACGGTGAACTCGTCGGCGAAACGCGCGAGCTGCGAAACGTCCACCGGCCCGGTGATCACCACGTCCGTCACCCGGTCACGCCAGCCGCCGCGGCGCACCCGCGGGTCGTCGGCCCCGTCCGGCAGGTTCGAGACCGCGTCGACCGCCGCCTGCACGTCGTCCGCCGCGCGGCTCATGTCCCAGCCCGGCTCGAATTCGATCTCGACGCTGGCCGATCCCTCGCGCGA
>CAZPOK010000153.1:0-8088 GCA_964587905.1 uncultured Rhodobacterales bacterium | reverse complement strand
CCAGGATCAGGGCCAAGAGCAGGCCCAGTCGGTCGACAACGTGAACGGTAACAACGACAACTCGAACGCGCTCAACAACGCGATCGACATCAGCATCGGTGACGGCGAGATGCCGTGGTCCGATGACGATGTGGTCGATATCGACCTTCAGAAAGACGCCCAGATGAATGACGTCATCACGGCGGGCGGCGATCTGAACTACGATCCCGGCGACGACATCGACATGGACGGCGCGCTCGCGGGCGAAGGCAACGACATGGCCTCGCTCAACTTCCTGTCGGCCGAGCTCACCGACAACGACATCCTCGAGAACGCTACTGTCGGGAACTATGCCGACTTCCAGCAGAACGGAAGCGCCAATGGCGGTTACGCCTACGCCGAAGAAGGCATCGATGCCGAAGCCGACGGCGGCGCATCCGGCGCGGGTGGCGAGACCTATGCCGGAGCAGGCGGCAACGCCAACGCCGAAGCGGGATACGCCGATGCCTACGGCGGCGAGACTGGTGAGTCCGAAGCGGAAGCCGACGGGGGCGACGGTGGAGCCACCGGCGACGCGAACGGTCTCGGGCTTGGCCTTGGCATCTCGGGAGCCGAGACAGACAGTGACAGCGAGGGCGGTGACGGCGGTGACGGCGACAGCGACTCGGACGCCGACAACGACAACTCCAGTGACGCCAGCAACTCCGGAACCGGCGGCGACGGCGGTGACGGCACGAGCACCGGCGTCGGCGTGGGCCTCGGCCTTGCCGGATCGGACGCCGAGGGCGACTCCGAAGGCGGCGACAGCGACTCCGACAGCGACGCCGACTCCGATGGCGACGCCTCGACGAGCAACGACTCCGACGGAGCCGAGGGCGGCGATTCCGCCGGGATCGGCGTTGGCCTGACCGGTGCGGAAGGTGAAAGCGAGACCGAGACCGACGACAACACCGGCGGCAGCAATGGCGCGCTCGGGCTCGGCCTCGGCGGCAACGAGTCGGATGCCGAAGGTGAAGGCGGGGACGCCGGCGACGGCGGCTTCTCCGGCCTCGTGGAAGCGGCGATCGCCGCGCTCTTCGAGGAGCTGTCGGACGGCGACGATGACGACGGTGACGACGACGGTGGTGACACCGGCACGGCGACCACCGGCGGCGGCGGAAGCTCGGAAGGCGGCGACACCACGGGTGGAGACGGCACCGGCGGCACGTCGAACGCGGCGCAGGACATCGAAGGCACCGGCGACCAGTCGACCGGCGATGGACCGAACGTCACGCAGACCGGCGGCAACAGCAGCCCGACGGCCGACAGCACGCAGGACACCGCGTCCTCCGGCGGCGCCGGCGGCTCGAACGCGGCGGACGGTGATGCCGACGGATCGAGCGCCGCGAACTCGGCCTCCGATGGCACAGCCGGCGACGGCGGGGCGACCGATACCGCCTCCGACGCGGCCGGAAACGGCACCGGAACCGGGGACGCCGCGAACGACTCCGGCGACGGCGGCTATGCCGACGTGTTCTCCGACAGCGACACCGACGGATCGGCCGACAGCATGGCCGAAGCCATCGCGGGCTACGGCGGGCAGTCGGGCACCGATGACGACGCAAGCTCGGCCGGGTCGGGCGAAGTCGACACGATGACCGACAGCGGCACCGGCGGCGCCGGCGGCTACGGCGACGCGATGGGCGGCACGAGCGGCTATGCCGAGGCCACCGCCAGCGGCGGCGCGGCCGAAGGCGGCGCGGTCGCCGGGGGAGACGCGAGCGGCGCCTACTCGGGTGCCGGCGGCACGGGCGGAGACGCCGGTGTCTGGGGCTCCAACAACGGCGACGACGGCTTCGTCACCGGAGAGTCCTACGCGTCCGCTGCTGCGGTCGTGGACACCAATGCCTTCAACCAGTCGATCGTCATGGGTGCCAACGTGCTCGGCAACTCGGTCGACATGACCATGGTCGGAGGCGCGATGTCGTCGTCCTACGCCGGCGACGACTCGGAGACCTGATCGTCACGAACGAAAAGCGCCGGGGCCCTCGGGCCCCGGCGCATCTGGAAGAGCTGCCGGTTTCCTGTACAGAGTGAGAGGTAGAAATGGGCGTCGATCGAACGACTGAAGCCATCTCGCATTTCATCGGCTTATTCGAACTCCAGACGGCTCAGGGCAGGCTCCGCGACAGCTACGAGGAATTCACGGCGCTCCGCCGGAAGGCGGAACTCGAAGACATCGAAGGGCTCGCCGCCGATGTGCGGGCCGACTTCGACATGCGGGCCGGCGACCATCACCCGCTTGCCGTCCAAATCGGTCCGGTTGCGCACACGCTTGGCAGTTGGACACCCGTTCACGCCTGGGACGGCGGTGCCGGTGGCGGCACACCGCCGATCTTCGGCGGAGGCAACGCCGGGGACGACGCCTCGGGATTCGACTTCGAACAGGTTCTCATCGTCCGCGACCCCGTCCCGCCGCCGCTCATGATCCCGGGCTCGATGCTGACCGTCACCGAACAGACGGCCGCGCTGTCGGACAACGACGTCCTCGGTCACGGCGCCTTCCGCGACGCGGCCGAACACACGGCCGACCTCGCAGAGTTCGCCGCGGTCGTGTCGGCTCTTCATGCGCCCAAAGGGTTCGGACCCGCGGAGATTCCGACGCTGGCGGACGCCGAGGCGCTTGCCGACGCGATGCTCTCGTTTTCCGGGCAGGCACCGGAAGGCTTCGTTGTGCACACCTTCCGCGGCGGGGATGCGCCCGCACTGATCGTCAATGGCGAGGCGGCCGAGAGCGCGCCCGAATGGAAGACGCTTCTGCCCGCGTATCACCGGGAGGACGAAGAGGGCGAGGCGGCCGACGATCTTGAGGCTTGGGAACTTCCCCCCGGATACGCGCCCGACGCCGAGACGCCCGAGGGCCACACGATCGTGGCGGGAGGCAACCTTCTGGTGAACCAGGCGCAGATCGGCGTCTCCTATCTCGACGCGCCGTTCTTCGCGGTCGGCGGGAAATGGATCAACCTCGACATCATCAGCCAGGTCGCGGCCGTCTCGAACCACGACACAGGGGCCGCGGCGACGGACGCCGGCCGGTCCGGCGTCTATCAGGTGGTCGAGATCGAGGAGCGCTCGAAGACCGCAACCTGGCAGGCCAAGTCCGAAGACGATGCCTCCGCCGCGCCGAAGCTTCTGTCGGTCGAGGTCGTGACCGGCGATCTCTTCGTGTCGAACTACGTCACGCAGACAATCGAATTCTTCGACAACGACGCGTTCGGAATGTCGATCGAGGCGGCGAACTCGGCCTACATTCTGGGCGACAACACCGTATTCAACGTCACCGGCCTCGTTACCGCGGGTCTGGGCTATGACCTGATCATCGTGGGCGGCGACTTCATCACGGTCGACTCGATCACCCAAAGCCTCGTGCTGCTGGACGACGACTGGATTGAGGAAACCTTCGCGCCGCCGGACGCGCCGTCCGGTCCGTTCGACACGGCAAGCGCGACCGAGACGGCGGGAGAGGCGACCGCGGCCGACGGCGGCCGGTTCGCCAAGGACGTGGACGTGGGTGTCGAGGACGGCGCGGACGAGGACACGCTGGAGCCCGCGCCCAGCAACCTTCTCATGAACCACGCGAAGCTGACCTCCATCGGCACGGACACGGGCGCCGAACTGTCGTCGGCCCTCGCCGAGATCCTGTCGGGGGCGGCACCCGACCTGGAGACACTGAAGGAAAAATTGCTGACCGATCCCGCGCTCGCCGGTCTCGAACATGCAAGGGTCCTCAAGATCGACGGCAGCCTGATCCAGTCGAACACGATCGAGCAGATCATCCTTGCATCGGATCGGGACGATATCCGCGTCGACGGCGCCGCGCCGTCGAATCTCGAGATGATCGCGAGTTCGAACGCGCTTCTCAATGCCGCCTCGATCTCCACCCACGGCGTCGATTCCCAGGTGATGACCGGAAACGACGGCTACTCGGATCTCCTGATCCATCAGGCGAGCCTGATCGACGAGCCGGATGCGCCCCAGGAGGGGGATCAGGCGCTCGTCAGCGAGGCCGTGGCCTTCCTGATGGAAGAGACCGAGAGCACCGTCGCCGGAAAGACGGACGAGATAGGCGCATCCGGAGACACGACGTCCGATGCCTACGATGTGATGAGCAGCGCAGTCACCTGACGACGGAGCCCCAAGTGAACGCCCCTCTGAAGACGATCGATACCAAGAGCATTGACCTCGGCCGCGGCATCGAAGCCGCACCGGGAAATCGCCTGATCCTCAACCAGGAGATGCTGGTGCCACGCGAGGAGACCGTGGCGGGCACATCGGCCAAGTGTCCCCGCGGGGACAGCCCCCCGCCTAAGGAAACGCCCCGCACGGGCGGCCGGGGGCACGCAGCCTCGCCCGAAACCGCCAGCGTCACCTTCACATCCCGGCGCAATGAAGAACAGCCGTCCGACGGAACGATCGGCGCGGACGCGCGCAGCGACATGCGTCCCGGCGCGCCCGGTGGTCAACCTAAGGTCAAGGGCCTCGGTGAGACCGTCGAGGCCAAGGCGAACGAACCGATGCGTCGGTCCTCGGGCTCGGGCGGCTCCGGCGGCCCGCGCGATCCGTTTCACCGCCGCAACGAACCGGAGCGCCACGCGAGGATGCTCCAGAACGCGCGGGCTGCCGTCTCGCGCAACATGAGTGTCGTCTTCGCCCTGACCTTCGCGACGAACCTGCTTGTTCTCGCGATCCCGGTCTACCTCTTCCAGATCAGCGACCGCGTTCTCACGAGTCGCTCCGTCGACACGCTCGTGATGCTGACGGTGATCATCGCCGGCGCGGTCGTGTTCCAGTCGATCTTCGACGCGATCCGGCGCTTCATCCTGATGAGGACGGCGGTCGAGGTCGCCGGCCGTCTCGGCGCGCCGATCCTGCGTGCGGCGGCGCACGCCTCGCTCCATGGGACCGGACGCGAATACCAGACGGTCGGCGACCTGCAGACCGTGCGCGGCTTTCTGGTGTCCGGAACGCTCATCTCGTTTCTCGATGTCCCGTTCGCGCCGCTCTTCATCCTGGCGATCTTCCTCATTCACCCCGACCTCGGCCTGATCGTCCTGACGACGGCAGGGCTTCTGATGACGATCGCGCTGATCAACCAGCGGGCAACCGCCGCCCCGTTCGCCGAGGCGAACACCGCGCAGGCGAAGGCGAACCAGCACCTCGATTCGATGTCCCGCAACAGTCAGGTGATCAACGCGATGGCGATGATCCCGGAAGCTGTGCGGATCTGGGGGCGCGACACCGCCGCCTCCCTGACATCGCAGGTCACGGCACAGGACCGCAACGTCACCTTCGCGGCGATCTCGCGCGCGGTTCGACTGCTCACGCAGGTGGCGATCCTCGGCTGGGGCGCGTTCCTCGCGATCGGCGGAAGCCTCACCGGCGGCATGGTCATCGCCGCCTCGATCATCGCAGGACGCGCCTTTGCGCCGATCGAAGGGTCGATCGAGGGCTGGAACACCTTCGTGCTGACGAAAGGCGCCTACGGGCGCATCCGCCAGCTTCTGCATTCGACGGAGAACAAGTTCGAGAAGCTCCGGCTCCCGCACCCCGAAGGACGGCTGGATGTCGAACGCCTCCTCTACGTGCCGGGCGGCACGAAGCAGGTCGTGCTCAACGGCGTGTCCTTCTCGCTGAACCCGGGCGAGACGCTCGCCGTCATCGGAAACTCCGGCGCGGGCAAGACGACGATGGGAAAGATGCTCGTGGGGTCGATCATGCCCACCTCCGGGAGCGTCCGGCTCGACCTCATGGATCTGCGGAACTGGGATCCGCGTCAGCTGGGCGAGAACATCGGCTATCTGCCGCAGGACGTGCAGCTTTTCCCCGGCTCGATCAAGGACAACATCGGCCGGATGCGCGACGACGCCACCGACGAGCAAATCCACGAGGCGGCCGTCCTCGCCGACGTCCACAACATGATCGCGTCGCTCCCGCACGGGTACGAGACGATGGTCGCCGCCGATGGATCGCCACTGTCGGGCGGACAGAAGCAGCGCATCGCACTGGCGCGCGCGTTCTTCGGCGGTCCGCGGCTGGTCGTGCTGGACGAGCCGAACTCGAACCTCGACGTCGCCGGCGACAAGGCGCTCGCCCAGGCGATCGAGCACGCGCGAGCGAACGGGATCACCCTTGTCCTCATCACGCAGAAACCGGCCGTCCTGAACCTTGTGGACAAGATCATGCTTCTCACCGACGGCCGCGTCGCGCTCTTCGGGACGAAGGACCAGGTCCTTCACAAGCTGAACGGTCCGAAGACTCCCAGCGGTCGAATTCAAGGCAGCGAGGCGGGCAATGGCTGACATCACGACATACGACCCGGGCCGCGAGTGGTATTTCGAGGTCCCGCGCTCGATCCGGCGCCATACGATCATCGGGCTCACGCTGATGGCGGTGGCCTTCGGAGGCTTCTCCTGGTGGGCGTTCACCGCGCCGCTCGCCGCGGCGGTGATCGCACAGGGCAGTTTCGTCGCCACCGGGCGCAACAAGATCGTGCAGCACCTCGAGGGCGGCATCATCGAGAACATCTATGTCTCCGAAGGTCAGTTCGTGGAAGCGGGCGACGAAATCCTCAGCCTCGATCAGACCTCCGCGGAAACGTCGGAGCGGGAGCTGTTCCTGCGCGAGATCCGCCTTCAGGCAACCTCCGAGCGGCTGCTGGCCGAGTACCAGGAGGCTGACGATCTGCGGTTCTCGCGGCGCCTTCTCGACGCGGAGGCCGCCGATGTCGAGGTCGCCGCGATGCTCGACGGCCAGAAACTCACCTTCGACATCACCCGCAAGTCGCTCCTGAACGACATCGCGCTGCTGGAACGCAACATCGAGGCGCTGAAAATCCGCGAGGGCGGCTATGCCGCGCAGCTCGAATCCTTCGCGCTCCGGTCGGAGATCATCGCCGAGGACATCGAGGACAAGACGACGCTCCTAGACCGGGGACTCGTGCGGAAGTCCGAAGTCAACGCGCTGCGCCGGGTGCAGGCGGAGGCCGAGGGCCAGGTTGCGCGCCTCACGGCGGAGCTTGAAGAGGTGCAGCAGATGCTTCTCAAGCACGAAAGCCAGATCGACCGGGCCCGGTCCGCCTATCGCGAAGCCGCGCTTGACGAACTGGGACCGATCGCGGCCGAGCTTGAGAGCGTGCGCGAAAAGGCCCGCCAGGCACGCAGCGTCCTCGACCGTTCGATCGTGCGGTCGCCGGTAACGGGCACCGTCGTCAGGATGCATTACCATACCCCGAAAGGCGTGATCGAGACCGGGAAGGCGATCGCCGAAATCCTCCCCTCCGACGCACCGCTCATCATCGAGACCCAGATCGCGCGCACCGACATCGACACCGTCCGGCGCGGCCAGCAGGCGACCGTCCGCCTGATCGCGCTGAACCAGAGAACCACGCCGGTCCTGGAAGGCGAGGTCTTCTACCTGTCGGCGGACTCCCTCTCCGAGGATGTCAGCGGCATGCCGCAAGAGGTCTACCTCGCCCGGATCTCCATCCCGACGAAAGAACTGGACCGCATCCCCGGGTTCGCACCGACGCCCGGCATGCCGGTTGAGGTAATGATCCAGACGCAGGAGCGGACCTTCGCCGATTACATCACGAAGCCCATAACGGACAGCTTCTCGAAGGCGTTTCGGGAGCAGTAGGGCATTTCGATCCCGGACAGAGACCCGAAGCCCACCGGCCGTCATTGCGGGATCGGCGAGGGCTAGTTGTGCGAGGCCGTCGAGGGCCGCAGGAACGGCGGGCCGGCGCGCCCGCCGACGCACTTAAGGGGTCGGCGTGGCTCAAACGCTGTCGCGTTCCACGATCCATTCGTGGTCCGGGTGATTTCGGAAGCGCCACTTCCGCTCCGGCCCAGCCATCACGTTGAGGTAGTACATCTCGTAGCCATAGGGCGCGGCGCAGGGGTGGTAGCCGCGCGGCACGAGGACGACATCGTGGTCGCCGACCGCCATCGTCTCGTCGAGCGCCCCGTCCTCGGTGAAGACCCGCTGGACCCCGAAGCCCTGCGCGGGGTTCAGGCGGTGATAGTAGGTCTCCTCGAGATAGGTCATCCGCGGATAGTCGTCCTCGTCGTG
>CAZPOK010000152.1:0-8134 GCA_964587905.1 uncultured Rhodobacterales bacterium | reverse complement strand
CGCGGTCTGATCACGGACCGCATCGTGAAGTTGAGACAGGACATCGTCCTCCTTCGTTGCGCGCCGATCAACCCCGGCGCAGAGCATACGAGGAATGTAACACCGGAACGGCCCGAATCCAATGGATCGGGCCTCTGCATCAGTAGTCGCGCTCGTAGTAGACGCCGATGCCGCTTTCTCCGCTCGTGCTGGTCTGGCCTGTCACCTTCACCGACGGCGTCAGGTCGAGATTCAACTTGAGTTCCGTCTCGCCTTCCGAATTGACCGTCACGTCCGTGTAGACGTTGTCGGAAATGTACCTGCCCGCTGTCACCGCCAGGCCGCCGCTCTCGTCCGTCGAGACGTTGAGGTCGTCGAGACCGAAGTTCGCGCGAAGGTTTCCGAGAACTCCGTTGCCGCCACCCGTAAGGGTCGCGACGGCGGCCGCGAGTTGTGCGGCCTGCAGCGGCGATAGGGTCTCTATCCCGCGCCCGAAGAGGAGCCGTGCAACGACCTCGTCCTCCGGCAAAGCGGGTTCGGAAAGAAAGCTGATCTCGGGTTCCGAAATCGGCCCCTCCACCACGATGCGAACGGTGACGTCCTCGGCCTGCGACACCGCCACGAGACGGACGAACGGATTAAAATCACCCTGCACGGTGATCGACCCCTCGTCGAGCACCAATCGCTTGCCCAGGATATCGAGGCGTCCGCGGATCAGCTCAAGCTGACCGACAGGTATGACGTCGTCGGTGGTTCCACCAATCCCGAAGGAGCCGCCAAGCTCCGCATCGAGACCGCGACCACGGATGAAGATCTGGTTCGGAGCGAGAATGCGAAGGTCTAGCGGATAGGCCGGTCCGCCTCCGCCGTTCCCGCCTCCGCTCTCGTCCCCGCCCAGCAGACCGGCGCGGGCGAGAGTCTGCCGAACGGCGGCAGATTCGGCTACGTGGACGATGTCGGGAATAGGCACGACCCCACCCGAAACGCCCGCAGGAATTCGGATTTCGGTGCGGCCCACACGGAGCTGCCCCGCAATCGTCGCCCCTCCCGCCAGCGGCCCATCGATCGAGATGTCCCCGTTGACAATCGTGTCGTAGAGTTCGGGATCCGTCACGCGGACGTTTGCGAGGTTGATCGAGAGATCGGCATCGAGAGGTGGGGCAAGACCGATCGGACCCGATACGGTGACCCGGCCGCCGCCCTCTATGCTCGCGAGGACGTCGACTTGTGCACGTTCTCCCGAAAGCCGTACGGTTCCATCCATCCGCTGCACGACGAAACCGAGTGTCGGCGCGACGAGGCGGGCGTCGGATGTCGTGATCGTTCCCGATACGGAGGAGAGCGCCGGTGGCCCGGACACGCTCAGATCGAAGGACGCCTGGCCGCCGAGCGATTGCGGCGCTATGAACGTGTTGGCAAGCCCGAGTGGGACGCTACCGGTGATGTCGAGGTCGACGCGATCGAACCCGGTGCTGACGGTCCCTTCCGCACGGGCACGCATTCCGCCGGGCCCGTCAACGTTCGAGGTGATCTGCCAAGGGTTCCCCGAGCTTCGCTCCGCGTTCAAATCAGCAGAGGCGCGGCCCGAGAACCCCTCGACGATCCGGCCCAGATCTTCGAGCCGAACGGACGCGTTGAGATCGCCGCTTTGCGGGCCGATCGACCCTTCGACCTGAGCGCTCAGAGCCGGCGATGCGAATCGGCCCCGCCGGATTTCGAAACTGCCCTCCGAGCGGCTCGCGTCAATGGAGAGTACGGTGCCGCCACCGATGTATTCGTCAACCGCTGCGATTCCGGTCCTCAGGTTCGCACCGTTCGCGACAACCTGCACGTCCAGCGTTTCGAGATTGGCTGCAACGGAGCCTTCCATCTCGATCTCGACGGCCCCGGCAAGGCGCGGGAGACCGGCGATCGGACCCAGCGGCGCGAGGTCTTCCGAAGAAATCTCCGCAGACCCGTCGAACCTCGCAGTCTGCAGGATCGCCTCATTGTCGATTGGAACGAGAGCGGACGGCAGCCCGGTGATGACACCCTCCAGAGCGGCGTCGATCCATCCGGCGGAGACTTCGAGGCGATCGAGCGCAACGGGGCCAGTCTCCCGCGCCGCTTCGAGTGTGGCGGACACACCGCCGCGCAGGAAAGCGTCGATGTCCGGCAGGCCGGTCGAGAGATCCTCTGACTCGAGCGAGAGGTCGAGATCGAAGGACGAAAGATCGAAGTCCGCTTGTCCCGAGACTGTCGTGACGAGGCCCCCACCGAGATCCGGCAGACCCGAAATCGCGGCGGCGGGCGCGAGATCGGTCGCCGAGATCGCGATACGTCCGTCGAAGGCCGCCGGAGCGGTCAGCAGCGCGGCGGCATCGAACGGAACGAGAGCCTCCGGCAGTCCCGAAAGCGTGCCCTCACCTTCGATCGAGATGGTCGCCGTCGATGCGGCCAGTTCCCGGATCTCGATCGGGCCTGCCCCTCGACCCGCGTCGAGCGAGAGCGCAACCCGTCCGTCGAGAAGAGGATCTAGAACGGGCATGCCCGTCGTCAGGCCAGTGCCTTCCGCCGTGATCTCTAGATCGAAGGTGGACAGATCGCCTTGAATTTGACCGTCGAGCTCGAGCGACGCGGCGCCGGAAAGCCCGGGCATCTCGAGCAGCGTCGCGAGCGGCGCCAAAGACCCAGCGTCGACAGTCACCAGTCCATCGAAGGCCGGGAGCGGAGCGGAATCGTCAAGTTCGCCATCCACGGCGGCCGAAAGGGTCGCTCCCCGCAGAGAACTGCGGATCTGCCAGACGTCGCCATCACCTTCCGCGATGACTGCGAGCGTATGCCGGCCATCGAGCCCCGGAAGCACGAGCGCGCCATCGTCAATCGATGCGGAGAGGTTGAGGCGCGTGCCGACGCTGCGAATTGCACCTTCAGCAGTGATCTGCGCAACCGGTGAGCCGAGGCGGAAGGTTTCGAGAGTGAGTCCATCGGCGCTCCGCCGTGCCGCGACCGTGAGCCGTGTCGTGCCTTCGACAAGATTGTCGAGTTCAGGGATCCCGATCGAGAGATCGGTCGTCCGGCCCTCTACGGTCGCGTCGAACGCGCCGCCGAGGATCTGCCCGGAGCCAGCGACCGACAGTTCCGCCGATCCCGCGAGCGGGCGCTCGGCGATGCCTGAGAAGACCGAAAGATCCTGAGCCGAAAGCCGGGCGCGGCCGTCGACCGCCAGGTCACGATCGTTGATGTCGAGGACGGCGGCGGCCTCGAGCGCATAGCTTTCGCCTGTGATGTCGAAGCGCGAGATGTCGAGCGGGGCATCGGGCGCGCCCGAAAGCTCGACCCGTCCCGTCACCCGCTCGCCCAGCGCCGCCACGGCAGCCGGATCGCCGAGATCCAGTTCTTCGGCGGCGAAATTCAGATTCGCGGTGAAGGCGCCGCTCCGGCTGATCGTGCCGTCGCCGTCGAGGTCGAGCGCCTCGGCCGAGAAACCCGGCCGATCCAACCCAAGAATGCGGAACTCTCCCTGCCATGCGTCGCCGGAAGACGCATCGAATGTCGCGTTCATAGTGATGGCCCGGACCTCGGTCGGTTCGCCCGGTATGGGAAGAAGCACAGGTTCGCCGGTGTCAGACGCGATCGTCCCGGCGAGATCGAAGCTCCTCGGCAGACCGCCTGGCGCAAGACTGAGCTGTCCGTCGAAACTGATCTGTCTTGCATCGAGTGTGAATGTGCGGAAATCCAGCGCGCCGTCGGGAGCCCTGACGCCGCCAAGCACCAGAGCAACGCTCTCCCCGAAGAATTCGGCATACTCCGGAGCGAGGAGAGGCGCGATGTCGCCAGCGACCTCGGCCCGAAACGGGACAGGACCACCTTCCGTCGTGCCGGCGCCTCCGATGTTCAGAGTTCCGACGAGACGCTCGGTGTCATCTGTCGACAGCGAAAGCGTCGCCTCGAAGGCGTCGAGGGGGCCTTCTCCCTGGACGTCGAGGTCCACGGACGGCTCGCCGGGTATACCTGCGAGTGTGGCCAGAATGCCCCCCTGCTGCTCGGAAAAGTCCAGTGCAAGGTCGAGAACCCGCGTCTCGTTGGCGTAGCTCGCCTCGATGTCGAAAATCCCCGCCGGACCATCTGTGCGGACGATCTCGAAGTCGGCCGCTCCTTCGCCGCCCTGGAGGCTCAGAGACCCGTCGAGGGAGAATTCACTCGCGATGCCGAAGACCGGCTCGCCGATCGAGATGGAGGGCGTCGAGATCTCGCCGATGTTGACGGAAACGGGAAGCTCGGGGAGGCTGAACCCGGACGCCTCGGGCTGGGGCAGATCGATACCCTCGTCCTCCTGCGCCTGCGCCTGCGGCAGACGCGGAAGAGAGATCGAAGCCGCGGTGAGTCGATTGACGACCAGTCTTCCACGCAGGAGTGCGGTGCGCCTCCAGTCGAGAACCACGTCCTCCAGCGTGAGCCAGACCCCTTCGTCGTCCGCGATTGTCAGCCGCTGGATCGTGGCCTCCGAACTCAGTGCACCGGCGAACCCGACAATCTGAACATCCCGTCCTGCCCCCGACAGGTTGTCCTCAAGCAGTCGTTCGAGGAAACCACCGCCGTCGTCGTCCTGAGCGAACGCCGCCCCCGGCAGAAGCATCGCGACGATGAATGGAAGAACACGTTTCAAAAGGCCTGACCGATCCCGATGTAGATGTGATAGTCCGAGCCGCCGGTATCGCCCGAAACGGGCACCGCGACGTCCAGCCGGATCGGTCCGATGCCCGTGTCGTACCGCACCCCGAGCCCGGCTCCCGCGTGGCTGTCGCCGCTCGTGCCGGGAACGGAGTCGAGACCGACGTAGCCCCAATCCGCGAAGGCGACGACACCGATCGTCTCGGTCACGCCGACCCGAGCCTCTCCCGAGAGCCCGAGAAAACTGCGCCCGCCGCTCCGCGCTCTTTGCGGCCCACGCGCGATATTCACGCCCAGCGCCTGGTAATCCTGCCCTCTCACGGTGCCTCCGCCGCCGGAGTAGAACCGCCAGTCGTTCGGCACGCCGTTGATCGGAGCCCCGATGATCGATCCGAGCTGGACGCGACCGGCGAGGGTCACCGGACGCGCCTCGCCGAAGGTGAGGTATGCCCTTCCGTCGCCCAAGAATCGGGCACCGTCGGCGGATCCGTCGATACCCAGAAAAGGCGTGAGTTCGGCGTCCGCGTAGAAGCCATCTCGCGGATCGAGACTATCGTCACGACCATCGTAGGTGGCTTCCAGAGGCAGCGTCAGAAATTTGAACTCCCGTGTGCTCCCATTCTCCCTGACCGACGAGAAACGCCCGCCGATCCCCGCCGCGACGCTGAGCCGATCAGTGGCAATCCGCGTGTATCCGATCGCCGCCTCGACCGAGTAGGAGGTGAAGTCCGGCTCGTTCAGCTGTTCGAGGTTCGCGAAGACGTAGAGATCCGTATCCGGCCCTCGGGTCGCCGCCCGCGTCAGCCGCGCCCCCAGCGAATAGTCCATTCCACCAGTGCTGTCGTCGATCGACGACCATTCGCCCTCGACCCGGAGCCGCTCGCCTCCGCCCAGAAGGTTGCGATGAAGCCAATAGGCATTTGCCGAGAGCCCTTCGGTCGTCGAGAACTCGAGCCCCACGCCGTAACGCCTGAGCCTCTGTTCGGCCACTTGGATCGTGATGTCGAGGGTTCCGTCGGGGTTAGCGTCCTCAGCCTCGGTGATGGAGACCGATCGAAAGACACCGCTTCTCTGCAACCGTCTGGACGCCCGGCGCAATTCCTCGGGATCGAAGACCTCAGAAGCGCGCTCGAGCCCCGAGATCTCGCGCACCCGATCGGCGCTCATCCGCGCTTCGCCGCGTACGATGATCTCCCCGAAGCGGAGCCGCTGACCGGTCGCAAGAGTGAGGTCCGACGCGACCATGTCCGCTGCATGATTCGCGACGATGTCCTGCTCCGACACCCGCGCCTTCGCATAGCCGATGGCGCGCCAGCCCGTGACAGCGGCCTGCGCAGCGCGACGTATGGCAGCCGTGCGTGCGGGCTCGCCGATGGCGTATCCCGGAGGAAGCTCGGTGCCCGGGGCAATCGGTTCGGTCGTGGCACGCGAAAACGTGTAGCTCGGCCCCGGCTCAACCCGCACCGTGATCCGGTCGATCGACGCCGGCCGAGCGAGAGGCGGTATGTCGGCGGCCTCGCGCCCGTCGATCTCTACGCTGATCACGGCACCGTAGTAGCCGGCGTTGTAGAGCGCCCCGAGAAGCCGGCTGTACTCAGCCCGCGCCGCCGCAAGAAGCTCTTGCGGGTCGGTAACGCCATCATCGGCAAGTGACACGAGGAGGGACGCCGCCCGCAAACTCTCCTGCAGGTCCTCGGGCGCACCGGGTGTGTCAAAGGAAAAGCTGTCCAGCGCCGCGGCCGGGGCGGCAATAAGCATTCCCGCCAAAAGCCACGCGAGGACGCGATGTACGCGCAAGGACCTGCCCCCTGTTATTCCTTGAACACGTCTCTTACCATGTTGGTCCTGCATCGCCAGTCAAACATCAATCAGGTGCCTTGGGCCCCGCCTCGATGGCGGCGGAAACCGGCTGATCCAGCAGTCGGACCTCTCTCTGCGGGAATGGGATCGACACGCCACTTCGCTTGAAGGCATCCCAAAGAGCCAAAAAGACGTTGCCGCGGATGTTCGTCAGACCACCCGTGGGGTCGCTGATCCAGAATCGCAGGATGTAGTCCACCGAACTGTCTCCGAAACCGACGATATGGCAGACTGGAGGCCTCTGAGAGAGGACGCGGTCGACACTCTTCGCCGCCTCGATGGCGATCCTTCGGACCAGGTGCGGATCGTCGCCGTAGGAGGTGCCGAAGTAGATGTCGAGACGCACGAACTCGTTGGAGTGAGACCAGTTCACCACTTGCCCGGTGATCAGATCCTCGTTCGGGATCAGGTACTCCTTGCCGTCCCGAGTGACGACGCTCACGTAGCGCGCGCCGAGCGAGTTGATCCATCCGAAGGTATCGCCAAGAGAGATGACGTCGCCGGGCTTGATCGACTTGTCGAGGAGAATGATGATTCCCGAGACGAGGTTCGAGACCACCTTCTGGAGCCCGAAGCCAAGCCCAACGCCGATGGCCCCCGAAAGCACTGCGAGGCCGGTGAGGTCGAAGCCGACTGCCTTGAGGCCGATGAAGAAGGCAGCCCCGTACAGGATGACTTGCAGGAACTTGACGACGAGCACCTGCATCGAGGGCGATATATCGCGGTTCGCCCGTACGCGTGACGCAGTCGTGTGCGAAATCAGCCGTGCCGCCGCAAGAAGAAGTGCGGTGACGATCAGCGCCTTGATCAGCGTCAGGAGCGAAAGGCGGAAATCTCCCAGTTCCAGTGCCACGGATTCGAGGGCCGTCGACACAGGTTCGATCAGGCCGAGAAAATAGAGCATGGCGTAGACGGAAACGCCCCATGTCACGGCTTTCCGAAGCACAACGTTCCGGATGAAGCGCGCCGCGAAAGAAATGGCGAGCCAAGCCGTGGCGATGGTGGCGACAAGCTCGAGAATGAAGCGGCGCGACGTGAAGGGCGAGACTTCTGCCATCACGACCACTGCAAGCCAGCTCAGGATCACGAAGAAGATCAGGCCCAGCCGGCGTTCCAAGATGAGCAGCAGCCGAAGCTGCCATTTCGGCCGCCCTTCGAGGCTGTGCATCCAGTCGCGCGTGCGGCTCCCGGCAGCGCGTCTCAGGATCAATGCGACGAGGACGCAAGCCAGGAGAATGGCGAACTGGACGAGGCGCGAGGGCAGGAGGAGATTGGAAAATTGCAGAGAGACGGCGTCGTAGAGCGCACGCAGTTCCTCGATCATTTCTCGCCCTCATTTTCCACGGAGGCCCCTTCAAGACCGACGATGGCACGGCGCCCGAGCGGCGCGCAACCGGACCCGAGTATCGCTGACCTCTTGATGAATTCGGATCGCGGGGGTATCTCGCCTGCATGAGACCGGTTTTCGACATTGATGATCGTGCGAGATTGCCGTGGCGCTTCTACGGGGCGCGGATGACGGCCAAAGCCCGTCCATGACGGGCGCCCAAGCCTGAAACGCCTCTTCTCAAAGACCATCCGGGGAATCCGCCATGACCGGCAAGACGCTCTACGACAAGATCTGGGACGCCCATCTCGTTCA
>CAZPOK010000151.1:0-8165 GCA_964587905.1 uncultured Rhodobacterales bacterium | reverse complement strand
TCTACACGTACTGACACACTCTTTCCCTACACGACGCTCTTCCGATCTCTCGGAGGTCAAGGGCCCGGTGATGGACCGGCTCCAGCGGGCGCATTTCCTCGAGGATCTGACGGGACGCGTGTTCCTGTCGCAATACGACGCGATCGAAGCTCTGCACTCAAAGCCACTGCCGGTGGAGCCGAAGGTGGCCGAGTAGCGTCAGGCCTCCGGGGCGCCGTCGGCTGCGTCGACCTCTTCCTCGAACTTTGGGAAGAGCGCCTCGACAGGCGTCGCGGTCGTCCAGACGCCCTCCGCGCGGATCATCGGCAGGCCATCGCAGGTGAAGACCACGAACCTGAGGCGCTCGATCGCGGCCCCCGTCTTCCGGGTCGCCATGCGCACGGCGTGGGAGATCTCGAGCCGGCGGGACAATTCGAACTGCTGGCCTTCTGTGACCCAGAGATCGCGGCGCGGAAGACCTTCCTCGATCGAGCCGCGCCGGATGTTGTAGAGGCCAAGCGAGGAATGGTGGTCCGGATCGACGTCGAATGCCTGGAAGGTGTCGATGTCCGAGATGGTGTGGAAGCTGCCCTTGCGTGAGCGGATGTAGTACCCCTCGCGAAGGAACTCGACGGGCATCTCTCCCCTGAGCGACGCGACGTATGTTCCCTCCACGAAGCAGAACCGTTTCGGTGCCCGAACGGAAACATCCATCCGCTGCTCTTCGAGCGCTTGCAGGACTGCGTTTACCGCGTCGGCAGACATGCTGGATCCTCTCGAACTCTGGTCTTCTTGTTGTCGGCGCACCCGCCGAATGATCGAACAATCGATCACGGGAACGCGGCGATTATCGGACAGGAAGCCAGCGAAATGAGGCGATTTCGTGGAAAGACCGATCAGATCTTCGGAAATGTCGGCGCGAAGCCGTCGATCGGAGACGCCTCGACCTTCCGGAGCAGATCGATGAAGCCTTTTGCCTGGTGCTCGGCCGTTGCGCAGCCCTTGGCTGCGGTCGCCGCGGAGGCGTCGCCCACCGTCCCGGAGGGGTTCAGGTCGCTCGAGATCCAGCCGTAGGAGACCGGGCCGACAGGGGAGATCGCGCTCGTCTCGGCCGTCGAACGATTGTCTTCCGCTGCGCTCATGTCGACGCACTCGGGCCGGAACGCCAGCATGAGCGAGGTTTCGACGTCCCCGCCGTGAATGCCGTAGGCAAGCTCGCGGGCCGGATACATGCCGTCGGGATGGCCGAACGCCCCCCACTGGCATTTCACCGCGAGCATTCCCGCGCGGACCCTGAGTTCCCGCGAGAGGATCGAGACGAGGTCGAGGTTGCCACCGTGCGAGTTCACGACGACGATCTTCCGGACGCCAGCCCGCGCCACCGAAAGACCGATCTCCGTCCACGCTCCGAGCGCCGTCTCTGCCGATAAACTGAGCGTCCCGGGCGCGTGGATGTGTTCGTTCGATTTTCCCACGGCCTGAATGGGCAGGATGCGGATATCGAGATCGGCGGGACACATCGCGCGGACCCTGTCCAGCATGCCCTGCGCGATCATCGTATCGGTCCCGACCGGCAGGTGCGGGCCGTGCTGCTCGATCGCGGCGGTGGGCAGGATCGCGATCGTGCGCATCGGATCGATGTCGGCGTATTCGGTGGTGCGGTAGTCGGCCCAGTCGAGGCGGCGGCTCATGGCTGCGGTTCCGGCTTGTAGGTGGCGTCGAGGCGCGCGCGAAGATAATCCGCCGCGGCGATCGGCGGATACTTGGGAGTTCCCGTTCCGGGAAGCGCACTTATGATCGCGTCGGGATTGGGATCGAGAAAGAAGGCGACCGACCGGCGCCGATGCTTCGGCGGCCGGACGCGATGCGGAGTGGAGACATAGAGGTCGTTCGTCCAGCGCATCAGGCAGTCGCCGATGTTGACGACATACGCCCCCGGAACATGCGGGACATCGATCCAGTCGGCGCCGCGCGGGCGCACCTGCAGCCCCGGCTCGCCGTCCATGAGAAGAAGCGTGAGCGACCCGTAGTCGGTATGCGCGCCGGCCCCGATCTCGTCGTCGGCACCGGTGCCGGGCGGATAGCGCAGGAGCCTGAGCGTCGCCAGCGGGGCATCGAACATGGCGCTGAAGTGGTCCTCCGGCAGACCGAGATCGCGCGCGACCGGACCGTGCAGGTCGACACCCAGGTCCCGGACGGCGTTGAAGTACCTGAGCATCGTCGCACGGAAGCCGGGCAGGTCAGGCCAGACGTTCACGCTGCGGAACGGCTCGCCCGCCAATACCCGCGGATCGTCCGGCTCGAGATCGAGGCCGATGTTGAAGGCTTCCTTCCGGTCGGTCTGCCCGCTCGTCTCGTCGAGCGATTCCGATCCTTTCGCCGCCCAGCCGCGATTGTGCCGGTTCCGGAGGATCGAGACCCTGTCCTTCTCCTTGGACGACAGGTCGAAGAACCGGTCTGCCTCCCGCAGCACCGAGGCCTGCAGGGCTTCGCTGATGCCGTGGCCGGTCAGAAGAAGAAATCCGGTCTCCCGGCAGGCGGCCCCCAGATCCGCGGTGAACGCCTGCGGATCCGACGCGTATGTCTGCCAGTCGAGCACCGGGATCATGCGAGCGCCTCCTCGGTCTTCCGATGGCCGCCGATGAAGCGGTCCATCTTGCGCGCGACCTTTCCGAGATGCGACCGGCGGGAGGCGGCGGTCGAACTGTCCATAAGATAGTGCGCCGCGAAGACCTTCCGGTGGCCCCTGGCGCAGAGAAGGCCGACCCCGCGCGCTATCGTCCGCCGTCCGGGAGCGCCGACGAAGCGGGTGAGCCACCAGCTCGCCCCGCAGGTCGTGAAGACGCCAAGCCGCGTGATGTGCGTGAGACCCGGTTTGATCGTGCCGCCGGTCTCCGGCATCAGAAAGGCGACGCCGGGCACCAGGACGCGGTCGAGCCAGCCCTTCAGGACCGCAGGCAGCCCATACCACCAGGTCGGATAGACGAAGACGAGGGTGTCGCACCAACGCAGGTCTTCGACCTCTGATCGGACAGGGTCGCAGTTCCGGCTGTCGTCCTCGTAGCAGTCGAGATCGCCGGCGGTAAGCCGCGGGTCGAACCCTTCCGCGTAGAGATCCCTGAGCCGCACCTCGGCGCCGGCCGCGCCAAGACGGTCAAGCACCACGTCGCGCACGGCCGCGGTAAAGCTCGTCTCCTTCGGGTGGCAGTAGACGACGAGCGCCCGCATCTCAGAATGCCTCCATTTCCTTGCGCACACGACCCATGAACGCGGACCGCGCGGCATCGGTCGCCCGGTTCATGTCATAGAGCGCGAGGTAGCGCATCTTCATCGGCCGGCAGACATGCCATACGGCACGGGTCACGCACTTGCGCGGCGGATCGCCGGCCAGAAAGGCGCGCGTCCGGGTGCCACCGTAGGTGGTGACCGCGGCGAGCCGCTTGATATGTGTCAGATTCGGTTTCACGTGTCCCTCTTCCAGCCGGAATGACACGCCGGGGAGGAATACACGGTCGAGAAAACCCTTCAGGATCGCCGGATAGCCGAAGTTCCAGACCGGGAAGACCATGACGAGCGCCTCGGCCGCGCGCAGCCGCTCGACGTAACCGGCCACGGGGCCCAGATTTGGGCCGACGTCGTGGTAGCCCCGCCGCTCGGCTTCGGTCAGGACCGGCGAGAAACCTTCGGCGTTCAGGTCGCAGTCGTCCACGTCCCAGCCGCGACCCCGGAGTGTGTCGACGACCCCGCGATGCAGCGACGCCGAGAAGCTCTCCGCGCAGGGGTGGGCGAACAGGACGAGGGCGCGTGTCACCACCCGCCTCCACCTGTCCGCAAGTATCCACGGGGGGTGAATTGTGCGGTACGCGCAAGAGGGGGGCCGTCAGCCCCCTCTCTCCGCGTCCCGACGGTGAAACGGCTCATTCCGCCGCGGTCCGGATCTTCGGATAGGTGTACATCGTTTCGAACGACCACTCCGGATTGTCCCAGGCGATCATCTTGCCGGGGTTCAGGAGACCCTTGGGATCGGCTTCTTTCTTGAAGCGGAGCTGCCGGTCATCGACCGTTTGCCGTCCGCCTTCCTCCAGCGTGTAGCGATGCGGATTGAAGACCATGCAGCCCTCCGCCTCGTGGATGCGCACGATCTCGTCAAGCCGCTCCTCGGTCGTGAAATCGACGATGGGCAGGGCCGCGTAGGCCGGTTCGCCCCCCTCGCGCAGAACCTCCAGATGCTGGAGAACCTCCGTCCCGAAGATCTCCTTGATGCGGGCGATCTTGCGGAGCGCGTCCTCGCCGTGGCCGTAGCGGACCTGCAGATAGGTGACCGAGGGCTTCACCTTGAGCGCCCGGAGCGTCGTGTGGTTCCAGGTGTATTCCGGAACCGATCCGGGCCCCTTCGGCCAGTCGTTGTCGTCGCTCCGATAGATCACTCCCGGAGCGCCATTGAGACGCGCGAAGGTTTCGAAGGCGTCCATCGAATGCGGCGCGACCATGAGGGCGAGAAGTGTCGTGGCTGCGTCGACATGAGGCTTCACGCGCTGAAAATAGTCGAAGGGAATCGGCGCCTCGATGGGCGTGATCAGCTTGGTGAGGATCCCGTCCTGCTTCGCGAGGCTCAGACCAAAGCGCGCGCAGTCCATGAAGTCCTCGAAGGCCACGAACATCTCGACCCAGTCGTAGGCTGGCGCGAGCGGCACCTCGACCTCGGTGATGATCCCGTTCGTTCCGTAGGCATGTGACACGCGGGGCAGTTCGTCGCCCCGGAAATCAAGCACGCGCGGCTCCTCCTCCATCGTCACGACGCGCAGCCGGATGATGTTGCCGAAGTCGCGCAGCGCCCCCCAGTGGCACGACCCGATCCCGCCCGACCCGCCGGCGATGAACCCGCCGATCGTGGCCGTGGCGAAGGTCGAGGGCATCATCCGGACCTCCTGGCCCGAATGCTCCCGCGTCTCGCGGTCGAGATCGCGGATCACGCAGCCCGGCTCGGCGATCACGCGGCCCGGGTGGATTTCCTTGACCTTGTCCATGTGGCGCAGGTGCATGACGCAGCCGCCGGCTAGCGGCATCGCCTGACCGTAGTTGCCCGTCCCCGCGCCGCGCGTCGTCACCGGCACGTCGTGGGCGTAGCAGACCCTGAGGATCTCTATCACCTCGGCCTCGCTGCGGGGGTTCACCACGAAGTCGGCGACGAGGTGGTCCATGTGCCGTTTGAGAACGGGAGAGTACCAGAAGAAGTCGCGGCTCTTCGATTTGATCGCCGCCTTGTTCTGATCCATGTCGAGGTGGGAAAGAGCTTCCTTCGCGGCGGCGACATTGGGTGTCATGCGGTCCTCATAAGGTCGTCTAGTTCGGAATAATCGGGCAGCGTCCGGTCGATGGCGCGGCCGGCGCGCAGCACGATACGGTCGGATTGCGGGCGCGAGAAGAGCTCCGTCCATTCCCGCGCCTTGCAGATCACGAGATCTGCGGGCGCGCCGGGCCCGAGCGAGGGCAGGTCGAAGCCGCAGGCGCGGGCGGGGTTCGTGAGGAAGGCATGCGACCAGTCGTCCGTCGAATGGTCGAGATGCCCGATCCGCGTCGCCTGCCGCATGACTTCGATCATGTCGAGGTCGCCGTAGGCATAGAAGGGATCGCGGGTGTTGTCCGAGGCGAAGCTCACGTTGATCCCCCGCGCCTTCATCTCGTGCACGAGCGTGATGCCGCGCCACCGGGGCGTGCGGTGCGCCGTCCGGTCCTGAAGGTAGAGGTTGCACATCGGCAGGCTCACGACGTGCAGCCCGGCCTTCGCCACGAGGTCCAGCGTGCCCAGGGCGTCGACCTCGTCCTGAATCGCGAGCGAGCAGCAATGGCCGACGACGACCGGCGCGTCGAAGTCGGTCTCGAGGATCGTCTCGGCGATGAGCTTCAGCGTCTGGACGGAGGGGTCGCCCGTCTCGTCGACATGGAAGTCGACGGAGAGCCCGCGGTCCGCGGCGAGTTTCAGGAAGCCAGCCAGTCGTTCCTTCAGATCCGGGATCGGATAGGTCACCATGCCAAGCACGCCGCCCGAGTCCGCCACGATGTCGGCCGTCTCCACGAAAGCGCCCTCGGGATCCATGTTGTCGCATCCGACGAGGCAGGAGCCCTGCAGGTCGATCCGCCCGGACCAGTCCTCGCGCAACTCGCGGAAGACGGGGAAGCTGACCGCGTCCTGCGGGCGCAGGCTGTCGAGATGCGTGCGGATCGCGCGCGTGCCGTGGGCGTGCGCGGACTTCAGCCCGAATTCCATCCGCGACCGCACGTCCCCGGCGTCCCAGTGCGCGGCGCGGTCCGCCGCCACGGTGCTGAGCGCGCCCGTGAAGGTTCCGTCCGGGTTCGGCGCGCGCGCCCAGATATGCCCCTTGTCGAGATGGGTGTGCATGTCGACGAAGCAGGGGAAGACCATCGCCCCCTTCATGTCGATCTCTGCAAAGCTCCGGTCCGAGATCCTCCCGTCGGAGACCGAAACGGAGGAGCGGACCAGATCTCCCGGTTGGCCGAGGAGACAGGCGGGAATCGTGACATTCGCAAGCGTGAAGGAGCCTTCGGGAAGGGTACGAAAGTCCATCATCGCTCCCGCTTCAGCGCGCTCTCGTGCCATTTCCGGAGCGCGAGATGGCTGATGAGGCTCATGGCCGCGAAGATCACCACTCCCATCAGTGAAATCAGGATCAGAGCGCCGTAGAGCCGCCCGAAGTTGAACCGGTAGGACGCTTCGAGAAGCGTGGAGGCGAGCCCGAGACCCGTCCCCGCCCGCCCGATGACGAATTCCGCCACGACCGCGCCGATGAGAGCGAGGCCGCCGGCGATCTTCAGGCCTCCGAGGAAGAACGGCAGCGCCGACGGCGCCGCGAGATAGCGCAGCCGCTGCCAGCGCGTGGCGCCGTAGATCGTGAAAAGATCCGACAGGTTGTGGTCGGCCGATTTGAGCCCGATCGTGGTATTCGACAGGATCGGAAAGAAGGCCACGATCCACGCGCAGAGGAGCGCCGCCGTGAAGGCGGAGTCCACGTAGATCTGGAGTAGCGGCGCGATGGCGATGACGGGCGTGACCTGGAGGATCACCGCGTAGGGGAAGAACGACATCTCCGCCCATTTCGACTGCGTGAAGGCCACGGCGAGCGCGACGCCGCCCACCACCGCCATCAATAGCGCCAGAAGCGTGAGGCGACCGGTCATGATCATCGCGGGCCACAAAAGCCCCCAATCGTCCACGATCGCCTGAGCGACGCGGGCGGGTCCGGGAAGGATGTAATGCGGCACCTCGCCGAGCGTGACGTATAGATGCCACGCGAGGATCGACAAGACGAGCACCAGAGAGGGCAGCGTCCACTTCGCGACCCGGTTGATCCTGTCGCGGCGGGCACGGAGCGCTTCTTCCTGGTCGACGACCGGCGGGCTCGAGGCGGCGGTCTCTGCGATGCTCATGCGGCGACTCCCATGGCGTCCTGGAGGGCGTCGGAGGCCTGACGCGTATAGGCAGCGTATTCCGTCGACGTCCGGAACTCCTCGTGACGCGGGTAGGCGACGTCTACGTGCAGTTCCCGGATCACCCGGCCCGGCCGGGCGGCCATCACGATGATGCGGTCGGACAGGAAGACGCTCTCGAACACCGAATGCGTCACGAAGACGACCGTGCAGCCGATCTTTTCCTTCAGTTCGAGAAGGTCGTTGTTGAGCTTGAACCGCGTGATCTCGTCGAGCGCGGCGAAGGGCTCGTCCATCAGGATGAGGCGCGGCTTCGTCACCATCGCTCGAGCGATCGAGACCCGCATCTTCATGCCGCCGGACAGTTCGCGCGGATAGGAATTCTGGAACTTCTCGAGCCCAACGAGCCTCAGCGCCTCGAGGATCTCGTCTTTCACCGCGCCATAGCCTTGACCGCGCAGCCGGAACGGCAGCCAGACGTTCTGCGCCACGGTTGCCCACGGCATCAGCGTCGGTTCCTGAAAGACGATGCCGAGGTCGTCGGCGTTCTGTCCGCCGGTCCATCGGATGTTGCCGGACGTCGGATGAATCAGACCCGCGATCAACCGGAGCGCGGTCGATTTCCCGCAACCCGAGGGTCCGAGGAGCGAGATGAAATCCCCGTCGTTCACCTGAAGATGCATGTCCTTCAAGGCCACCACGTTGCCCGCGAAGGTCTTCTCGACGTGGTTCATCGTGAG
>CAZPOK010000150.1:0-8189 GCA_964587905.1 uncultured Rhodobacterales bacterium | reverse complement strand
ACGATGGTCCGGCAGGTCTCCTGCGCGCCGAAGTCCGTGCGCGGCAGGAACACCTGCCCCACCGCCAGAAGCTCGCCCTTGCGCGGCTCGTGGCCCGTCCGACGGATCTGGTCGCCGAAGAACTCGTGCGGGATCTGCACGTGGATGCCCGCGCCGTCACCGGTCTTGCCGTCGGCGTCGACGGCCCCCCGGTGCCACACCGCCTTCAGCGCGTCGATCCCGTGCTCGACGACCTTGCGCGACTTCGATCCGTCGATCGATACGACGAGGCCCACTCCGCAGGACGAATGCTCGTCCTCGGGTCGCCACATCGAGTTCTCCGCCATCCAGGCCCGGCGCGTCTCTTCGGTGGCCATCCACTCCGCGTCATACTTGGTCATGTCGCTTCTCCCGCGAGGAATTCCTGCAGCTTCGCCATTTCCTCGGCCTCGGTGCTCTGCGTGGCGCCGAGCCAGGGTTTCAGCCACGTGGGCCGATGATCGACGAAGATCTCATCCGTGACGGTCAGGCCCGACTGGTCGTCCAGCAGCCCGACCGCAACATAGGCGACGGGGCGCCCCTGCATCCGCCAGTAAAGCGTCGATCCGCAGGTGCCGCAGACCGCGCGCTCGCCCCATTCGCTGGCGTGATAGGCAGCCACCCGGTCCGCTCCCGCGATCTCCAGATCGGTGGCCCGGACCGACACGAGCGGCCCCCCGCCCGTCCAGCGCTGACACTGGACGCAATGGCAGGCCTGAATCCCCGACGCCACGTCCGCCTTGAACGTCACCGCGCCGCACAGGCACTGTCCTGTCCTCTTTGCCACCGCGTTCATCCTTCCTTCACTGGACGGGTCAGTCTTGCTGACGTGCCGCCCCTTCCGGTCCCGATCAGCGTCCGTCTGCGATCCCCACGGACGCCATGCGTTTCACATGCGTCCGCTTCCGGCCTACTCGGCCGCGACGCGCGCGCCCTGAGACAGGTAGTCGAGCACCGCGTCGCCCGCCTCGCGCCCGTCTCGGATCGCCCAGACCACCAGCGAGGCGCCCCGCACGATGTCCCCCACGGCATAGACGCCCTCGAGGCTCGTCGCGTGGGTGCGAAAATCCGCCTTGATCGTGCCCCAGCGCGTCACCTCGAGCCCCTCCACACCCCAGAGCGTCGGCAGCTCCTCGGGTTCGAAGCCCAGCGCCTTGATGACGAGATCGGCGTCCTCGGTATAGTCCGCGCCCTCGATCACCTCGGGGCTCTGCCGGCCCGTGACGTCGGGCGCACCAAGGCGCATCTTGTGGACCATCACGCCTGCGACCTTGCCTTCGTCGGTGCCCTCGATGGCCACGCCCTTCACCGCGCCCTTGTGCGCGCCGCCGGCCGTGAAGCCCTTCGGCCCCGACAGCCAGACGAACTCGACGCCCTCTTCCTCGGCGTTCGCGACCTCGCGCTGCGAGCCGGGCATGTTCGCCCGGTCGCGGCGATAGAGACACTTCACGGACGTCGCGCCCTGCCGGACCGCCGTGCGCACGCAATCCATCGCCGTGTCGCCGCCGCCGATCACCACGACGCGCTTGCCCTCGGCGTTGAGTTCCCCGCTGTCGAACTCCGGTACCTCGTCGCCAAAGCCCTTGCGGTTCGAGGCGGTCAGATAATCGATCGCACGCACGATACCGCCCGTGCCGACGCCCGGCGCCTGCAGGTCGCGGCTCTTGTAGACGCCCGTTGCGATGACGACCGCGTCGTGCCGCGCGCGAATCTCGTCGAACGAGATGTCCTCGCCCACGCTGCAGTTCATCTTGAACGCGACCCCGCCGTCGGTCAGCTGGTCGATGCGCTTCATCACCACGTCCTTCTCGAGCTTGAAGCCCGGAATGCCGTAGGTCATCAGCCCGCCCGCGCGGTCGTAGCGGTCGTAGACCGTTACCTGGACGCCCGCCCGGCGCAGCATGTCGGCGGCGGAAAGGCCGCCGGGACCGGCGCCGATGATACCCACGCTCTCGGGGCGATCGGCGGTCGGACGGATCGGCTCGACCCATCCCTCTTCGAAGGCGGTATCGGTCAGGAACTTCTCGACCGACCCGATGGTGACGGTGCCGTGACCAGACTGCTCGATCACGCAATTGCCTTCGCAGAGCCGGTCCTGCGGGCAGATGCGGCCGCAGATCTCCGGGAAGGTGTTCGTCGCCTGGCTCAGCTCATACGCCTCGCGCAGCCGCCCCTCGGCGGTCAGCTTGAGCCAGTCGGGAATGTTGTTGTGCAGCGGGCAATGCGTCTGGCAGTAAGGTACGCCGCACTGCGAACAGCGCCCGGCCTGCTCCTCGGCCTTCTCGATCTCGTACTCGTCGTAGATCTCGCCGAAATCGGTCCGGCGCAGACTCGGGGCGCGTTTCTCGGGCATCGCCCGTTCCACGTTTACGAACGTGAGCATTCGTTGCTTTGCCATGGACAGAATCCTCCCGGAGGTCGTCAGGCCGCTTCTTTACGGCGTGTAAGATCGAAATAAAAGTCAGATACACTGACCTATAAACTGAATTTCTTGCCACTCGGCACCAAATCATGATGCGTCACAGAGATTTTAAGTAAGCATTACTTACATATCTTCATCCTTTCTTCCCACGATCAATGCACTAGAAGGGCAATAGGCCTTCATCCGGGACCGGCGAATGACCCTTTTCCACCTTCTGCTCGTCGCGGTGATCCAGGGACTGACCGAGTTTCTCCCGGTTTCCAGCTCCGGACATCTCATTCTCCTGCCGAATCTGACGGGGATGCAGGATCAGGGTCTGGCCATCGACGTGGCCGTCCATGTCGGCACGCTCGGCGCCGTGATCCTCTACTTCTGGTCCGATGTGAGAAAGGCGCTCGCCGGCATCCCGAAGCTCCTGCGCTGGCAGATCGACGGACCGGAGGCGTGGCTCGCCCTCTGCCTGATCATTGCGACCGTGCCGGTCGTGATCTTCGGCCTCATCGTGAAGCTCACGGGCCTCGACGAGGCGATGCGCTCCACCGCGGTGATCGGCTGGACGATGATCCTCTTCGGGTTGGTGCTCTGGTGGACCGACCAGAAGGGCGGGCACGAGAAACGGGCCGAAGGCTGGACCCTGAAGCATGCGGTCGTGATGGGTCTCTGGCAGGCCGTCGCTCTCATTCCGGGCACCTCCCGGTCCGGCATCACGATCTCGGCCGCCCGTCACCTCGGCTATGCCCGCCACGACGCCGCGCGCCTCGCCATGCTGATGTCGATCCCGACGATCGGAGCCTCGGGCGTCCTGCTCGCCGGCGACGCGGTTGCGAATGCCGATCTGGCGCTTCTGCGCGACGCCTCGATCGCCGCCGCCTTCGCCTTCCTCGCGGCGCTCCTCGCGCTCACGATGATGATGCGGCTGCTCAGAAGCGTGAGCTTCACGCCCTATGTGATCTACCGGGTGATCCTCGGCATCGCGCTGCTCTGGATCGCCTATACCTGACGACCGGCTCGCGCGCTCACAAGCGACTTCGAGGCTTGCCCGCTGTCCGACCTCGAACGCCTACGGTTTCAGCCGGCCGGCGGATTCCTTCATCGCCGCATACTGGCCCGAGGGCCGGAACCGCCAGAGGTACTCCGGCAGCACCGACTCCAGCGAGGTCGGCGTGATCCCGAGGTCGCGGAACGTCTTGGTCTCGCCGCTGACGACATTGTCCCGCGCGAGGCTCTTCACCTGGTCGAGCGTCACGGGCCCCTTGACGAGGCCGACCGTGATCGCATTGAGCGCGTCGAACGCGACCCCCATGGTCCGGCCGAGCCAGAAGGGGATGTTCATCACGATCCGCCGCCGCCGGATGATGGCGAGCATCTGGACCATGAGATCGCGGAACGTATCGACATCCGGCCCGCCGAGTTCGTAGATGCCGGGTTCGGCCTTCCCGAGCACGCCATGGGTCGCGGCCTTGGCGACATCGTCGACATAGACCGGCTGGAACTTCGTCTTTGCCCCGATCACCGGCAGGACGGGCCCAAACCGCGTCATGTTGGCGAAGCGATTGAAGAACTGGTCGTCCGGCCCGAAGATCACCGAGGGCCGCAGGATCACCGCGCCGGGGAAGTGCTCGCGGATCGCCGCCTCGCCCGCCGCCTTGGTGCGGCCATAGATGCTGTCGCTTTCGGGATCCGCGCCGATCGCCGAGATGTGGACGAGCCGTCCCACCCTCTCTTCGGCCGCAACCCGCGCGACCCGCGCCGCGCCCTTGTCCTGAACCGCCTCGAAGTTGTTCTTGCCGCCCTTGTCGAAGGTGCCCACGCAGTTCACCACCGCGTCCGCGCCCTTCGCCACGAGCCGCACGCTTTCGTCGTCGCGGATATTGCAGAAAACCGGCTCGACCTGACCCACCACGCCGTAGGGCCGCACGAACATCGCCTCGTTCGGTCGCCGGACCGCGACCCGGACGCGCCAGCCCTCCTTGGCCATCCGTCGCGCGATATTGCGGCCAACGAAGCCCGAGCCGCCGTAGATCGTGACCAGTTTCGACATGGCGCCGCCTCCGAATGCGTATCGCGGTGCATAGACCCGCCGGTCTGCACGGGCAACCCGGCGCATCGACTCCATTCGCCGCACCCGTGGCTTTCGCATCGATTACGACGTCCAGAGTCGGCCGGAGGGTACGGACTACGTTGCGGCATCGACCGGGCTTTGCCCAGAACGGAAAAGGATACAGACGTGAAAATTCTCAAGGCCACCCCAGCACTTCTCATCTCGCTCTCGCTCGCCGCCTGCAGCGGCGGGTCCGGCGACAGCTCATCCGGCGGAACGGGAACCGACACGACGCCGACGGTCAGCAGGATCTTCGACATCAGCCTCCCGGACGATCTGTCGAACCTCCCGCAGACCGCGCAGGACACGCTGACCGAGTTCGACAGCCGCAACCAGATGGCCGTCGCCACAAGCCCCACCGGGGGATCGGTCTACAGCGGCCGGACCGCGATGGAGGTCGGTGATCTCGAGACGGACGGGGCGCTGGTAGAAGGCGAAGTCATCCTGTTCGTGGACTTCGCCAGTTCGCAACTGAGCGGCCAGCTTCAAGGCCTGACGCTCAACGACTTGCAGGGGAACACCGAGACCGTCGACGTCATCCGCATCGAAGGCACGAACATCGACGCCGGGCGCTATGCAACGACGCTGTCAACCGATCCGTTCACCATCGCAGGCGGAACGGCAAACGAGAGAGAAGGCACGGCCGACGCTAAGGTTGACGGTGCTTTCGTAGATGGCGGAGCAGGGACGATTGGCGTGATCGAGGGAACTGTGACCGTCGGCTCCGATCCGGCAGAGAGCCTCGTCGGTGTATACACCGCTGACTCCAACTGACGGCATGTCGGCGACGCCGCAATCCGGCGTCGCCGATCCCCGTTGACAGCCTGCCCCCCCGGGACTAAACGAGCGCCTCACGACACCGGCCCAGGTGGCGGAATTGGTAGACGCGCACGGTTCAGGTCCGTGTGCCGCAAGGCGTGGAGGTTCGAGTCCTCTCCTGGGCACCAGTCGACCCCAGATGAATTCCATCAGAACTCCGAATGGTCCACCCCGGATGATCGCACAGTCCGTCTCCGCATGGCGCTCTGCATGGCAAGACCGTCGTTGCGGGATCGACCTTGACACTCTGCCGTGTGATCTCTCCCCTGAGGTCCGTCACTCGCCTATCGTTGGCACAAACGTCCCCCGAACCGGAGCGCCCGTTGACCAATTTTCTGCACATGAAGGATCTTCCCGACGGGCTGGACCTCGGCACGACGGTGGCGATCGACTGCGAGACGATGGGCCTCAACCCGCATCGCGACCGTCTTTGCGTCGTGCAACTGTCGGGCGGCGACGGCGACGCCCATATGGTCCAGATCGAATCCGGGCAGAGAACCGCGCCGAACCTCGAACGGCTGCTCGCGGACAATGAGATCCTGAAGCTGTTCCACTTCGGCCGGTTCGACATCGCGGCGCTCCTCAATGCGTTCGGCGTGCGGGCCGAACCGGTCTATTGCACGAAGATCGCGTCGAAGCTCTGCCGGACCTACACCGACCGGCACGGACTGAAGAACCTCCTCGAAGAGCTTCTGGGGATCGACATCTCGAAGCAGCAGCAGATGAGCGACTGGGGCGCCGAGATCCTCACCGAGGCGCAACTCGCCTACGCGGCATCCGATGTGCTCTATCTCCACCGGCTGCGAGAGGTGCTCGATGCACGCCTGGCCCGCGAGGGCAGGACGGCGCTCGCCGCCGAATGCTTCCGGTTTCTTCCCGCGCGTGCCGAGCTTGACCTTGCCGGTTGGCCGGAGAGCGACATCTTCGCCCATTGAGGGCAAGAACCCGCCAATCACGTCCTGCGACGTTTCCCGATCGGGACGCCGGTGGTAGCATTCAAGTAGGATAAAGCGTCCGGCACCATGACCGCGTTCGAAGACTCCTATTCCCGGCTTGTCCAGTGGCTGAAGTTCGTTCTGCCGCTGCTTGCGCTCGGGCTTCTGTCGACGCTGTTCCTTCTCGCCCGGAACATGGACCCGGATCGCGCCATTCCCTATGCGGACGTTGATGTCGAGGATCTGGCCCGCGACGAACAGGTTTCGGCGCCCACCTACTCCGGCATGACCCGCGACGGCGCGGCGATCAGCTTGATCGCCGAGAGCGTACGGCCCGCCGAGGGCGATCCGCAGACGCTGAACGCCACGACCGTCGACGGCAGGATCGAGTTTCCGGAGGGTTGGACCGCAGATGTCTCCGCACCGGCCGCAGTGATCGACATGGCCGCGGATCGGGCGGTGCTGGAAGGTGGCGTGACGGTGGTGACTTCGAATGGTTACCGGATGGAAACCCGGACGCTGGACGCCGCGCTCGGCAGGACCGACATCGTGGCCGAGAACGATGTTCATGCGGTCGGGCCACCGGGTACTCTGGATGCCGGGTCGATGCGGATCACGCAGGACATGACCGGCGGAAACGTTGTTGTTTTCAACGGTGGCGTCCGGCTGCTATACGAGCCGGGACAATCTCAGGAGTAGCCTTGTCCCGCCTGATCCTCGCTTTCGCGCTGGTCGCCTTCGGCCTGCCCTCCGTCCTTCTTGCTCAGGAGGCCAGTATCGCCTTCGGATCCGCCGATCACGACCCGAGCGAGCCAATCGAGGTGACCTCCGACAGGCTCAGCGTGGACCAGACGGACGGCAGCGCCGTCTTCACGGGCAGCGTGGTCGTAGTCCAGGGTGACTTACGCCTCACCGCAGACCGCGTCGAAGTCGAGTACACCGAGGCGGAACCGCGCGAGATCGAGCGGATGCTCGCCTTCGACAACGTGGTGATGGTCCGCGGCGAAGAGGCCGCGGAAGGAGCGGAAGCGGTGTATACGCTCGCCGACCAGATCGTCGTGATGACGGGCGACGTGCTCCTTACGCAGGAGCAGAGCGCGATTTCGGGCGACAGACTGACGGTGCAGCTGGACGACGGAACCGGCGTCATGGAAGGCAGCGTGCGGACGATCCTTCGCACAGGTGGGAACTGATGGCGCGCCCCGATCTCGAGGTCCGGACCGGCGACGTCGGCCTGCGGGTGCTCAATCTGCGCAAGAGCTACCGCAAGCGCCCTGTGATCCGCGACGTGAGCATGGAGCTTCACCGCGGCGAGGTTGTCGCGCTCCTCGGACCGAACGGGTCGGGAAAGACGACCTGTTTCTACGCCATCGCGGGGCTCGTGAATCCCGAGGGCGGACAGGTGATCCTCGACGGCCGCGACGTGACGAGCCTTCCGATGTATCGCCGCGCGCGATTCGGGATCGGCTACCTTCCGCAGGAAGTCTCCATCTTCCGCGGCCTGAACGTCGAGGACAACATCCTCGCGATTCTCGAGATCTCGGAGCCGACGCGTATCAAGCGGCTCGACAAGCTCGAGGAGCTTCTGTCGGATTTCTCGATAACCCACCTGCGCCGCGCGCCGGCTTTGTCTCTGTCGGGCGGAGAACGCCGCCGGGTCGAGATTGCGCGCTGCCTCGCGGCGAACCCGAAGTATCTGCTGCTCGACGAACCCTTCGCGGGCGTCGATCCAATCGCTGTGACCGAGATCCGGACGCTCGTCGCCGACCTCAAGACACGCGGAATCGGCGTTCTCATCACGGACCACAACGTCCGTGAAACGCTCGAAATCGTGGATCGCGCCTACATCCTTCACGACGGCCAGGTCCTGATGAGCGGAACGACCGACGAGGTG
>CAZPOK010000149.1:0-8271 GCA_964587905.1 uncultured Rhodobacterales bacterium | reverse complement strand
TGGCGAACTTGGAGGCGGGCATCGCCTTGCCGCGGGCGATGCCGGGCAGGTCGGAAATGATGCACTCGACCTCGTCGAGCCTGTAGCCGTCGAGATACTCCCGCGCCGCGTCGGGCAGGTTGTCCATCCAGTCAGCCATGGCGGGCGTCCTTGAAGAAATCGGCGATCCGGTCGGCGAGGCGCGCGTTGTCGAGCGGCGCGTCGAGATTCGCCGCCGCCTCGGCGCGCAAGGGCTCGGGGACGAGGCCGGGGGCGCGGGTACGCAGCAGGAAATCGACCTCGGTCGCGGTGAATTCGGGGTGGGTCTGGACCGTGAAGGCCCAGTCGTCGTAGAGCAGCGCGCCGTAGCGGCAGAAGTCGCTCGTGGCGAGCACCTCCGCGCCGTCCGGCGGCTCGATCACCTGGTCCTGGTGCCAGGAGTTGAGCGTCATCGGCGTGCCCCCCCAGTCGACGGTTTGCGGGCCGACCGACCAGCCGCCCGAGAACTTCTCGACACGGCCACCCAGCGCCTGCGCGATGATCTGGTGGCCGAAGCAGATGCCGACGAGCGGGACCTGTTCGGCCCGGGCCTGCCGGACGAAGTCCTCGAGCTTCGGGATGAACGGCAGGTCGTCGTAGGCGCCGTGTTTCGAGCCGGTGATGAGCCAGCCGTCGGCGTCGTTGACGGAGGAGGGGAACTCCATGTCGACGACGTTCCAGACCGCGAGGTCCAGCCCGTGTCCGCCGAGGAGTCTCCTGAAGAGCGTGTCGTAGTCGCCGGTGACCTTCGCCATGTCCTCTGGCAGGTGGCCGGCCTGCAATATGCCGATGTGCATGAAATACCGATTTGGGTTTGCGCGGGTGATAGCGCCCGGATCAGACAGTGTCGAGATAGAGGTCGATGCGCTCGGCCTTGGAAAGCTCGTCGTAGTACTGCATCTCCTGCCGCTTCGTCATGATGTAGTTGCGGATGAGCTCTTTCGGAAGGACGCGGGCGATGAGCGGAGAGTTTTCGAACTCGCGGATCGCGTCTGCCCAGTTTCGGGGAAGCTGGGGGAGGTCCATCTCGTAGGCGTTGCCGGTGACGGGAGGCGGGGCCTCCATGCCGTCCTCGATGCCCACGAGCGCCGCGCCGAGGATTGCGGTGATCAGGAGATAGGGATTGATGTCGCCGCCAGCGACGCGGTGCTCGATCCGGCGCGCCGTCGAGGGGCCGGCGGGGACGCGGATCGCGGCGGTGCGGTTCTCGTAGGCCCAGGCCATGCCAGTTGGCGCGTGGGCGCCCGGCTCCAGCCGGTCGTAGCTGTTGCCGTGCGGGAAGAAGACCAGCGCCGAGGGCGGCATGCCGGACAGGCAGCCGGCGATGGCGTGCCTGAGGAGGGGGCCGCCCTTGTCGGTGCCGTCGTCGAAGATGTTCCGCCCGTCGCGGTCGCAGACGGAGAAGTGCATGTGCATGCCCGTGCCCGAGTGCTCGACGTAGGGCTTGGCCATGAAGCTCGCCGCGAAGCCGTACTTGCGGGCGATGCCCTTGACGAGCAGCTTGAACAGCCAGCTGTCGTCGGCGGATTTCATGGCGCAGCCGTGCGTGAGGTTGATCTCGTACTGGCCCATGCCCGCTTCCGAGATCGCCGTCTCGGCGGGAATGTCCATCGCCTCGCAGGCGTCGTAGAGCTCGGTGAAGAAGGTGTCGAAGGCGTCGAGCGCGCGAATGGAAAGCACTTCGCCGCCGAGCCTGCGCTTGCCCGAGCGGGGCGATGGCGGGGGCTGGATATCCCGGCCTGAGTCGTCGACGAGGTAGAATTCGAGCTCAGTCGCGACGACGGGCGTCCAGCCCTTCGCAGCGTAGCGTTCGAGCACGATTCGCAGCGCGTGGCGCGGATCGCCCGCGTAGGGCCGTCCGTCCTCGTGCGACATCCACATCGGCAGGAGGGCTGAAGGATTCTCGAGCCACGGCATCGGCACGAAGCCGCGCTCGGTCGCCTTCAGGATGCCGTCCTTGTCGCCCGATTCGAAAACGAGCGGACTGTCCTCGATGTCGTCGCCCCAGATGTCGACGTTGAGCACCGAATAGGGCATCCGCGTGCCGTCTGTCAGCAGCTTGTCGGCGAAGCGGGCAGGCAGGCGCTTGCCCCGTGCCTGACCGTTGAGATCGGCCACGGCGGCGCGGACGGTTCGGATGTCGGGGTGCTCCCGGAGCCAGGTATTCATCGTCTCACCGGATGATCTGTGGCCGCAGCCTCAGACGCGGCCGGACCTCCTGTGGCAAGTGCCTGTTCAGATAGCGGTTCGCAAGCCCGAAGATGCCGATGATCGCGAGGGTGAGGAGGATGAAATAGAAGGCGACGATCGGATAGGGGACGAAGGGATTGAATGTCCGGTCGGCGAAGAACTTGGCGTAGTAGAGCGCGTCGCCGCGCTGCTGCCATGCGGGAAAGCCCGAGAAGAACACGAGCGTCGTCGCGTGGAAGAGAAAGATCGCCTCGTTGGTATAGGCGGGCCAGGAAAGGCGGAGCATGGTGGGCCAGGTGACGCGCTTGAACTTGGTCCACCCCGAGAGGCCGTAGGCGTCGGCCGCCTCGAGATCGCCGCGCGGGACCGAACGGAGCGCGCCGTAGAAGATCTCTCCCGAATAGGCGGCTGTGTTGAGGAACAGCACGACGAGCGCGCCGAGCCAGGCCGACGTGAACGGATTGAAGGCGGGGCTGACGCCCTTGAGGCTGAGGAAGAAGAAATAGGCGAAGAAGAACTGGATGAAGAGCGGCGATCCCCGGAAGACGAGGATGAACCATTCCGACGGCTTCCGAAGCCAGACCTTGTCCGACGCCTTTCCGAGCGCCACCGCCGTGGCGAGGAAGAAGCCCGACAGAAGCGAGAGCGTCCCGAAGTAGATGTTCCAGATCATCCCCGACCCGATCAGGGTGAACTGCTGGCACAGGGTATAGCCCTCACGGGGCAGAAGCCTCTCGCCGATGCCGATGGAGCGCAGGGCGTAGTCGGCAACGGTTTCCCAGCAGCTCATGCGCCCGCCCGTTTCATCGCATCGCCGCCAAAGGTCGCCTGCCCGTGCGTCAGCCGGCGCATGATGCGTTCGAGCACGATCTCGCTGGCCCGCGTGAACGCGAGATAGAAGACGAGGAGGACAAGGAAGTACCACATCCGCCAATCGCCGTGCGGATAGGCGGTGAAGCGCGGATTTGCGGTCCCGCCGAGTTCGCGCGCCCAGTAGACGATGTCCTCGACGCCGAGAAGGAAGAGGAGCGGCGTGGCCTTGATGAGCACCATCCAGAGGTTCGAGAGGCCGGGCAACGCGAAGACCCACATCTGCGGCACGAGGATCCGCCAGAAGGTCTGGCGCCGGGTCATGCCGTAGGCCTCGGCCGTCTCCAGCTGCGCCCGCGGCACAGCGCGCATCGCGCCGTAGAGCACGTTCGCCGCGAAGGCCCCGAAGACGATCGCGAAGGTGAGGATGGCGAGGGAAAAGCCGTAGATCTCGTGGAACATCTGCGGCGAGTTCGAGAGTGGCAGCTTCGCCTCGGGGCAGACGATGAAGTCGTTGCCCTGGCGGATCGGCTGGTCCCAGTCGGGGCACTTGACCTGGTGGCGGAGCCATTCGAACGCCTGATCGAGCGCGATCACGAAGAACAGGAAGAAGGCGATGTCGGGCACGCCCCGGACGATGGCGATATAGCCCTTCCCGAACCAGGCGAGCGGCAGGACGCGCGAGCGCGCGGCGATCGCCCCGCCGAAGCCGAAGAGAAGCGCCGCGGGCGCGGTGATCGCGAGAAGAAGCAGCACCACGCCGAAGGAAACGTAGAAGGCCGCATGCTTGCCCGTGGTCAGGTAGCAGGCGAACCAGCGGACCGTGTCGAGCGTATCGGGATCGGTGCAGAAGGCGAAGATGGCGCGTCACTCCCCGGATCGGCGCGTTGGGGCGGCGGTTGCGGCAGGATGACGGGGCGGGCGCCGGGCCCGCCCCTCCGTTGGACTACCAGGTCGAGGAGACTTCCCACTTCTGGATCAGCTCGTTGAGGCTGCCGTCGTCCTTCATCGATTGGATCGCGGCGTCGAAGGTCGCCTTGAGTTCGGGATCCGATTCGCGGACGCCCATGCCGACACCGCCGCCGAGCGGAACGTCGGGGCCGACGAACATCAACTCGGAGTCCTCTTCGGCGATGGGCGCGAGGTAGGATTTGTCGGCGAGCACGGCATCGGCCTCGCCGTTGCGGACGGCGGCGATGGTTTCCTCCGGTGTCGCGAACTCGACGAGGGTGGCGCCGGATTCGGCGATGTAGCCCGCCTGGATCGTGCCCGTCTGGGCCGCGACGACTCCGTCCTCGAGGTCGACGTCCTCGGACATGCCGAGATAGGCGGAAGGATCGGGCGGGGTGTAGGGCTGGGTGAAGTCGATGACCTGATCACGTTCGTCGGTGATCGACATGCCCGCGATGATCGTGTCGTAATTGCCCGAGACGAGGTTGGGGATGATCGAATCCCACTCGTTCGTCACCCATTCGCAGGTCAGGTCGGCGCGGGCGCAGAGCTCGTCGCCAAGCTCGCGCTCGAAGCCGTCGATCTCGCCCGCGTCGTTGATGAAGTTCCACGGAGGGTAGGCGCCTTCGGTGCCCATGCGGACGGTGTCCTGGGCGACGGCCGTGCCCGCGGCGACGACGGCTGCGGCGGCGGTGAGGATCAGGTGCTTCATGTTTTTCTCCCGTTGGTGCGCGGCGCCCTTGCCGGATACCGCTTTGATCGGTGCAGCGTTAAGCGAAATTGTCCCGGGATCAAGCCGTTCCATGGCGAAAGCCGGGTCGCGGGACGCCGGGTGCCGTCGCTTTGGGCATCAGGACGGGGCGGTGGCCGAGAGGAATTGCCGGAGCCGGTCGGTTTTCGGGGCGCCGAAGAGCTCGCCCGGCGGGCCCTCTTCCTCGACCCGGCCGAGATGCAGGAAGACCACGTGGTCGGAGACGTCGCCTGCGAGCCGCATGTCGTGGGTCACCAGGATCATCGTGCGGCCCTCGTTCGCGAGGTCCTTGATGACGCGGACGACCTCCTGCTCGAGTTCGGGATCGAGGGCGGACGTGGGTTCGTCGAAGAGAAGCGCGCGCGGCTCCATGCAGAGCGCCCGCGCGATGGCGGCGCGCTGCTGCTGGCCGCCCGACAGTTGCGCGGGGTAGGCGTCGGCCTTCTCGTGGATGCCGACCTTGTCGAGGTACATGCGCGCCTTTTCCTCGACCTCCGCCCGGTCGCGGCCAAGCACCGTCACGGGCGCTTCCATCACGTTCTGCAGGATCGTCATGTGGGCCCAGAGGTTGAACTGCTGGAACACCATCGACAGGTTCGTGCGGATGCGGATGACCTGCGTGCGGTCGGCGGGCTGGCGGGTCTGCCTTTCGCCGCGCCAGCGGATCGGTTCGCCTTCGAAGAGGATCTCGCCCTGCTGGCTGTCCTCGAGAAGGTTCGCGCAGCGCAGGAGCGTCGACTTGCCCGATCCCGACGATCCGATGAGCGACACGACGTGTCCCCGCGGCGCCGTCATGTCGACGCCCTTGAGCACCTCAAGCGACCCGTAGCTCTTGTGGAGGTCGCGGATCTCGATGACGGGCGTGGTCTCTTTCGTCACGTCTGCCTGTTTCCCCTGTCCCAGTCCCCGAGTTAGGCGCGAAATCCTTCGCATTGCAATGCGAAATGGGCAGCTGTGGCGGGTCTCACGGGGCGGGGGCCGGTTCTGCCACCGGAGGAGGCGGGGTCGGCACCGCGAGATAGGCGGCCGCGTCGAGGCGCACCGTGCCCAGAAGTCCGAGCCGGTCGCGATCGACCGCGGAGAGGGCCGCGATGGCCGCATCGAGGGCCTCCGCGATCGGCGCGGGGTCGCGGTGGAGGGCGGTGATGAAGGGCAAGGCCGGGGTCGGGTCGGTCCGGTCGACGACCTTCAGGTCCGCCGCGCCGTCGTCCCACGCCCGCATGATCCGCCAGGAGAGCGCGTCGAGGGCCGCGATGTCGGCGCGGCCGTCGGCGACCGCGCGGGCCGAGGCGCGGTGCGCGCCGGTCTCGACCACGCGGCCGAACGCGACGCCCTCCGCGGCCGCCTGCGCATGGGGCGCGGCCCAGCCGCTCTGCGAGACGGGGTCGTTGATGGCGAGCGTCGCGCCCGCGAACTCCGCGAAGGTGCGGCGCGGATCGGCGCGGCGGGCGACGAGCACGCTGTAGTAGTGGCCGGGCGGTGCATCCGGCAGGTCGAGCACGGGCGTTGCGACGAGGCCGACCTTGCCGTGCAGGCGCGTGCGATACGGAAAGCCGCAACTCTGCGACAGGAGGAGATCCGGCGACAGCCATGCCTCCCAGAGGCCGGTCCTGCGGTCAAGCGTCGCCGGCGCGTCGATCCCGTGGTCGCGAAGAGCGCCAGCGACGGCCGTCCAGAGCCTGTCGTTCGCGCCGGCCGTCTCGGGCCGGTCGTACATCGGCAGGCTGGCGATCATCCGCGTCGCGCTTCCACCCTCTGGCGCGCGAAGTTCGAATCGCGATCATTCACGCCGAGCATCGGCGCGACGAGGCGAAGCAGGGCGTCTTCCTCGTGATCGCGCTCGCCGTCGGCCAGGACGACCTCCCAGAGCGCCTCCAGCACGGCTTCGCGCTCCTCGTACGGTACGGCGTCCTTGATCGCGCGGGTGAAGCGCACCGTATCGGGCGCCTCCGCCTCGAGGCCCTCGGCGTCGCGCCGGAGCCGTGTCGCCTCGAAGGGCGAGATCGCGTAGCGGGCCTGGAGGATACGGTCGATCCGGCGCACCTCCTCGTCGACATAGTCGCCATCCGACCGGGCGATGCGGACGAGAAGCGCCGCAAGCGCGAGGCGCGCGTCCTCGTCGGGAAGCGTTTCGGGCTCGGGCGCCGTGAGGCGGCGGAGGAAATCTGCGAACATGGGGGAGGATATATGCCGAGGCTGCGCCGGAGGAAAGGGCGCCGGCCGCGAAGCGCCCGCGGTGGCGCGGTGGGCGGGCACGGAGGGGGTCCGTCGGGGTTTTTGAGTCATAAGCGCGACGCACATCGCGAGGATTGCAGGCTTCGGCTCAGTAACCCAACGCTCCCGAAATCGGTGCACAGCGGCCTGCCGCCACCGTACAAGCGCGCCGGCGGATCAGAATTCGGCGCCGGGTAGGGTGGTCATCGGACCTGCTGCTTTCGGATCTGCTGCAGCATGCCGTGCAGCTTTTCCGAAATCGATATGTTTGGCAATTTCCGAAGCGGCGCGGTCGACTGGATTGTGCTGTCCTGCCGTGCGAAGAGGGCAGCGCAACCGGGAGGCATGGCATGATCGTCGGACATATCGGGGCGCGGAAGGGATCGAAGGGGGTGCCGGGGAAGAACACCCGGCCGATCTGCGGCAAGCCGCTGATCGACTGGTCGCTCGATCAGCTTCTCGCGGCGTCGCGGGTCGATGCGGTGGTGGTCTCGACCGACGACGAGGCGCTTCTGGAGCATGCGCTGGGCAAGGGCGCGCTCGACATCGGGCCGCGGCCTGCGCATCTCGCCACCGATACCGCGGGCAAATGGGGCGTCTGGCAGCACGCGCTGGGGGAAGCGGAGGCGCGGGTGGGACCGGTCGATGCCTTCCTCGACCTCGACTGCACCTCGCCGCTGCGCCTGCCGGAGGATATCGACAACGCTCTCGATCTCTTCTTCGCGGAGCGCCCGGACATGGTCATGTCCTGCTGCGAGGCGCGGAAGAACCCCTATTTCAACCTCGTGGAGCCTGACGAGACCGGGGCGCTTCATGTCTCCAAGCCGCTTCCGGGCGGGGTCGTGGCGCGGCAGCAGGCGCCCGTGGTCTGGGAACACGCGGCCTCGACCTACGTCGTCGCGCCCGAGTACCTGAAGCGGGCGAAAGGTCTCTTCGAGGGGCGGGTGATCCCCTATCTCATGCCGCCCGAGCGCTGCATCGACATCGACAGCGAATTCGATTTCCGGATCGTGGAGTTTCTTCTGAAGGAGAGAGAGAATGCCGGGGCAGCTTGACGGGCGGACCGTCTTCATCACCGGGTCGGGCGGCGTACTGGGCACGACCTACGTGCGGCGGATGCTCGATGCGGGCGCGAAGGTCGTGGCGACCGAGCTTCCGGGGGCGCGGTTCGACGCGCTGAAGGCGGCGCACGGTGACAACCCCGACTTCGGGCTCTACGATCTCGACGTCTCGGACGAGGATCAGGTGGTTGGCATCTTCCGCCGCGTCATGGCCGACGGCTGGGAGCCGAACGTGGTTCTGAACAACGCGGCGATCACGGGCGAGCTTCTGATGGG
>CAZPOK010000148.1:0-8299 GCA_964587905.1 uncultured Rhodobacterales bacterium | reverse complement strand
CGAGATAGGCGTAGTGCACCCGCGCGTCGTCGGGCATGTGCTCGCGCATGTAATTCACGCCGATGTTCATCAGCTCGACGGCATCCAGCGCCGATCGGCCCAGTTCCGGTGCCGCCGCCGCGTGCGAGGCGATGCCGTGGAAGGTGAAGTCGATCCGCGTGTTCGCAAGGAACCCGCCGCCCACGACCCCCGTGTAGTCGCCGGGGTGCCAGGTGATCGCGGCGTCCACGTCCTCGAACAGCCCGTCGCGCACCATGAAGGTCTTGGCCGCGCCGCCTTCCTCGGCCGGACAGCCGTAGTAGCGCACACGTCCCGGCCGGCCCGTCTCCTTAAGCCAGCCCGCGAGGCTCGCCGCCGCCATCAGCGCCGCCGAGCCCAGAAGGTTGTGCCCACAGCCATGGCCGAATCTGCCCACCGGCCGCTCCTCGGCCACCCCGGGCTCCTGTCCGAGGCCGGGCAGCGCGTCGTACTCGCCCAGGATCGCGATCACCGGTCCGCCGTCGCCCCATTCCCCCATCACCGCGGTCGGGATGCCGGCGAGCGTCTGCGTCACTCGCGCCCCTTCCGCGGCAAGCTGCTCGGCGTGGGCGGCGGCCGAGCGGGTTTCGGTATAGGCGATCTCGGGCGTCTCGAAGACCCGGTCGGCGAGGGCCCTGTAGGCCTCGCGTTTGCCGTCGACGATGTTCCAGATCTGGTCCGTGTTCTTCATGTCTCATCTCCCCGACTCGCGCGGGAGCTTGCCGCCGATGCGCGATGGATGCCAGCGGTCTGTCACGCGCTGGCGAAACCTTCGCCGCTCGCCCGCGTTGCGGTGCGACTCAAATCCAGACCGGAGGACACATGACCCGTATAGCCATCATCGCCGCGACCGCGCTTCTGGCGGCGCCCGCCATCGCGCAGGAAGACCAGAGCGACCTGCGGGAGGCCGCAGAAAGCTACGTCGAAAGCCAGGCCATGCAGACGGCGATCGACGAGATTCTTTCGACCGACACCTTCGTCGCGCAGCTCCAGGCCACCGGCGCGCAACTGAGCGACCAGCAGATCCAGACGATTGCCGGCATCATCGACGAGGAATTCGAGGACGTGCGCCCGAATCTCCAGTCGGCGATGACGACCGCCGCGGTCGACGCCTTCACCTTGGAGGAACTCGAGGCACTGAACGAATTCTACGAGAGCGAAGAGGGGCAGTCGGTCGCCGAGAAGATGCAGCCCTTCATGCAGAGCTTCTACCGGGAGATCGGCCCGACGCTCCGCGAGACGCAGCAGGACATCGCGATGCGCGTGCAGGAAGAGATGGCGGCGGGTGAAGGCGGCGCCGGCGATGGGGCGACTTCGAACTGACCGCGCCCGCGGTCTTCACCGGCGGAGCCCCGGCTTCGGCCGGGGCACCGCTTATTCGGACAGGAGCGCTTCCCGACGCCGCGTATGCCGAGTTTTTCCGGCGCTCAGCCGCGGATCGCGTCTATCATGACCTGAACGTTCTCGGGGTCCGCATCGGGCGTGATGCCATGACCCAGATTGAAGATGTGCGGACCGCCGGAAAAGGCGCGCACGATCCGCTTCGTCGCGTCGATCAATGGCTGGCCGCCCGTCACCATGTGTTTCGGATCGAGATTTCCCTGCACGCAGCCGTCCGTCTGAACGTGCTCGGCCGCCCAATCGGCGCTGACCGAATTGTCGATCGCCACGCAGTCCGCCCCCGTCGCCTTTGCGAATCCGATGTAGCCGTCCCCGGCCTCCCGCGGGAAGGCGATGACGGGCACGCCCGGATGCCGCGCCTTGATCTCGGCGATGATTCGTGTCGCAGGTTCAAGCGCGAACTTCTGAAAATCGTCACCTTTCAGAGACCCTGCCCAGCTGTCGAAGATCTTCACGACCTCCGCTCCGGCTTCGATCTGGCGCGAGAGATATTCGATGGTGGCCAGCGTCAGCCGTTCCATCAGAGCCTCGAACAGCGCCCGGTTCTCGGCCTTCAGCGCATGCGCCGGCCCCTGGTCCGGGGTCCCGCGTCCAGCGATCATGTAGGTGGCCACCGTCCAGGGGGCTCCCGCAAATCCTATGAGCGCCGTCTCCTGCGGCAGTTCGCGCGAGAGAATCCGCACCGTCTCGTAGATCGGGGCGAGGTGGTCGTGGATATCGCCCGGTCCCTTGAGCTTCGCGAAGTCCTCTTCGGACGTGATGGTCGACAGGCGCGGCCCCTCGCCGGTCACGAACCAGAGGTCCGCGCCCAGCGCGTCGGGGATCAGCAGGATGTCGGCGAAAAGGATCGCGGCGTCGAAGCCGTAGCGCCGGATCGGCTGGAGTGTCACTTCGGCGGCGAGCGCCGGATTGTAGCACAGCGAGAGGAAATCGCCCGCTTCGGCCCGGGTCGCGCGGTACTCGGGCAGGTAGCGCCCCGCCTGCCGCATCATCCAGATCGGGGGAACCGGAAGAACCTCGCCCGCGAGCGCCCGCATCAGCTTCTTGGTGTCGGCCATCGTTTTCCCCGTCTAATCATTCGTTTATGGTCGTCCCGCGCCAGTGTCCGAATGTCAATACAATGGGCGTTGTCAGCGCGTCACGACGCGGCTAAAGGTCGGGAATGGCTCTCGATCTTCCCTCCCCCGCCAAACCCTTCCGCATCGGAACCCGCGGCTCGCCGCTCGCCCTCGCGCAGGCGAACGAGACCCGCCACCGCCTCGCCGAGGCCTTCGATCTGCCGGAGGAGGCATTCGGGATCGTCGTCATCAAGACGACCGGCGACAGGGTTCTCGACCGTCCGCTGAAGGAGATCGGCGGCAAGGGCCTGTTCACCAAGGAGATCGAGGAGGAGATGCTGTCGGGCGGAATCGACATCGCCGTCCATTCGATGAAGGACATGCCGGTGGATCAGCCGGCTGGCCTCACGCTCGGTTGCTACCTTCCGCGCGAGGACGTGCGCGACGCGTTCGTCTCGCCGACCGTGCCGGACCTGTCGGCGCTCGAACCGGGGACGAAGGTCGGGACGTCGAGCCTCCGCCGCAAGGCGCAGCTTCTCAACCGCCGGCCCGATCTCGAGGTCGTCGAGTTTCGCGGCAACGTCCAGACGAGGCTCAGGAAGCTGGAGGACGGGGTCGCCGCCTGCACGTTCCTCGCGATGGCGGGGTTGAACCGGCTCGGCATGGCGCATGTCGCGGCATCGGCGATCCTGCCGGACGAGATGCTGCCAGCTGTCGCGCAAGGGGCCATCGGCATCGAAAGGCGCACGGACGACAGCCGCGCCGCGGCCCTGCTCGAAGCGATCCACGATACTGCGACGGGACAGCGCCTCGCGGCCGAACGCGCCTTCCTGGCCGCGCTCGACGGGTCGTGCGAGACGCCGATCGCCGGGCTCGCCGAACTCGACGGCGGCTCGATCCGGCTGAGGGGGGAGATTCTCCGCACGGACGGATCCGAGGCGCTCTCCGACGATGACTCCGGCTCCGTCGAGGACGGGCCGGAGATCGGTCAAGCAATGGCGGCGAGACTTCTCGGCCAGGCGGGCGAGGGATTCTTCGACTGGCGCTGACGTCCTAGATGGCTGCGGAATGCCCGGTTTGGCTGACGGCGTATGTGTCGAGAAACCTGGCGATCATCCGGGCCAGCGGCCGGGCGTCCCGGCGGATTTCGATCGCGTCCGTCTCGTGCGCCAGCATTCCCGGAAACACATCGTCTATTCCATCCAGGCGCGACGCCACATCGGCCGAGGTGATGCCGAATTGCCCGGCGATCCTGCCGAAATCGATCCGGAAATCGCACATCAGCGCCCCGATCATCGCCTCGCGAATCAGATCCTCCCGCGTGAAGACGTGCCCGCGGGCGGTCGCGAACCGGCCGGCCCTGATGGCCTCCTGATAGCCGGACGTCGCGGCGTTGTTCTGTGCGAAGCCCTGCGGGAAGCGCGAGATCGAGGACGCGCCGATGCCGATCAGCGCGGCCGCGGTGTCGTCGGTATATCCTTGGAAGTTCCGCCGAAGCCGCCCTTCGCGCTCGGCCACTTCGAGGCCGTCTCCCGGCCGTGCAAAATGGTCGATCCCGATTTCTCGGTACCCGTCCCAGACGAACAACTGGCGCGCCGTGTCGTAGAGGCCGAGACGGTCCTCGGGGGAAGGCAGCGTCTCCGTCGGGATCATCGACTGACGCCGCGCCATCCAGGGTACGTGCGCGTAGCCGTAGAGGGCCACGCGGTCGGGCGACAGCGAAAGAACCTGCTGAACGCTCTCGGAAATGCGCTTTTCGCTCTGGTGGGGCAGGCCGTAGAGGATGTCTATGTTCAGACTCCTGATGCCGCGCTCCCGCAGTCCGTCGGCCGCAGCCTTGGTGATCGCGAAGCTCTGCGGACGTCCGATCGTCTCCTGAATGGTCGGATCGAAGTCCTGAACGCCGATGCTCGCCCGGTTCAGCCCGGCGCGGGCAAGCGCGTCGAGCCGTGCCTCGTCGATCTCGTTGGGGTCGATCTCGACGGAGAACTCGTGGTCGTCGTCGAACGGGAGACGCTCCGCGACGAGGCCCGCCAGTTCGGTGATCATGTCCGGATCCATCAGGGTCGGCGTGCCGCCGCCCCAGTGGAGGCGCTTGAGACGGATGCCGTCGGGTAACGCGGCCGCAACCATGTTGATCTCGGACTTGAGCGTGTCCAGGTAAGCGCGCACAGGTGCTGCGGTGCTCGTCCCCTGAGTGCGACAGGCACAGAACCAGCAGAGCCTGCGGCAGAACGGCACGTGGATATAGAGCGACACGCCCTCGTCATGGGGAACCGCCGCGAGCCATTCGGAGAACTGCCCGGGCCCGACCGAAGACGAGAAGTGGTTGGCGGTTGGATAACTCGTGTATCGCGGCACACGTGCGTCGAAAAGACCGAGTTTGCGGAGTTGCGAGAGCGTGCTCATGTCAAGTAGCGTTGACAGGCGAACAAGGATCCCGCTTTGATCCACATCAAGCGGGTGGGAAATGCAGATGAACAGAACGGTCTTCGATCTCAAGAGTTGTAGCGACTGCCCGATCCGCCATCGCGCGGTCTGCGCGCGGTGCGAACCGGACGAGCTTCAGCAACTCGAGCAAATCAAGTTCTACCGAAGCTTCGACGCGGGCCAGAACATACTGTGGTCCGGTGACAAGATGGATTTCGTCGCGTCCGTCGTGACCGGGGTCGCGACGCTGACCCAGGCGATGGAGGACGGTCGCACGCAGATGGTGGGTCTTCTCCTGCCGTCGGATTTCGTCGGCCGGCCTGGCCGCGAGGTCGCGGCGTACGACGTTACCGCCATCGCGCCAGTTACCCTCTGCTGCTTCCGCAGACGTCAGTTCGAAGAGCTCATGCTCACGACGCCGCATATCGGTCAGCGGCTTCTGGAGATGGCGCTCGACGAGCTCGACGCGGCGCGGGAATGGATGCTTCTGCTCGGCCGGAAGACGGCGCGCGAGAAGATCGCGAGCCTGCTCGCCATCATCGCGCGGCGCGACACATCGGCCAAGTCCCGCATGAGCGATGGCCGCATCCAGATCGACCTGCCGCTCACGCGCGAATCGATGGCGGACTATCTGGGGCTGACGCTCGAGACGGTGAGCCGCCAGATCTCGGCTCTCAAGCGGGAGGGCGTGATCCAGCTCGAGGGCAAGCGGCAGATTCTGATCCCCAGCGTCGACCGGCTGATGGCCGAGACCGGGGACGATACGGACGGCGGCGTTCTGGCCTAGTGGGCCATCAAAAGCGGGACTTCCGCCATCTCCAGCATGTTTCGCGTCGCGCCGCCGAGGATTGCTTCGCGGAACCGCGAATGACCGTAGCCGCCCATGACGACCAGATCGGCTCCGATGTCGCGCACATGCCGACAGATCACGTCGGAGACGCGCGGCATCGTCTTCGCGAGGACCGCGATGTCCGGGCGGAGGCCGTGACGGGCAAGCATCTCCGCGAAAGCGCCCCCCGGATCCGACCGGTCGGAACTGTGCGATGGCGGATCTATGATGGCGATGTTGACCGTCTTGCTCGCCTTCAGCATCGGCATCGCGGCTCGCACCGCGGTCAGGGATTCGATGCTCTCGTTCCATGCGATCACGGCTGATTCCGGCCTGGGCGCAGTGTCCACGCCGGGCGGCAGGATGAGCACCGGCGTGCGGCTTCCGAACAGCGCGCCCTCGACGATCGCCACGTCCTCGACAGAACGTGAGTCGCCATAGGGCTTCAGCAGAACGGACAGGTCGGCGAGCCGGGTGAAATCCGCGACGAGCGGGCCAACGGCGCCGATCTGCGCCGTAACGCTTATGATTTCGCAACTCGCCGGCCAGGAGCCGAGCGCCTCGCGCACCTTCTCCTCGACGGCCTGCGCCTCGGCCTGGGCTTCGGCAAGCGTCTGCTGGAGCGCGATCGCGTTCGCGCCCGCGTAATAGGCTCCGGGCTGGGTACGGTCGATTCCGAGGCAAACCACGGTCAGGTGTCCGTTCCGAGCATCGGCCATCGCTGCGGCGGCCCTGAGAACGGACTGCTCGGTCTCGTAGTCACGGACGATGGTGACGATTGTCTTGTAGTCCATTTCTGTATTCCCCTGGCTGCGGTGCGAAACCGATCATCCTCCCGGTCGCTTGGCACCGCATTGACCTTGGTCAATCAAAGTCTCTCGCGCCTTTGACCCAGATCAAGGCGGCTTCACCGGCGTCCCCGCATTCAGAAGCCTGTCGAACCGGGCTCGGACTCCGTTCTCTCGTGGCCCGGAACAACGTAAAGGAATTCGAGAGATGTGGGATTACGTCAAGTTGATCGTGCTCGGACTTGTCGCGCTCCTTGCTGCGATTGCAGCGAATTTTGCGCGCGATGTGCCGTACATGATCCACGCGATTATCATCATGCTGGTCGCCGGCGGCATGTTTCTATGGACGCTGCGGCGGGTGGGTGAGCCGCGGCCGGTCCCCGACGCTGGCTATATGGACGATGTGATTCAGGCGGGCGTGATCGCCACCGCGTTCTGGGGCGTCGTCGGATTCCTTGTCGGGGTCTATATCGCCTTCCAGCTCGCCTTCCCCGGTCTCAACTTCGAGTGGGCGCAGGGCTACATGAACTTCGGCCGCCTGCGCCCGCTTCACACCTCGGCCGTGATCTTCGCCTTCGGCGGCAATGCGCTGATCGCGACCTCCTTCTACGTGGTCCAGCGCACCTCGGCCGCGCGTCTCTGGGGCGGCAACGCGGCCTGGTTCGTCTTCTGGGGCTATCAGCTGTTCATCGTGCTTGCAGCGACGGGCTATCTGCTCGGTGCGACGCAGTCCAAGGAATACGCCGAGCCCGAGTGGTACGTGGATCTCTGGCTCACGATCGTCTGGGTGATCTACCTCGCGGTGTTCCTCGGCACGATCATGATCCGCAAGGAAAAGCACATCTACGTCGCGAACTGGTTCTATCTCAGTTTCATCGTGACGGTCGCGATGCTTCACATCGTGAACAACCTGAGCCTTCCGGTCTCGATCTGGGGTTCGAAGTCGGTCCAGGTGTTCTCGGGCGTGCAGGACGCCATGGTGCAGTGGTGGTACGGCCATAACGCCGTCGGCTTCTTCCTGACCGCGGGCTTCCTCGGGATGATGTACTACTTCGTGCCGAAGCAGGCCGAACGCCCGGTCTTCTCCTACAAGCTCTCGATCGTCCACTTCTGGGCGCTGATCTTCCTCTACATCTGGGCGGGCCCCCACCATCTGCACTACACCGCGCTGCCCGACTGGGCGTCGACGCTCGGTATGGTATTCTCGGTGATCCTCTGGATGCCGTCCTGGGGTGGCATGATCAACGGCCTGATGACCCTCTCGGGCGCATGGGACAAGCTCAGGACAGATCCGATAATCCGGATGATGGCCATCTCGATCGGCTTCTACGGCATGTCGACCTTCGAAGGTCCCATGATGTCGATCCGCGCTGTCAACTCGCTCAGCCACTACACCGACTGGACGATCGGCCATGTGCATTCCGGCGCTTTGGGCTGGAACGGGATGATCACCTTCGGCGCGCTCTATTTCCTGGTGCCGCGACTGTGGAACCGCGAGCGGCTCTATAGTCTGAGCCTCGTCAACTGGCACTTCTGGCTCGCGACAATCGGCATCGTGCTCTACGCGGCGTCCATGTGGGTCACCGGGATCATGGAGGGCCTGATGTGGCGTGAAGTCGACGCGCAGGGCTTCCTCGTGAATTCCTTCGCCGACACGGTTGCCGCCAAGTTTCCGATGTACGTGGTCCGCGGCCTGGGCGGGGTGCTCTACCTCACCGGTGCGATCATCATGTGCTACAATCTCTGGATGACCGTGCGCAGGTCCCCGGCCAAGG
>CAZPOK010000147.1:0-8337 GCA_964587905.1 uncultured Rhodobacterales bacterium | reverse complement strand
CGCAAGAAGGCGGCCTGACTCGGTCCGACCGGATCAAACGATTGGAAACGGGCGGTCTTCGGGCCGCCCTTTTCGTTTGGGAAACAGTGACGGCTTCAGGTGGTGATCGTTTCCGGAAGGGAAAACGGCGCGCTGTGCGGGGTTCCCTCAAGCCTCTGAAAGATTGGTGAAAAATCACCGACACACTGTTTCTTTAACCGAAGATGAATGAAAGCTGGAACTCCGATCCCGCCCGTCCTAGGCTGCGCCTGCGGCACTATGGCCGCGTGTATTTGTGTTCTGAGGGGGACATCATGATGAAAAAGACCTGTCTGGCGGCATGCGCCGCCGCGTCGTTGATGCTGTCGGCCGGCGCCGGCGCCGCGGCGACGTTCAATTTCGATACGACCGGGCCGAACGAGCTCAGCAAGAGCTACAGCCAGAACGGTGTGTCGTTCACCGTGACCGGCGGCGTCGGCGTCGGAACGCCCTACGTGACCGAACGCGAACGGGGGCTCGGCGTCTACACCGACCGGACCGTCTGCAAATGGGGTTTCTGCACCGGCATATTCAACGACACCGATCTCGATCTCGACGGTCAGCCGGGGTTCGAATACCTGCTTTTCACGTTCGACGTGCCGGTCTGGCTGGAGAAAGTCTGGTTCGGAGACGCTGACGACGACGACGAATGGAAGATCATCGTCGATGGCGACACCGTTGCCAGCAACAACTCCGACAACCCCTACTACTTCGGTCTCTCGGAAAAAACCAGTTGGTTCGCCGTCAAGGCGATAGACCTTGACGACAGCTTTACAGTCGCGGGCCTGGACGCGGTCGTTCCGCTCCCGGCCGCCGGCTGGCTGCTGCTGGGCGGCATCGGCGGTCTCGCGGCGCTGCGCCGCAGGAAGGCCGCCGCCTGACGCCGGCGCTTTCTCCGGACCACACGCAACGGGGGCGGTCTTCGGACCGCCCCTCGCCGTTTTCGGGCCTGTCTCAGTCCATCGCCTTGAAGTGGAACTCCCCGCCCTCCTTGAGGCCCGAGGGCCAGCGGGAGGTCACCGTCTTCGTGCGGGTGTAGAAGCGGAAGGCGTCCGGGCCGTGCTGGTTGAGGTCGCCGAAGCCCGATTTCTTCCAGCCCCCGAAGGTATGGTAGGCGAGCGGCACGGGGATCGGCACGTTGATGCCGATCATTCCGATGTTGATGCGGTTGGCGAAGTCGCGCGCGGTGTCGCCGTCGCGGGTGAAGATCGCGGTGCCGTTGCCGTATTCGTTGTCCATCGCGAGCGACAGCGCGTCCTCGTAGGTCTGGGCGCGCACCGTGGTGAGCACGGGGCCGAAGATCTCCTGGCGGTAGATGTCCATGTCCTTGGTCGCCCGGTCGAAGAGGTGCGGACCCACGAAGAAGCCGTCCTCGTAGCCCTGGAGCTGGAAGTCGCGGCCGTCCACGACGAGCTCGGCGCCCTGCTTCACGCCGGACTCCACCAGCCCCAGCACCCGCTCCTTCGCCTGCGCGGTGACGAGCGGGCCGTAATCCACATCGGTCCCGGCGGTATAGGGGCCGACCTTCAGCTTCTCGATGCGCGGCACGAGCTTCTCGATCAGCTTGTCGGCGGTGGCGTCGCCCACCGGAACGGCCACCGAGATCGCCATGCAGCGTTCGCCCGCGGCGCCGTAGCCCGCGCCCACGAGCGCGTCGGCGGCCTGGTCCAGATCGGCGTCGGGCATGACGATCATGTGGTTCTTGGCGCCGCCGAAGCACTGCACCCGCTTGCCGTTCGAGCAGCCGCGGCCGTAGATGTATTCGGCGATCGGCGTGGAGCCCACGAAGCCGATGGCCTGGACGTCGGGGTTGTCGAGGATGGCGTCGACCGCGTCCTTGTCGCCGTTGACGACCTGGAGGATACCGGCGGGCAGTCCCGCCTCGATCATCAACTCCGCGAGCATGATCGGCACGGAGGGATCGCGTTCCGACGGCTTGAGGATGAAGGCGTTGCCGCAGGCGATCGCGGGGGCGAATTTCCACATCGGGATCATCGCGGGGAAGTTGAAGGGCGTGATGCCGGCCACCACGCCGAGCGCCTGGCGCATCGAGTACATGTCGATGCCGGGGCCGGCCGAGTCGGTGTACTCGCCCTTCAGCAGATGCGGCGCGCCGATGCAGAACTCGACCACCTCGAGCCCGCGCTGGATGTCTCCCTTGGCGTCGGGGACGGTCTTGCCGTGCTCGCGCGAGAGCGCCTCGGCCAGCTTGTCCATGTCGCGGTTCAGGAGCCGCACGAATTCCATGAGCACGCGCGCGCGGCGCTGCGGGTTGGTCGCGGCCCAGGCCGGCTGCGCCTTCGCGGCGCGGGCGACCGCGTCGTCAAGCTCGGCCTTCGAGGCGAGAGGCACCTTCGCCTGCACCTCGCCGGTGGCCGGGTTGAAGACATCGGCAAAACGTCCGGACGCGCCGGGGACGTGCTTGCCGTCGATGAAGTGGCTGAGTTCCTGCATGGATGATCCTCCCGTTTGCGCGGACCTTAGTCGCGGCGCGGGGCAAGGTGAAGAGCAAGCGTCCACGCGCGGGCCTCTTCGGCCTTGACAGATGGTCCTGCGCCCGGCGACGCTGGATCGACTGCAGCGGCCAGGGAGGAGGACGCATGACTGTCGCGAAGATCCTGAATTCGAAGGGTACCGGCGAGGTCGTGACGGTGCGGCCCGGATCGACCGTGGCCGACGCCGCCCGCGTCCTGTCGGACAAGCGCATCGGGTCTGTCGTCGTGTCGCCGGACGGACTCACCGTCGCCGGCATCCTGTCGGAACGCGACATCGTCCGTGAGATCGGCAGGCGGGGGGCCGGGTGCCTCGGCGAAGTGGTCGACGGGATGATGACCACGAAGATCGTCACCTGCACCCGCGAGGACCGCGCCGACCACGTCATGGCGGAGATGACCCAGGGGCGCTTCCGTCACATGCCGGTCGTGGAAGACGGCAAGATGATCGGCCTCATCACGCTCGGCGACGTCGTCAAGTACCGGCTGACCGAGCTTGCGATGGAGAAGGACGCCCTCGAAGGCATGATCATGGGCTTCTGAGCCCCGAGAGGGCCAGTCGCAGCTTGATCTGCCGCCGCGCATCGTGTTGCCTGCGTCGAAAAGCGAAGGGACAGTCATGCGCGTCGGCCTCTACCCAGGGACATTCGATCCCATAACGCTCGGCCATATCGACATCATTCAGAGGGCGACCGCGCTGGTCGACCGGCTCGTGATCGGGGTCGCGATCAACCGGGACAAGGGGCCTCTGTTCTCGCTCGAGGAACGCGTCGGGATGATCGAGGCGGTCTGCGGACCGATCGCCGAGAGAACCGGCGTGGAGATCGTCGTCTGGCCGTTCGAGAACCTGCTGATCGACTGCGCGCGCGACGTGGACGCGGGTATCATCGTGCGCGGACTTCGGGCCGTCGCGGACTTCGAATACGAGTTCCAGATGGTCGGCATGAACCGCCGCCTCGACGATTCGATCGAGACCGTGTTTTTGATGGCCGGTGCCGAGCACCAGGCGATCGCGTCCAAGCTGGTGAAGGAAATCGCGCGGCTCGGCGGCGACGTGTCGAAATTCGTGACGCCGGCCGTGCGGGATGCGCTTCAGTCGAAATTCGGGCCGTCCTGACTCGAAAGGGCAGGCAACGGGGCCTGCCCTTGAGGTCGTGCGCGGTGCCGGATCAGCCGCCGTAGACCGCCTGATGGGCGATCCTGCGGGCGTCCGGCCTGTGGATATCGAGGTCGAGCGCGACGTCGAGGGGCATTGCCTCGATCTCCGCGACGGTCCGGTAGTACGCCGCACGCTTTTCGGCGGCAGTCTTGAACTGAGCGATGACGTTCATCATTTTGCCGATCCTTTCTGTCAGGGTGGCGTTTCATGTCTCACGGCTCATATTTGGGGAGATGTTAGCGCCGGACAACTGACAGTTCGGTCAAGCTGCCATGCGAAAACTGCATGGCGCTGCGCTGCGGCAAAATATTGCCTGCGCTCGCAAAAAAAGGGCGCCGCGGTGCAGCGGCGCCCATTTCGCGATCTGCCGGGTCGTCAGATGAGCTTGCCCATGGCGACGGCCGTGTCCGACATCCGGTTGGAGAAGCCCCACTCGTTGTCGTACCATGTCAGGATCCGGCACATCGTGCCCTCCATGACCTTGGTCTGATCGGTGTGGAAGATCGACGACTGCGGATCGTGGTTGAAGTCCATCGAGACGAGCTTTTCATCGGTGTAGCCGAGAACGCCCTTGAGCGGTCCATCCGCGGCGGCGCGGATCGCGTCGTTGATCTCGTCGACGCTGGTGTCGCGCGAGGCCTCGAAGGTCAGATCCACCACCGAGACGTTGGGCGTCGGCACCCGGATCGCCACGCCGTCGAGCTTGCCGTTGAGCTCGGGCAGGACGAGGCCCACCGCCTTGGCGGCGCCCGTCGAGGTCGGGATCATGCTCATCGCCGCCGCGCGGGCGCGGTAGAGATCCTTGTGCATCGTGTCGAGCGTCGGCTGGTCGCCGGTGTAGGAGTGGATCGTCGTCATGAAGCCGCGGGTGATGCCGATGGAGTCGTTGATCACCTTGGCCACCGGCGCAAGGCAGTTCGTCGTGCACGATGCGTTCGAGACGATGACGTCGTCCTTGGTGAGCGTCTCGTGGTTGACGCCGTAGACGATGGTCTGGTCGGCGCCCTTGGAGGGGGCCGAGACCAGCACCCGGCTCGCGCCGTTCTCGAGGTGGATCTGCGCCTTGTCCTTGTCGGTGAAGATGCCGGTGCATTCCAGCACGATGTCGACATGGCTCCAGGGCAGTTCGGCCGGGTTGCGGATCGCCGTGACCTCGATCGGGCCGCGGCCCACGTCGATGGTGGTGTCCGTCGTCTTGACAGTGCCGGGGAAGCGGCCATGGACGCTGTCGTAGCGGATGAGATGGGCGTTGGTCTCGACCGGCCCGAGGTCGTTGATCGCGACCACTTCGATGTCGGTGCGCCCCGATTCGATGATCGCGCGGAGCACGTTCCGTCCGATCCGTCCGAACCCGTTGATTGCCACCTTCACTGCCATCTCGTCGCTCCTTTCCGTCGGATGCCGGGCATGGCGCCCGCGTCGGCGCCAAGTTGGGGATTATCCGTCAGAGGTCAACCGTTATTCAGCGCCAGAAGGCCATCCACTCGATCAGACCGACGAATCGGCGCGCGAGAAAAAGCGTCGCTCCGAGGCCGAGCAGCAGGTCGGCCGCGATCGAGCCGAGAATGACGAGGGCGATCCCGAGAGCGATGCGGTTTGTCATGTGCTTGCGGTAAGACCTCTCCGGTTCCCTGTCCACCGGCTTTGGGCGTTGCCTGTCCGTCTGGGGCGTCTATGGTCGGGCGCACACGACGGAGGCAGGCATGAGCGGACTTCTCGCCCTTCTCGACGATGTGGCGGCCATCGCGAAGGTGGCGGCGGCCTCGGTCGACGACGTGATCGGGCAGGCGTCGAAAGCGGGGGCGAAGGCGGCCGGCGCGGTGATCGACGATGCGGCGGTGACGCCGAAATACGTCCACGGCTTCGAGGCGGAGCGCGAACTGCCGATCGTGTGGCGCATAGCCAAGGGCTCGATCTTCAACAAGCTCGTCATCCTCCTGCCGATCGCGCTTCTGCTTTCGGCCTTCGCCCCCTGGGCGATCCCGCCGCTGTTGATGCTCGGAGGCGCGTATCTCTGTTTCGAAGGGGCGGAGAAGATCTGGCACCTCGTCAATCCGTCGGACCACCATGCCGAGGATCTCTACAAGGAGAAGCTGTCGGACGCGCATCTGGAGGAGCGCAAGGTCGCCGGGGCGATCAAGACCGACTTCATCCTGTCTGCGGAGATCATGACGATCGCGCTGTCGGCCTTGCCCGAACTGGGGTTCTGGACGGAGCTCGCGGCGCTCGCCGTCGTGGCCATAGGCATCACCGTCGCCGTCTACGGCAGCGTCGCGCTGATCGTGAAGGCGGACGACGTCGGGCTGTTTCTCGCCGCGTCCGGGCGGCTTGCCGCCACGCGGAAGCTCGGCGAGTTGATCGTGCGCGGCATGCCGGGCTTCATGAAGCTGCTGGTCACGGTGGGAACGGCGGCGATGCTCTGGGTCGGGGGCTCCATCATCGTGCACGGGCTGGCGGAAATGGGCTGGCACGGCCCGGAACACTGGATCGAAGGTGTGGCCGGGGCGGTGGCCGGGATTGCGGGCGATGCTTCGGGAACCCTCCGCTGGACGGTGAAGGCGGTGATCGACGGCGTCCTCGGCCTTGGACTGGGCCTCCTGCTCATTCCCGTATCCGCGAGGGTCATCGCCCCGGTCGCGGGGCTCTTCGCCAGGAAGACCTGAGCCTCCATCTGTCCGGAAATATCCTCGGGGGAGCGTGAGGGGGCAGACAGCCCCCTCGCCCTGTTCCGCGCACGCCTCCGGCGTGACGGGGCAGACAGCCCGCTCGCCTGCGCGGTCTACTCCGCCGCGATCTTGATCACCGGTTCCATCGCGTCGAGTTCGTCGTCCTCGAGCCAGCAGAGCGAACTGTGCCCGTTGCCGAGATTGCGCAGCGGCGGGACCTGGGTTTCGCACTTGTTGCCGGGCACCTTTTCCTTCCAGCGGCAGCGGGTCTGGAACGGGCAGCCGGACGGCGGGTTCATCGCTGAGGGAACGTCCCCCTCCAGCACGATGCGCTTCTTCTGAACGCGGGTGTCCGCGATCGGCACGGCGGAGAGGAGCGCCTCGGTATAGGGATGGTAGGGCGGCGAGAAGACCTGTTCCGTCGTCCCCGTCTCGACGATGTAGCCGAGGTACATCACCACCACACGATCCGCGAGGTAGCGCACGATCGACAGGTCGTGCGAGATGAAGAGGAGCGTCGTCTTGTTCTTGCGCTGGATCTCCATGAGAAGGTCCGTCACCGCCGCCTGGACCGACACGTCGAGCGCCGAGACCGGCTCGTCCGCCACGACGACCTTGGCGCCGCCCGCGAAGGCGCGCGCGATGCCCACCCGCTGTTTCTGCCCGCCCGAAAGCTGGCGCGGCATCCGGTCGGCGAATTCGCGCGGCAGCTTCACGAGATCGAGGAGACCGAGCATCTTTTCGTGCCGCTCCTGCTCGGTCGCGCCCTCGCGGAAGATCTCGAGCGCCCGCATGATCTGCCGGCCCACGGTCATCGAGGGGTTCAGGGTATCGAACGGGTTCTGGAAGACCATCTGGACCGACGAGACGGTCTCGGTCGAGCGGTTTTCGATCGGCGTGTCGTGGATGTCCTGATTGTAGAGGACGATCTTTCCGTCCGTGGCGGTCTCGAGGCCCATCAGGACCTTGGCGAAGGTCGACTTTCCGCAGCCGGACTCGCCCACGATCGCGATCGTCTCGGCTTCGCGCGCCTCGAAGGAGATCGTTTCGTTCGCCTTGACGACCTTGGTGTCGCCGCCGCCGAAGAGCTTGTTGGCGGACACCTCGTAGTACTTCTTCAGCTCGTCGAGTTTCAGCACGACGTCGCCGGGTTCGACCTTCTCGTGCTTCGCCGCAGCCTCGTAGCCGGCGTTCCAGTCGATTTCCGTGAACCGCAGGCAGCGCGTGTCGTGGCGGTCGTCGCCCTCGACGGGGAACATCGGGATGTCCTGCGCATCGCAGCGCCCCGCTTCGAAGTAGTCGCAGCGCGGGCCGAAGTTGCAGCCCGTCGGGCGCTCGTGGGGAAGGGGGAAGTTGCCGGGGATCGCCTTCAGCGGGCGCGCGTTCTTGTCGGCGCCCGGAAGAGGGATCGAGCGGAAGAGCGCCTGCGTGTAGGGGTGCTGCATCTTGTCGAAGACGTCCTCGATCGAGCCCGTCTCGACCGCCTCGCCGGAATACATCACGCAGATCCGGTCGCAGGTCTCGAGCACGAGCCCGAGGTTGTGCGAGATGAAGAGCATCGAGGTACCGTACTTCTCGCCAAGTTCCGCCACGAGGTCGACGACGGACGCCTCGACCGTCACGTCGAGCGCGGTCGTGGGCTCGTCGAGGATGAGGAGCGAGGGGTTCGCCATCAGCGCCATCGCGATAACTATGCGCTGCTGCTGGCCCCCGGAAAGCTGGTGCGGGTAGCTCTTCAGGATCCGCTCGGGGTCCGGGAGCTTCACGTCGCGCACCACCTCCAGCGCCCTCTGGTATGCTTCCTTCTCGCCGATGCCCTCATGGATCATCGGGACTTCCATGAGCTGCTTGACGACCTTCATCGCCGGGTTCAGCGAGGCCATCGGCTCCTGGTAGATCATCGCGATCTCCTTGCCGCGGATCTCACGCAGTTCGTCGTCCGACATCTCGTTGAGGTTGCGGCCCTTGAACTTGATCGTGCCGCCGACGATCCGGCCGTTGA
>CAZPOK010000146.1:0-8352 GCA_964587905.1 uncultured Rhodobacterales bacterium | reverse complement strand
CTGGAAGTCCGGCGTCTCCCCGTCAAAGAAGATCTGCCGCGCGCGCTCGTCGGTCGAGGCGTCCTTGAATACCCCGCTGCCCGAGATGTTGGCCGATTTCACGCCAGCCCCACCCAGGAGCTCGCGCCAGCCGCCCGCGCTCTCGAGGCTCGTCACGTCCACGCTTTCCGCGTTGAAGCTCACCCGCGTCGCGCGCAGCCCCGCGATGGTCTCGAACTGGCCGCCGCCGGTCAGGTCGAGCTTGATCAGAAGGTCTTTCCCAGCCTGGGCACCCATGTCCGTCTCTCCGTTTTCAGATGTCGTCGTCCACGCGCGCCCGGAACGTCAGGTCGATCCGCCGCACATCGCCCGCCCGGACCCGCCGTGCGCGGGCCGAGAGGAATTCCATCGCCACCAGACGCCCGCGTCCCAGCGTCGGTCCCGCGCCCAGAAGCGCGTCCGACACCGCCGCAGCGGCGTTCTTCGCCGTCTGGAACCCGGCCGCGTCGGTCACCACGCTCACCACGAAGCGATGCTCCGCGCCGCGTCCCGTCTTGTCCGACCGGTCGCGCACATCTTCCGGCCCGAGGCTCACGTAGGTGCCCGGCACCGGCCCGGCCGGGACTACGTCGTAGATCGCGGACCCCACCAGCGCGCCCAGCGCCGGATCCCCGGTCAGCCGCTGGTAGATCGCCGCCTGAAGCGCCGCCGCAACGCCGTAGCTCATGCCGCCACCTCCTCGCGCGCGAAGCAGACGAGGTAGGTGCCCGCCTCTTCGTCCTCGGTCACCGCCTGGATGCGGAACACCCGCTCCCCATCCCTGAACCGCTGTTCCGGCTTCGGCCGCGACGGCGCGCCTACCGGCGCCGCGCGCACCGTGATCCGGTAGGGCACCGTCGAAAGCGTCGCTAATTCCGCCGCCTTTTCGCGGCCCGTGCCCGCCTTCACATGCGCCCAGAGCGCGCCCAGCGGGATCCACGTCTCCTCGAAGCCCCCGGCGCCGTCCGGCACGGTCTGCGCATCCTCGAGCACCAGCCTCCGGTTGAGCCGCACCATCAGCGGAGCCCTCCGAAGAGGCGCACGTTGCGATACCGCTCGATCAGGGCCGCAACGCCCCCCGGCAGTCCGTCCGACACCGCCATGTCGTGCCGGTGCTCGTAGTAATGCGCGGCCAGACGCAGCACGGCCTGGCCGAGATCGGCGGGCACATCCGTCCACGCCGGCCCGAACCCGCCGTCGAAGGCGATCTCGGCCGACCCGCTCACCGGGATCGTCGGAAGCACCAGCCCAGACGCCACCAGCGCCGGCCGGTGAAGATCGCGCTCCAGCCGGTACCGCTCGATCGCGACCTCGGCCTCGACGCCGGTCCGGTCCCGGATCGCAAAGCCCGTCACCGCGGTCACCGGCGCCACGGGCAGGACCTGCCGCCCCAGATCGCGCCAGGCGGTCACCGACCAGCCGAAGCTCCGCGACAGCAGCGTCTTGCCCGTCCGTCCCTCGATCGCGCCGAGCGCCCCGCGCAGACAGCTCTCCAGCACCGCGTCCTGCAGATCGTCGTCGGCAAACCCGGTGCCCAGCCGCAGGTGATCCCTGAGTGGCTGGACCGGGAGCGCCGCCGCCGGCACGGTGGTCTGCTCCGTTAACATCATGGCTTTTCTCCGAAACTCCCGCCCCTCCGGGCTCAGGTGATGGGCGCGCGCCCCCGCATTGCTCGGACGGAGGGGGAGCAGCTAGACAACACGGGTCGAAAACCGGCGCGCACCCACCGACCCGACCGGAGCACGCCCCGGCCCGGCCATTCCCGGCCCCTTACGAGACCGAGAATTTCAGGAGCTTGATCGCCGCGAAGTCGCTCACGTCGCCGCCCACGCGCTTCGTCGCGTAGAAGAGGACGTGGGGCTTCGCGGAAAACGGATCGCGCAGAATGCGCAGGTCCGGCCGTTCGGCGATGGTGTAGCCCGCCGCGAAATCGCCGAAGGCGATCGCCGTCGCGTCGGAGGCCACGTCCGGCATGTCCTCGGCGATCAGCACCGGATAGCCCATGAGCCGCGCCGGCTCGCCCGCGGCAAGCCCGTCCGACCACAGGAACCGCCCGTCGCCGTCCTTGATCTTGCGCACCACGCCCGCGGTCTTTGAATTCATCACGAAGCTCGCGTTCGCGCGATACTGCGCGCCCAGCGCATAGACCAGATCGACGATGGCGTCCGCCGGGTTCATGATCGCGAAACCGCCGTCGACTCCGGTCGCGACGTAGCCAAGCGAGCCCCAGGCCCACGACCCGTCCGCCACGTCGGGATGGGTCAGGAACCCGGTCGGCTTGTCGACCCCGTCACCCGCCACGAACGACGCCGCCTCGGCCCGTGCGAACCGGTCCGCGATCCGCCCCGCGAGCCAGCCCTCGATGTCGAAGGCGCTGTCGTCGAGAAGCCGCTGCGAGGCCTTCGGCAGCGCCGAGAGCTCGTGCAGCGGAATGGTGATCCGCTCGATCACGGGCGTGTCGGTCTCGGTGACCGATCCCGCTTCCGTCGCCCAGCCCGAGCCCACATCCGTGTGGTCGACCAGCACGTCGAACGACGTCGCCTCCACGTTCACGACGTTGGCGACCTGCCGCAGCGACGCCGTCGATTTCAGCACGCTCCGGATCGTCTCCGAGGTCTGCGGATCGACGAGGTAGCCACCGTCCCCGGCCACCGCCGTGTTGAGCGCCTTTCCTTCGAGCACGAGCCCGCGAAGCCCGTCGTCGTCCCCGTTGCGGACATAGGCCTCGAAGGCCTTCTTGTGCGGCACGCAGGCCTCGGCCGCGCTTTCCAGCGCCGGCCGGCGCGTAGCGATGGATTTCCGATCCAGCATGGTCAATCGCTCTTCCTGTTTCTGAAGTCGTGTCGTGATGTCGCCCATGAAGCCCGTCAGGGCCTCCTTCACCTCGGCGGCGGGATCCCCGGCCCCGGACACACCCGTCCCGGCCCGAGCCTTGGTCTCGGTCTTGCTCATCAATCTGTCCTGATCTTGAGGGTTGAGATCGCCGGCCTAGGTCGGCGCCGGCATGTGGCGGGCCTCCTCGATGGCCGCCGCCAGATCGCGCATCAGGGCCGCCTCCGGGGTCTCCCCCTTGGCGCCCACCCGCGCATCGGGAAGCATCGGAAAGGTCACGAGCGACACCTCCCAGAGCTCCAGCTCGTTGAGGCGCCTGCGCCCCCGGTCGTCCTTCGTCGCCCGCACCGTCCGGTACCCGATCGACAGCCCGTCGATCGCCCCGGCGTTGATCAGCGCCGCCGCTTCCCGGGCGCGCGCGACATCCGTCAGCAACCGTCCCTTCACGTGGAGACCCCGGTCGTCCTCGCGCACCTCGTCCCAGACCCCGATCGGCTCCGCGGGATCGTGCTGCCAGAGCATCTTGACCCGCCGCCCCGCCGCGCCCAGCGCCTTGAGCGACCGGCCGTAGGCGCCCGCTTCCACCACGTCGCCCCCCTTGTCGCGCTCCCCGAAAAGCGAGGCATAGCCCTCGATCAAGGTGCCGTCGGTGACGCTCAGCGCCTCGCCCAACCGGCAGAACTTGTGCTCGAGTCCATCCGTGAAGTGCCTCATCGGCAGCCCTTTCGCGCTCATTCCTCATCCTCCGCCTGAACCGGCGGCAGCCCCAGAAGCGCCCGCTTCTCGGCCGTCGACAGAAAGGCCGCCTCGCCGATCCGCCGCCACTGCGCCTCCCGCTCCGCCGCCAGCGCCGGCACCTGATCGAGGTCGGGCCGAATCTCGACGCCCTCCCCGGTGAACTCGGCCAGCCAGTGCGCCACGGCCGCCGTAACCCGGCTCGCCAGCGGCAGCACCGTCAGCCGGTAGAAGGCCCGGTTCGCCTCCTGGTAGTTCGCGTAGGTCGCGTCCCCCGGAAGCCCCAGCAGCATCGGCGGCACCCCGAACGCCAGCGCGATCTCCCGCGCCGCGGAGTCCTTGGTCTTCTGAAACTCCATGTCCGAAGGCGAGAACCCCATCGGCTTCCAGTCGAGCCCGCCTTCCAGCAGCATCGGCCGCCCCGCGTTCCGCGCCCCCTGGTGATGCGACTCCATCTCGGCCAGCAGCCGGTCGTACTGATCGGGGCCCAGCGCGCCCTGTCCGTCGACGCCCTTGAACACGATCGCCCCCGAGGGCCGCGCCGCGTTGTCCAGCAGCGCCTTCGACCACGCGGACGCGGCGTTGTGCACATCGATCGCACCCGCCGCCGCCTGCAAGGGCGACAACCCGTAATGGTCGTCCTGCGGATGAAAGCTGCGGACATGACAGACCGGAGACGGCCCCTCGCCCAGCCTGAACCGGTGCGTCTTCGCGCCCACCGCATATTCGTAGGCCACCGGCCACCCGTCCGCCCCCGGCACGAGGCTCATGCGGTCCGACCGCAGAACGTGCAGTTCGCCCGGTGCGCCGCCCGCGCCCCCCACGGCTTCCAGGTACCCGTTCCCGGTCAGCAGAAGCTGGCCGTAGAGCGCCTCGAGCAGCTCCGCCTTCCCCTGCGCCGGGTTCGGCCGCGCGACAAGACTTACCAGCGGGTGTTCGTCATACCGCCGCACCCGATCCTGCACGACGAGCGGCAGCGCCGCCGCGGCCTCCGCGATCAGCTTCACGGCCCGGAAGCCGACGGGATTCCCCGAGAACCCGGTCCGCATCAGGCTGCCCGTGTCGCGCGGCGACCACGCCACCCGGCCCGAGCCCCCCCAGGCGATCACCGGTCCCGCGGCGGAGGCCTTGGTCTCCGGCACCGTCTCGCCCGTCCGCTTCAGAAAGTCGAACATCCGCCACCTCTCTCCGGTCTGCTCCCGGGTCCGGCCACGCCGACCCCGTCCCTCGCCCTTGGGTCGAAGGTGTACCCCGCCAACTCCTTAAATCTTCCTAAACGAGCGTGCGCACCCTCGGCCGCCGCCAGTGCGCGGCAGGCTCGAGGATCAGGTCGTGCAAGGCCCAGACCAGCGCGTCCACGCGGTCGGGCGACCCTGTCCCCTGGTACCCCCGCGCCGTCATCCGGCACATCTGGTCCTCGAGATCACCCAGTCCCCGCACGTGGCCGATCCGTCCCTGCTCGTAGAGCGCTGCCACCGGCTCCGCCCGCGCCGCCTTCCCTTTCGACGCCCGCACACCCCGATAGGGGACGACCGGGTCGATGGTCCGCACGAGCGTCTCCACCAGGTCGCCGCCCTGGTTCACCTCGGCCACGAGCCGGTCCGCCCCGTGCCGCTCCATCGCCGCCACGGCCGCCTCGGCCCAGACGCTGGGCGACGCGCCGGCAACGGAGGCATCCTCCAGCACCACCGCGCGCCAGTCCTGTGGCGGCCCTTGAAATTGCGCGCCGACCACGACGATCCCGCATTCGTCCGACTGCGCATGCCCCGTCACCGGAGGATCCACCGCGACCACGACCCGGTCCAGCGCAGGCGCCAGCTCCACCCGGCACGCCTCCAGCATCGCGAGCGTCCAGAGCGCCCCCTCGGCGTCCTCCAGCAGCACTCCGTCGAGTTCCTGCCGTCCAAGCCGCGTGCCCTCGTAGCGCGCCCGCACCTCCTCGAGGAACGAGGCCGCGAGGTTCACGGCATTCGCCTCCGTCCTCGCATGCGTCGCCACGGTCGACGGCGCCGTCAGGATCTGCTTCAGAACGCCCACCGCCCGCGGCGTCGTCGTGACCGCCTGCCGTGGATGCTTCCCCAGCCGCAGCGCGAACTGGAGCATGTCCCACGCCTCCTCGGCCTTGCGCCATTTCGCCAGCTCATCGACCCAGGCCGCGTCGAACTGCGGCCCCCTCAGCCGCTCGGGATCGTGCGCCGAATAGACCCGAGCCTCCGCCCCGTTGGGCCAGAGCAGCCGCTTGCGCGTCGCGTCCCACAAAGGCGTCCGGTCCGGCGGCGAGCAGGCAAGGATCCCGCTGTCCCCCTCGACCATCACCGTGATCGCCTGTTCGATGGTCTCTCCCACGAGCGCGACCCTCCGGGACCGCCCGGGGTCGAGAGGCCGCGGCCCCTCGACCTCTGACCGGACCCACTCCGCGCCGGCGCGGGTCTTGCCCGCGCCTCGCCCGCCGAGGATCATCCAGGTTTTCCAGTCGCCTTCGGGGGGGAGCTGATGCTCCAGCGCCCAGAACTCGAAAAGAAAAGGGAGCGCAAGAAGCGCTCCCTCGCTCAGGTCATCCAGAAACGCCTTCTGAACCTCGGGCGGCTCGGAGACGATCCAGGCGGCGCCCGATCTCGTCGCGCGCGGCCGCGAAGTCGAGTCCGAAATCATGGGCGATTCCGGCCTCCTTTCTGCGGAGCTCCTCAAGTCTCTTCCTCTCGTCGAAAAGTGTCTGCGTGGCTTTCCTGAAATCGGACGCCGTGCGGTTGATCTCGCCGGGCGAGAGCTCGCTGCGCTCCTTCAGATAAAGCTTCACGATCTCAAGCGCGTCGAGCGCGTCCTTGTAGTGCTTCTCGGCCGTCTCAAGAAGCTCGGCCGTCGTCCCCTCGTCCCGGAAGGGTCTGATCAGTGCCATGTGGTTGAACCTGCCTCTCATACGTCTCCGTACGAGCGAAACGGAAAAGGCGGCCCGGGACATCATCCCGAACCGCCTGCCACTTCTTCTAGCTTGCGTGAAGCTATACCTCAGGACGTACGCAGAGTCAAGAGATAAATCTCAGGTTGCATCCTGCAGCGATCGCAGCCGTCAAGAAAACCTTGACGACCCCGCTAGTCGCTGCCGTCGGACGCCTCCTGCTCCCGCTGTCGCTCGATCGCCCGCCAACGGGCGACATTCTCGTTGTGCTCGGCCAGCGTCCGGGCGAAGGCGTGGCCTCCGGTTCCGTCCGCGACGAAGAACAGAAGGTCCGTCTCGTCGGGGTTCACCGCCGCCCGCAGCGAGGCCAGCCCCGGATTGGCGATCGGCGTCGGCGGCAGGCCTGTGATGACATAGGTGTTCCACGGCGTCTCCCGCCGAAGCTCGCTCTGGCGCAGCCCCCGGCCGAGGACACCGCGCCCCTCCGTCACGCCGTAGATCACAGTCGGATCGGTCTGCAGCCGCATCCCCTCGCGCAGCCGGTTGACGAAAACGCTCGCCACGGTCCCGCGCTCCTCCGCCACACCGGTCTCCTTCTCGATGATCGAGGCTAGGATCAGCGCCTCTTCCGGCGTCCCGATCGGCAGGTCCTCGTCCCGGTTGGCCCAGACCTCGGCAAGACGCTCCGTCTGCAACGCCTCCATCCGGTCCAGCAGCGCCCCCCGCTCCGAAGCCGAGACGACCTCGTAGCTCTCCGGCGCCAGCGCGCCCTCCGCCGGCACCTCGGCCACCTCGCCCGTCAGGAAATCGGCCAGCCGCAACGCTTCGGCCACCTGCCAGCTCGTCACGCCCTCGGCAAGCGCCACGCGATACCGCGTGTCCGCGTTCTCCCGCACCTCGACATACGCCGGATCGACCGCCTCCTCCGCCGGATCGAACTCGGCCCGCGTCACGAACCGCTCGGTCTCGGGATCGAGCTCGCGCACCTCGATCTCCTGATCCGTCACGCCGATACGGAACACGACCTCCGTCCCGCAGGTCGACCGTCCGCCGCGCGTGACGATCTCGACGATCTCCTCCATCGACGCGCCCTCCGGCACGAGAAAGCTCCCCGCCTTCAGCAGGGAGGCCTTGTCGGTGTAGTCCGCGCCCATCCGGAAGATCGCGGGGCTGGTGATCGCGCCCTGCGCCTGGAGCTCCTCCGCGACGCGCCGCATGGTCCACCCGCTCTCGACCCGCACGCAGATCGCCGACTGAAGCGGCCCCTCGGCCCGGTACTGGTTCTGTCCCCAGGCGATGACGCCCGCCACCGCGACCAGAGCGAGGATCAGCAGCGTGAGCCCGTTCGCCGCGACGCTCTTCCACATCAGGCGGCGACCCTGCCGAGGACCAGCGACGCGTTCGTGCCGCCGAACCCGAAGGAGTTCGACAGGGCCACGTCGATCGTCCGCTCCCGCTTCGCGTTCGGGGCGAGGTCCAGCTTCGGCTCCACCGCCGGATTGTCGAGGTTGATGGTCGGCGGCGCCACCTGGTCGCGGATCGCGAGGATCGAGAAGATCGCCTCGACCGCGCCGGCGGCCCCCAGAAGATGCCCGATCGACGACTTCGTCGACGACATCGTGGCCTTGCCCGCCGCCTCTCCCATCATCCGCTCGACCGCGCCCAGTTCGATCGTGTCCGCCATCGTCGAGGTTCCGTGCGCATTGATGTAGTCGACCGCGTCCGGCTCGATCTTGGCCATCCCCAGCGCCGCCCGCATGCAGCGTTCCGCCCCCTCGCCGTCCTCCGACGGCGCGGTGATGTGGTAGGCGTCGCCCGACATCCCGTAGCCCAGAACCTCGGCGTAGATCTTCGCGCCGCGCGCCTTGGCG
>CAZPOK010000145.1:0-8373 GCA_964587905.1 uncultured Rhodobacterales bacterium | reverse complement strand
GACCACATCATCGAGGATCTGAGCTGATGCATTTCGCCTCCGACAACACCGGACCGGTCCACCCAAAGGTGCTCGAGGCGCTCGCCCGCGCGAACGAGGGCTATGCGATGCCCTACGGGAACGACGCGCTGTCGCTCGCCGTGGCGGATCGCATCCGCGAGGTCTTCGAAGCGCCGGAGGCGGCGGTGCATCTGGTGGCGACAGGGACCGCGGCGAACTCGCTGATCCTCGCGACCCTGTCGAACCCCTGGGAGACGATCTTCTGCGCGCCGCACGCGCATATCAACGAGGACGAGTGCAACGCGCCCGAGTTCTACTCGGGCGGGGCGAAACTGACGCTCGTGGGCGGGACGGACGCCAAGGTCGGAACAGAGGATCTGGTGCGCGCGATCGAGGCCGAGGAGAGCCGGGGCGTCCACGGGCCGCAGCGGGGGCCGGTCTCGATCACCCAGGCGACCGAGAAGGGCACGGTCTATTCGCTGGACGAGCTTCGCGAGATCGGGGCGATCACGAACCGGTTCGGACTGAAGCTCCACATGGACGGCGCGCGATTCGCCAACGCGCTGGTCTCTCTCGGCTGTTCACCGGCCGAGATGACATGGAAGGCAGGCGTCGACGCGGTCAGTTTCGGAGGAACGAAGAACGGGCTTCTGGGCGTCGAGGCGGCGGTGATCTTCGACGGCGGGACGGCGCGGGAGTTCGAGCTCCGGCGAAAGCGGGGGGCGCACCTGTTCTCCAAGCACCGCTACCTCGCGGCGCAGATGGAGGCTTATCTGGCGGACGATCTCTGGCTCGGGATGGCCGCGCAAGCCAACAGCGCCTGCGCCGATCTCACGCGGGGGCTGAAACAGGCGCCGGGGACGGCCTTCCATCATGAGCCGCAGGCGAACATCATCTTCGCGGACTGGGAGCGGGCCGGGCACCGGCGGCTGCACGAGGCGGGCGCGGAATACTACCTGTGGTCGGGCTCGCTCGACAGCGGGCCGGAGGACGAGGCGCTGACCGCGCGGCTCGTCACCGACTGGTCGGCGACTGCCGAAAGCGTCCGGGCGTTCGCAGACCTGGTGAGGGGATAGGCGGCGCGTCCGACCTCGGACACCATATGCCTCCGAAAGTGCTGAGGAAAGCGGCATCCGGCCAACTGTTTCGAAGCGCCTGCTTCTCAGACCCCGAGGTAACGCGCGGTGACGTCCGGCCCGATTTCGCCGACCGTCCCCGTCCACGCATCGGCCCCCCGTTCGAGAATCGTCGCCCGGTCGGCGACCGAGGCGATCTCCTTCAGCGACTTGTCGACGAGAAGGATGGAGAGCCGCCCCTTCAGCGTCCGGATCGCCGCCCAGATCTCCTGCCGAACGACCGGGGCCAGCCCCTCGGTCGCCTCGTCGAGGATCAGGAGGCGCGGGTTGGTCATCAGCGCCCGCCCGACCGCCAGCATCTGCTGCTCGCCGCCCGACAGCGTCGAAGCCCACTGGTCGCGCCGCTCGGCGAGGCGCGGGAAGAGTCCGGTCACGCGGTCCATGTCCCAGTACCCCGGCCGCGCGGCGGCGGTGAGGTTCTCGGCGACCGTCAGGTTCGGAAAGCAGCGCCGCCCCTCGGGCACGAGGCCGATTCCGCGCTGCGCCGCCCTGTGGGAGGGCACCCGCGCGAGATCCTCGCCTGCGAAGCGCAGGGTTCCGCCCGCCATCGGCATCATCCGGCAGATCGTTCGGATCGTCGTCGTCTTGCCCATCCCGTTACGGCCCATCAGCGCCAAGACCTCGCCCTCGGCCACCTCGAGCGAGACGCCGTAAAGCGCCTGCACGGGGCCGTAGAAGGCCATCACGCGGTCGAGGGAGAGCAGGCTCATGCATCCTCTCCGAGGTAGGACCGCTGCACCTCCGCATTCGCCCGGATCTCGGCCACGGTGCCGGTCGCGATGACCCGGCCATAGACGAGGACCGAAACGCGATCGGCCAGCGCGAAGACCGCGTCCATGTCGTGTTCGACCAGCAGGATCGGCGCCTCCTCGCGCAGATCCGAGAGAAGCCGGGTGAGCTGCGCCGACCCCTCCTGCCCCATCCCCGCCATCGGCTCGTCCAGCAGGAACGCGCGCGGGCGCAGCGCCAGCGCCATCGCGATCTCGAGCTTGCGCCGCTCTCCATGGGCGAGGTCGGCGGCGGGGACGTGTTCGCGCCCGGCGAGACCCGCATGGGCGATGTGGAAGCGCGCGGGCTCGGTGAGCGCGGTGTCGCGCAACGCCGGACGAAAGAAGCGGAAGATCCGTGCGCTCGCCCCTTCCACCGCCAGCATGACGTTCTGCAGGACGGTGAACTCGGGCAGGACCGAGGAAACCTGGAAGCTGCGGGCGAGTCCGAGGCGGGCGCGGTCTGCGGGGCCGAGGCCGTCGATTGCCTGCCCCTCGAACCGGATGCTGCCCGCATCCGACGGTAGTTCCCCGGTGATCTGCTTGATGAGCGTGGACTTGCCCGCCCCGTTCGGTCCGATCAGCGCGTGGATCTCGCCCGGACGGAGATCGAGCGACACGTCATCGGTGGCCTTGAGCGCGCCGAAGGATTTCGAAAGGCGGGAAAGCTCGAGGATCGGCTCAGCCATGCCGTCGCCTTCCCGCGATCACCCCGACCAGACCGCCCGGCGCGAAGAGCACGACGAGCAGGAGGAGAAGGCCGAGAAACATCCGCCAGTAATCCGACACCCCGCCGAGCATGTGTTCGAGCAGGATGAAGAGCGCCGCCCCCGCCAGCGGGCCGAAAAGCCGCGCGACCCCGCCGAGGATGACGAAGACCATGATCTCCCCCGACGTGTGCCAACTCAGCATCGTCGGGCTCACGAAGCGGTTGAGGTCGGCGTAGAGCGCGCCGGCGAGCCCGGTGATCATGCCGGAGATCACGAAGGCGGTGAGCTGCACAGGCAAGGGCCGGATGCCGACGGCGACGGCCCGGGCGCGGTTCTGGCGGATCGCTTCGAGCGCGAGGCCGAAGCGCGACCGCGCGAGGACGGCCGAAAGCGCGAGGCCCAGACCCAGAAGCGTGGCGCAGATCCAGAAGAACGGCATCGGTGCCAGCGTGTTGAGGCCGGGGAAGGAGTTGCGGACGTAGAACGACAGCCCGTCCTCGCCGCCGTAGGCAGGCCAGGAGATTGCGAAGTAATAGAGCATCTGCGCGAAGGCGAGCGTGACCATGATGAAATAGACGCCCGTGGTCCTGAGCGACAGCGCCCCGATCACCAGAGCCGCGAGGCCCGAAGCGAGGATCGCAACCGGCCAGATCGCCAGCATTTCGTTCGTGCCCGCGACGGTGAAGGGCAGTGTGACGACGGGTGTGCCGTTAAAGGCATGAAAGGCGAAGATGCCGGTGACGTATCCGCCGATCCCGAAGAAGGCCGCATGGCCGAAGGAGATCATGCCGCCGAGCCCGAGCGCGAGGTTGAGCCCCACCCCCGCCAGCGCGAGGATCGCGACCTTGGTGGCCAGGGTGACGATGAAAGGCTCGCCCAGCGTCTGCGCCAGGAGCGGCACGGCGACGAGGGCCGTGAAGAGGGCGAGGTTGACCCACGTCTCCCGCGAGAGACGACGCGGCGGTGCGGGAGGGGCGAGCGCCTCGGTCATGCGCGCGCGCCGTAGAGGCCCTGCGGGCGCGCGACGAGAACCGCGGCCATCAGGATGTAGATGAGCATGGAGGCAAGCGCGGAGCCGATGCCCGCGGCCTGCGAGGGGTCCATGAAGACACCGAAGAACTGCGGCAGAAGGAACTTGCCCAGCGTGTCGGTGAGGCCCACGAGCAGAGCGCCCACGAGTGCCCCCTTGATCGACCCGATCCCCCCGATCACGATGACGACGAAGGCGAGGATCAGGACGGGCTCGCCCATCCCGACCTGCACCGATTGCAGCGTGCCCACGAGCGCGCCGGCGAAACCGGCCAGCGCCGCGCCGAGCGCGAAGACGATTGTATAGAGCCGGGTGATGTCGACGCCGAGGGCGGCGATCATCTCTCGGTCCGATTCCCCTGCGCGGATGCGGATGCCGAGCCGCGTGCGGGCGATGAGCCAGAAGAGGCCCGCAGCCGTGGCGAGACCCGCAAGGATGATCGCGAGACGAAACCTCGGGTATTCGATGCCTCCGGGCAGCGTGACGGGGCCGGACAGGACGTCTGGAACGGACAGATAGAGCGGGAACGACCCGAAAAGCCAGCGGGTGCCTTCCGAGAAGACGAGGATGAGCGCGAAGGTCGCCAGCACCTGGTCGAGATGATCGCGCCGGTAGAGGCGGCGGATCACGGCGACCTCGACGACCGCGCCCGCGGCGGCGGCGGCGACGAGCGCGGCGGCGAGGCCGGCCCAGTAGCTGCCTGTCGCCGTGGCCACGGCGGCGCAGGCGAAGGCGCCCACCATGTAGAGCGACCCGTGCGCGAGGTTGATGAGGCCCATGACGCCGAAAACGAGCGTCAGGCCGGACGCCATGAGGAACAGCGTCACGCCGAGTTGCAGGCCGTTCAGAACCTGCTCGATGAGAAGCATGGCGGACAAGGGCGGCCCTCGGTTGGGCCGGGACCGTGTGCGCCCCGGCCCGAGGTCAGATCACATGCTGCACTGCTCGGCGTAGGCGTCGCCGCGGTCCTCGAGCGCCACGCCGACCACTTCGTTGGTGAAGACGTCGCCCTCCCTGATGACCTCCCGGACGTAGATGTCCTGGATCGGATGGTGGTTCGTGTTGAACCGGAAGTCGCCGCGGGTGGAGGCGAAGTCGGCCTCTTCCAGCGCCGCGCGGAAGGCATCGGCATCCGCGACGTCGGCTTTCGCCATGGCGGAAAGAAGAAGGTTCGCCGTGTCGTAGCCCTGGCTCGCGTAGAGCGACGGCAGTCGCCCGTATTCCTCCTGGAAGGCCGCGACGAATTCCCGGTTCGCCGCGTTGTCGAGATCCTTCGACCACTGGGACGTGTTCTTGACGCCCAGCGCCGCCTCGCCAACAGCCTGCAGGATGCCTTGGTCGAAGGAGAAGGCGGGACCGATCAGCGGAATGTCGACACCCGATTCCGCATATTGCTTCATGAAGGCTATCCCCATGCCGCCGGGCAGGAAGAAGAATACGCTGTCGGCGCCGGAGGCCCGAATCTGCGCGATCTCGCCCGCGTAGTCGGTCTGGCCAAGCTGGGTGTAGAGTTCGCCCGCGAGATCCCCCTCATAGAAGCGCTTGTAACCCGCGAGCGCGTCGGTCCCCGCCGGATAGTTCGGCGCGAGGATGAAGGAATTGGCGAATCCCGCCGTGTTCGCATAGGCGCCGGCGGCCTCGTGAAGATTGTCGTTCTGCCAGGCCACGTTGAAGTAGTTCGGGTGGCAATTCGCGCCCGCGAGCGCGGACGGCCCCGCATTTGGCGAGAGGTAGAACTTGCCCTGCGCCGTCGCCGCGGGGACCACTGCCATCGCGAGGTTCGACCAGATGATACCGGTCAGCACGTCGACCTGGTCGGACTGGATCATCTTGTCGGCAAGCTGGACCGCGACATCGGGCTTCCGCTGGTCGTCCTCGATCACGACCTCGACCTCGGCGCCGGCGTCGTCCGCCATCTCGAGCGCAAGGAGGAATCCGTCGCGCACGTCGATGCCGAGACCCGCACCGCCGCCCGAAAGCGTGGTGATCATCCCCACCTTGACCTCGGCCGCGGCCTGTCCCGCCGTCAGCGCCGCGACCGCGACGCCCGCGATCAGAGCTGTCCTGAAGTTCATGTCCGTCTCCCTGAGTATGTTCTTATGCGCCAAACCTGCGGTTTCGCTGCGATCTTCGCAAGTCAAAGGTCGGTCCTGAGATGCCACAGCTCGGGAAAGAGCTCGGTCTCCAGCATCCGCTTGAGGTAGCTGACCCCGCCGGTGCCGCCGGTGCCGCGCTTGAAGCCGATGACACGCTCGACCGTGGTCACATGGTTGAAGCGCCATCGGCGGAAGTAGTCCTCGAAATCGACGAGCTTCTCGGCGAGTTCGTAGAGTGCCCAATGCGTTTCGGGGTCGCGGTAGACGGTGCTCCACGCCGCCGCGACGCCCGGGTGCGGCGCGTGCGGCGTCGCGAGGTCCCGGGTCAGAACCTCCCCCGGCACGGTCAGACCGCGCCGGTCGAGGCAGCGCAGCGCGGCGTCGTAGAGGCTCGGCCGCGCCATCTCGGCCTCGAGCGCCCGGAGATAGTCCGGCCGGTGCGCGTGCGGCCGCATCAGCGCCGGGTTGCGGTTGCCGACCGTGAACTCGATCAGCCGGTACTGCCAGGACTGGAAGCCCGAGGACTGGCCCAGTGCCGCGCGAAAGGTGGTGTAGTCGGACGGCGTCATCGTGCGGAGCACATCCCAGGCGCTGTTCAGCTGCTCGAAGATCCGCGCCACCCGCGCCAGCATCTTGAAGGCGGGCTGCAGCCGGTCCACCTCGAGCGCCTCCCGCGCCGCGCCCAGTTCGTGCAGAGCCAGCTTCATCCAGAGTTCCGAGGTCTGGTGCTGCACGATGAACAGCATCTCGTCATGCGCTTCCGACAGCGGATGCTGCGCGGCGAGGATCGCGTCGAGTCCGAGGTAGTCGGAATAGGACATGCGCCCGTCGAAGCGCATCTCGGCCCCCTCGTCTGCGGGATCGTAGGGTGTGCGGGTCATCGGCGTCTCCTCCCTGTCCCGCTCTATACCGGGTCGAGCGACGGCGGCAACGCCGCTCGACCTCGACCGGCTTTTCAGCCATCCCTTGGCAAATAGGAGGAGGAACCGCATGATCACCGACTGGGACGACGCCTATGCGAACCGCGCGCATATCCCCGATGCGGAGACGTTCATTGCGGACTGGGAGGCCGCCGCGCCCGCCTTCCGCGACCGGACCGGCGCCCGCGCGGAGATCGACCTCCCGTACGGCGACGGCCCGCGCCACCGGCTCGACCTGTTCCGGCCCGAGGGAGAGCCCGCAGGCCTCGCCATCTTCGTTCACGGCGGCTACTGGATGGCCTTCGACAAGTCGGGCTGGTCGCATCTGGCCCAAGGCGCGCTCGACGCCGGATGGGCGGTCGCGATGCCCTCCTACACGCTCGCGCCCGAGGCCCGGATCGCGGAGATCACGCAGGAAATCGGCGCGGCGATCTCGCATGCCGCGGGGCGGGTCGACGGGCCGATCCGCCTCGCCGGTCACTCGGCCGGCGGGCATCTCGTCAGCCGGATGGCCTGCGCCGGCGCGCCGATTGACTCCGAGGTGGCGGACCGGATCGCCCATGTCCTGTCGATCAGTGGCGTCCATGACCTGAGACCGCTGCGGGCGACGGCGATGAACGAGACGCTGAAGATCGACGCCGCCGAGGCGCGGTCCGAGAGTCCCGCCCTGCTCGACCCGCACCCCGGCACGCGTCTCACCGCCTGGGTCGGCGCGGCGGAGCGGCCGGAATTCGGCCGCCAGGCCGACCTCATCGCCACCGCCTGGGCGCTGCCCGGTGTCCACGCGCGCGCCCATCACGATCCCGGCCGCCACCACTTCGACGTCATCGCGGGGCTCGCCGACCGGCTCGCCCCGATCACCCGCGCCTGGACCGGCGAAGACGGCTGGAGCTGACGGGGCTCGCTCCTTCACCTCCGGACGGCAACCTCCAAGAGGGCGGCCCCAAGGCCTCTTCATCTCGGGAAAATACTCTCGGGGAGGGTCCGGGAGGGGCAGACAGCCCCTCCCGGCCTGTCCCTCCTCACGCCGAGGTGGCCAGCAGCGTGGCGTTCCCGCCCGAGGCGGTCGTGTCGATGCAGAGGTGGCGCTCCATCCGGCAACAGGAGGCCAGCTCCGCACGGCGCACGAGGGGGACGAGGGGGCCCGCACGATGCGCCAGCGCCGCGCGATAGCCCTGCGCGGTCTCCTCGGCTCCGTCGAAGACCGTTACGGCGAGCCCCGGGAGGCTGTCGAGCGCCTCTGCCTCGAGCCCGGGCGCCTCGATCGCCGGGCACCCGGCCTCCCGCGCCGTCGCCGCCTGCGCGGCCGCCGCCTCCGCTCCGGGCCCGAGGCAGAGCACCGGGCCGCGCGGATGGATCGAGAGGCGGTTCATCTCGCCCGTCGGACCCGGCATGAGGTCGGAGGCGAGCGTCGCGAAGGGATCGAAGCGCGCCGTCGCCAGCGCCTGCCGCACCGTCTCGGCATCGGCCAAGACGCCATCCGCCGCGACCGGCTCTGCCGCGACGCCGCGCAATCGCGGCACGTAGCCCGGACCGCCCGCCTTCGGCCCCGTTCCCGAAAGCCCCTCCCCGCCAAAGGGCTGCGAGCCCACCACCGCGCCGATCTGGTTGCGGTTGACGTAGACGTTGCCGACCTTGAGCCGCGACGAGACATGCTCGACCCGGTCGTCGATCCGGGTGTGCAGCCCGAAGGTCAGCCCGTAGCCCTTCGCGT
>CAZPOK010000144.1:0-8409 GCA_964587905.1 uncultured Rhodobacterales bacterium | reverse complement strand
GGACGAGGGCGGCGGATCGGGCAGTGGCAGCAGCTCGGTCCGCCGTTTTCGTTCCGGTCGACAGACACGAAGGGACCGCGGGACAGTGGTTCGCAGGTTCAGAGGCGAATTCCACCAGAAGGTGGACGGAAAGGGGCGGGTATCGATCCCGGCCGATTTCCGTCGCGTCCTCGAAACCGGCGATCCGCTCTGGTCCGAAGGCAAGCAGCCCGAATTCGTCATCGTCTATGGCGACCATCGCCGGTCCTACCTCGAATGCTACACGATGGACGCCGCCGCCGAGGTCGATGCCCAGATCGCGGATCTTCCCCGCGGCTCGATGGAGCGGCGGATGCTCGAGCGGCTCTTCAACGGTCAGTCTCTGAAGACCGGCGTCGATGAGACCGGGCGCATCGTTCTCCCCCAGAAGCTCCGCGCGAAGATCGGGCTGGACGACACCGCCTATTTCATCGCCACGGGCGACACATTCCAGATCTGGAAGCCCGAGACCTTCGAGAAGGAAGAACTCGCCAAGACCGAGGCGTGGCTCGACCAGTTCGACGAGGACTTCGACCCTCTCACCCTTCTCGACACGCAGAAAGGGGGCTGAGCGATGGCAGCGACGGCGCGCGCCACACCGCCCGACAGCCCGCACACCCCCGTTCTTCTCGGCCCGCTCCTGACGGCCGTGGCGCCGGTCGAAGGCCGGTGGCTCGACGGCACCTTCGGTGCCGGCGGCTACGCCCGAGGATTGCTCGACGCCGGCGCCGACGAGGTCATCGGCGTCGACCGGGATCCGGCGGTCTTTGAAATGGCCAAGGAGTGGGCGGGGCATTACGGAGACCGGCTCAAGCTCGTTCAGGGACGCTTTTCCGAACTCGACGATCACGCGGGCGGTCCGCTCGATGGCGTCGTGCTCGACCTAGGCGTGTCGTCGATGCAGCTCGACCAGCCCGAGCGCGGCTTCTCCTTCATGGCCGACGGCCCGCTGGACATGCGGATGAGTCAGGAGGGACCGACGGCGGCTGACATCGTCAACGAGGCGTCGGAGGCCGAGCTTGCAGACATCCTCTTCCATTACGGCGAAGAGCGCGCGGCACGGCGGATCGCGAAGGCGATCGTGAAGGCGCGGGCCGACGCGCCGATCACGCGGACCCGGCGCCTCGTCGAGATCGTCGAAGGCTGCCTGCCGCGGCCGAAGCCGGGGCAAAGCCATCCTGCGACGCGCAGCTTTCAGGCGCTGAGGATCGCCGTGAACGATGAATTCGGCGAACTCGTCTCCGGTCTCGAGGCGGCCGAGCGCGCCCTGAAGCCCGGCGGGCGGCTCGCCGTGGTGAGCTTCCATTCGCTCGAGGACCGGGTGGTGAAGCGGTTTCTCCAGAGCCGGTCGGGCGGCGGCGGGCGTGGAAGCCGCCATGCGCCCGAGATCGAACGCGAAACACCCCGCTTCGCGTCGTTGGGGAAGTCCATCGAAGCCGATGCGGAGGAGCGCGAGCGGAACCCGAGGGCCCGGTCGGCCCGGCTCCGTGTCGCGCGGCGCACCGATGTCCCCGCGGGCCGCGCGGACCGCGATGCGCTCGGCCTTCCGAAACCTGCAAACGCGAGTCGGAACTGATGCGGTCGATCTTCTTCATCGTCACGGCGCTCCTGGTCATGGGCATGGCCTTCTGGGCCTACCGCCAGAATTACGAGACGCAGGCATCCCTGCGGGAGGCGGAGGCGCTTCGTGCCGAGATCTCCAGCCTCAGGGAAGCGCAGAGCGTGCTTCGCGCCGAATGGGCCTACCTGAACCGGCCCGACCGCCTGCGCGAGCTTGCGGATCTCAACTTCGAGCGGCTGGGTCTTCTCCCGCTCTCGCCGGAGCAGTTCGGGCAGGCGGATCAGGTGGCGTATCCGCCCGATCCGATACCGCTGCTCTCCAACGCCATCGACACCATCGGAACGCTGGAGCCGCAGCCATGACACGCACGCCGCTCCGCCCGCTCGCCCGCGTCCTTGACGCCCGCGCCAGGGGCGAGAACCCCGACGCGATCGAACGCGAGAACCTGCGCCTGCGCCACGAGGACATGCGCGACCGCGACCGCCAGCGCGCCGAGGGGCGGCTTCTCGTCGTCGGCGTCTTCTTCTTCTGCGCCTTCATGCTGGTCGGCGCCCGGATGGGCACGCTCGCCTCTTCCGAGGTCGAGGAGCCGCGCGCGGCCGCCGGCGGAGCGTCGATCATCGCTCAGCGGGCCGATATCACCGACCGGAACGGGCGGATTCTCGCGACCAACCTGACGACGCACTCGCTTTACGCGCAGCCGCCGATCATGATCGACAAGGAGCGCGCGGCGCGAAAGCTTGCCCTGATCTTCCCCGATCTCGACGAGACGAAGCTGCTCGAGCAGTTCACGGGAAAACGCAAGTTCCTCTGGATCAAGCGCAAGCTGTCGCCCGAGCAGAAGCAGGCGGTGCACGACATCGGCGATCCGGGTCTCCTGTTCGGCCCCCGCGAGATGCGGCTTTATCCGAACGGCAAGCTCGCGAGCCATGTTCTGGGCGGTGCGTCCTTCGGGCGCGAGGGCGTGCATTCGGCCGAGGTGATCGGCATCGCCGGCGTCGAGAGGGCATTCGACGCGTTCCTGAGAAACCCCGAGAATGGCGGTCGGCCCCTCCGCCTCTCGCTGGATCTCAGCGTCCAGTCGGTGGTCGAACAGGTTCTCGATGGCGGCATGAAGCTGCTCAACGCCAAGGGCGCCGCGGCAATCCTGATGGACGCGCACACCGGTGAGATCATCAGCCTCGCCTCGCTCCCCGACTTCGATCCGAACGACAGGCAACCGCCGCCTGCCGCCGGAAACCCCGCCGACAGCCCGCTCTTCAACCGCGCGGTGCAGGGCGTCTATGAACTCGGCTCGACCTTCAAGATCTTCACGGTCGCGCAGGCGATCGAGACGGGCATGGTCAACGCGGCGACGATCATCGATACGAAGGGCCCGCTCCGCTGGGGTCGATTCCGCATCCGTGATTTCCGCAACTACGGTCCCGAACTCTCGGTCGAGGACGTGATCGTGAAATCCTCCAACATCGGCACCGCGCGCATCGCGCAGATGATCGGGATCGAGCGCCAGCAGGAATTCCTGAAAAGCCTTGGGTTCTTCGATGCGACGCCGGTCGAACTCGTCGAAGCTCCCGGAGCCAGGCCCCTCCTGCCGCCGAAGTGGTCCGAGATCTCGATGATGACGATCTCCTACGGTCACGGCTTGTCGGCAAGCCCGCTGCACCTCGCCACCGGCTACGCCTCGCTCCTCAACGGCGGAGTCAAGGTGACGCCGACGCTCGTCAAGCGCGAGGGCGTCGAGATGGGCGATCCGGTGGTCTCTCCGCGCACCTCCGCGATCGCCCGTGACATGCTGAGGAAAGCGGTCACGGACGGGACCGCAACCTTTGGCGACGTGCATGGCTACGCGGTGGCCGGGAAGACTGGCACCGCCGACAAGCCGAACCCGCAGGGCGGGTACTACGACGACAAGGTGATCGCGACCTTCGCCAGTGTCTTTCCGGCGGATGACCCGAAGTACGTGCTCGTCGTGACGCTGGACGAGCCGGTCGAGACGTCGGGCGAGGAGCCGCGGCGGACCGCGGGCTGGACCGCCGTTCCGGTGGCTGCCGAGGTGATCCGCCGCGTGGCGCCGCTCATGGGGCTCGCACCCTCCATTGAACAGGGGTCGCTCGTTGGAGTATCACTCACCGCAAACTAGAAGACGGGTTGGGGCGAGCATGGGAACCCGGGCGAAGGAAAAGACACTGGCCGAACTCGGACTGGCCGCTCCGGGTCACGGCGAGGTGCGCGTGACGGGCCTCGCCGTCGACAGCCGTCTGGTGAAGGACGGCTCGCTTTTCGCGGCGCTGCCGGGAAGCCGGGTTCATGGCGGAGAATTCATCCAGTATGCGATTCGGATGGGCGCGGGCGCGATCCTGACCGATCGTGAGGGGGTTCGGATCGCCGCCGGCGACATCGCCGAGAGCGCCATTCCCGTGGTCGTCGCCGAGGATCCGCGCCAGGCGCTCGCCTATGCCGCGGCGCTCTGGTTCGGAGCGCAGCCCGAAACGGTGGTCGCCGTCACGGGCACGAACGGCAAGACATCCGTCGCGACGTTCACGCGGCAGCTCTGGCAGGCAATGGGGGAGCCCGCTGTCAATGTCGGCACGACCGGAATCGAGGGCGACCATTCAATCCCGCTCGCCCACACGACGCCCGAGCCGATCACGTTGCAGCGGGCCCTGGCCGAGGTCGCGGAAGCGGGGATCGGGCACGCGGCGATGGAAGCCTCCTCTCACGGGCTCGATCAGCGGCGACTCGACGGGGTCGCTCTAAAGGCGGCCGGGTTCACCAACTTCAGTCAGGATCACCTAGACTATCACAAGACGATGGAGGCCTATTTTGCCGCCAAGGCGGCGCTTTTCGAGCGCCTGCTGCCCGAGGACGCCACCGCCGTCGTCAATATCGACGATCTGAAAGGGCCCGAGATCGTGCGCATCGCAGAGGAGCGCGGCTGCGATCTCCTGACAGTCGGAACCGGCGAGGCCGCGGCGCTCCGGATCGTCAACCAGCGGTTCGATGCGACGGGCCAGGACCTCCGGTTCTCGTGGAACGGCGTGGCCCGGCAGGTGCGGCTCGACCTGATCGGAGGATTCCAGGCGGGCAACGCGCTCGTCGCCGCGGGCCTCTGCATCGCATCTGGCTCGGAGCCCGCCGAGGTGTTCGATGCGCTCCCGCACCTCGCGACGGTGCGCGGGCGCATGCAACTCGCCGCGACGCGGGCCAACGGATCGGCGGTCTTTGTCGACTACGCCCACACGCCGGAAGCGCTTCGCACCGCGATCACCGCGCTTCGTCCCCATGTCATGGGCAAGCTCGTCGTCGTTTTCGGCGCCGGCGGCGATCGGGACACCGGAAAGCGCGCCAAGATGGGAGCCGCAGTGGCCGGCCTGGCCGACGCTGCCATCGTGACGGACGACAATCCTCGGAGCGAAGACCCCGCCGGGATCCGGGCGATGGTGCTGGAGGGCTGCCCGGACGCGGTCGAGGTGGGCGACAGGGCCGAGGCGATCCTGCGCGGTGTCGATGCGCTCGAGCCCGGCGACGCTCTCCTGATCGCCGGCAAGGGGCACGAGACGGGTCAGACGGTGGGCGACACGATCTATCCTTTCGACGACGCCGAGCAGGCGAGCGTCGCGGTGTCCGCGCTCGACGGACGGTTCGCGTGAGCGTGCTCTGGACAGCGGCCGAAGCCGCCGCCGCCACCGGCGGCGAGGCGCGCGGCGACTGGTCAGCGACCGGCGTGTCCATCGACACGCGATCGATCGGGGCCGGTGATCTCTTCGTCGCGCTCAAGGACCAGCGGGACGGGCACGATTTCGTTGCGGCCGCCTTGGAAAAGGGCGCTGCGGCCGCGATGGTCAGCCGGATTCCCGGCGGGGTTCGCGCGGATGCGCCACTGCTGATCGTCGACGATGTCCTGGCGGCGCTCGGCGCACTGGGTCGCGCCGGGCGGGCGCGGAGCCGGGCGAAGGTGATCGGCATCACCGGGTCCGTCGGCAAGACCTCGACCAAGGAGATGCTGCGCGTCGCGCTGCTCGGACAAGGCAAGGTCCACGCCGCGGAAAAGAGCTTCAACAACCACTGGGGCGTTCCGCTGACGCTCGCCCGGCTTCCGCCGGATGCGGACTACGCGGTGATCGAGATCGGAATGAATCGTCCCGGAGAGATCGCGCCGCTGTCGCGGCTCGCGCGCCCGCATGTCGCCATCGTCACGACCGTGGCGCCGGCGCATCTGGAGGCGTTCGAGAACGTCGAGGGCATCGCCCGCGAGAAGGCGTCGATCTTCGAGGGACTGGAGGCCGGGGGCTCGGCCGTGGTCAACGGCGACATCGAATGGACGCCGCTCCTCAAGCAGGTGGCCGGCCGATACGCGCGCCGGGTCGTCACCTTCGGATGTGGCGCCGGGAACCACCATCGCGCGCTGGATCTGCGCCTGCACGATCATGCGACGGTCGCCACCGCACGGCTGTGGCGCACGCCGGTGGCCTACTGCATCAAGGCGACGGGCCGGCACCTCGCCGTGAACGCTCTCGCCGTGATCGCGGCGGTGGGCGAGGCCGGTGCGGACCCGGCCCGCGCGATCGTCGCGCTGGCATCGTGGGAGCCTGTGGATGGCCGCGGTCGCCGGGAAAGCATCGTGCTCGACATCGCGGACGAGCACCTGACGTTCGATCTCATCGACGACGCCTTCAACGCCAATCCGGCCTCGATGGCTGCTGCGCTCGACGTGCTCGGCGCAGCCGTTCCGAAGGACGGCATGGGACGTGTCTCAAGGGGCCGCCGCATCGCCATCCTCGGCGAGATGCTGGAACTGGGTCCGGACGAGGCGCGTCTTCACGTGGAGATCGGCGACCATCCGGCGATGGAGCGGATCGAACTCATCCACTGCGTCGGCAGACGGATGCGCGCGCTTTGGGAGGCGCTGCCCGACCGCCGGCGAGGCCGGTGGGCCGAGACCGCCGACGACCTCGCGGCAGAGGTGCACCACCTTGTGGACGCGGGCGATGTCGTGCTGGTCAAGGGGTCCAAGGCCAGCAAGGTGAACCAGATCGTCGACGCCATCCGGAAACTGGGCCACGCGGCCCCCCGAACCGAGCGAGGGGTCGACTGAATGCTCTACTGGCTGACCGAATTCTCAGATGGCGGCGACGTCTTCAACCTGTTCCGCTACATAACCTTTCGCGCGGGCGGAGCCTTCTTCACGGCGCTCGTCTTCGGGTTCATCTTCGGGCGCCCGCTCATCAACTTCCTCAAGAAGCGCCAGACGAAGGGCCAGCCGATCCGTTCGGACGGACCCGAGGGGCATCTGCTCACGAAGACCGGGACGCCGACGATGGGGGGGCTGCTGATCCTGTCGGCGCTCATCGTCTCGACGCTTCTCTGGGCGCGGCTCGACAACGGCTATGTGTGGCTCGTGCTGTTCGTGACGGCGTCCTTCGGGCTGATCGGCTTCGCCGACGACTATGCGAAGGTGACGAAGAACACGCACGCCGGAGTCTCGGGGAAACTGCGATTCGGCACCGGGCTCCTGATCTCGGCGGTGGCCGGATACTGGGCCGCGATCCTCCATCCCGGCGATCTGAGCTTCCAGCTTGCCCTGCCGTTCTTCAAGGATCTCCTCGTCAACCTCGGTTTCGTCTTCGTTCCCTTCGCGATGATCGTGATCGTCGGCGCGGCGAATGCCGTGAACCTGACCGACGGCCTCGACGGGCTCGCGATCATGCCGGTGATGATCGCGGCCGGCACGCTTGGCGTCATCGCCTATGCCGTCGGCCGGATCGATTTCACCGAGTATCTCGAGGTCCACTACGTTCCGGGAACCGGCGAGATCCTCATCTTCACCGCGGGCTTGATCGGCGGCGGCCTCGGCTTTCTGTGGTACAACGCGCCTCCCGCGGCCGTCTTCATGGGCGATACGGGGAGCCTTGCGCTGGGCGGTGCGCTGGGGGCCATCGCGGTCTCCACAAAGCACGAGATCGTGCTGGCGATCGTGGGCGGCCTCTTCGTGGTCGAGGCGCTGTCGGTCATCATCCAGGTCGCCTACTTCAAGCGGACCGGCAAGCGTGTGTTCCTGATGGCGCCGATTCACCACCACTTCGAGAAACAGGGCTGGGCCGAGCCGCAGATCGTGATCCGGTTCTGGATCATCTCGCTGATCCTCGCGCTGATCGGCCTCGCGACGCTGAAGATCCGCTAGCGCGCGGTGCCGCAGGCGGATCTGCACGATTTGGCAAAGGCACGTCTTGCACGGTCCTGTTGCTGATTCGGTCCGACCTGCTGTCCGGAGAGGCAGGGCGCGGCGCACCCGCCGCGCCGGGCGGCCCCGGTGCCGCCGCGTCGGGCAGAAACGGCTGGACAGGGCGCGTGTGGCGGGCAAGCTTGACGGGCTGTCCGCCATGCCTTCGGGAGACGCCATGTCACGCCTCACGCTTTTCGTTCCGCTCGCCTTCTGCGCCGCGCTGTCGTCGCCGGTGGCGGCCGCGGGGACTGCGGCACCGCCGTCCGGGGATGTCCGGGCGGCGCTGGACGGCAAGGTGTTCATCACCACGATCGACGTGGAGCAGTACGACAAGCCGTTCGACGACCGGATCGTGTTCGACGCCGGCACCTTCTTCTCCGAGGAATGCCAGCGGCGCTGCGATTTCGGCACCGGCGACTATTACACCCGAGTCGAGGGCGACGGCATCGCCTTTGTCGCCGAGATGGCCTGCGCCGACGCCCCGCATTTCGTCCGCTGGGAGGGCCGGGTGACCGGCGACCGGATCGAGGGCGAGGTGCTGTGGGTGGTGGAGCGGTTCTACTGGACGCAGGAACGGCAGGCGACCTTCTCCGGGCGGCTGGAGGAT
>CAZPOK010000143.1:0-8487 GCA_964587905.1 uncultured Rhodobacterales bacterium | reverse complement strand
CCGCGCGGACGCCCAGAGGCTCTCCACGGCCGTCTCAGCGGCTCTGGGAGACTGACCCCGATGGACTGGGCCACCGACGGCCCGAGCTGGCCCAACAGGGAGCATTCCCGCTTCGTCGACGTCCGCCCGCATCGCTGGCACGTCCAGGAGGCCGGCGCCGGCCCCACGATTCTCCTGCTGCACGGCGCGGGCGGCGCGACCCAGACCTGGCGCCGGCTGATGCCGCTCCTGGCCGAGCGCCATCATGTGGTGGCGCCCGACCTGCCCGGGCAGGGCTTCAGCCGGATGGGCACCCGCCAGCGCTGCACGCTGCGGCTCATGGCCCAGGACATCGCCGCGCTGTGCGAGGATCAGGGGTGGTCCCCGGACCTCATCGTCGGCCATTCCGTCGGCGGCGCGCTCGCGCTCGAGCTGGCCGACCATCTGCATCCCAGCGGCGTCGTCGGGATCAACCCGGCGCTCGGCGCCTTCGAGGGCATCGCGGGATGGCTGTTCCCGATGATGGCCAAGCTTCTGTCCATGAACCCGTTCGTCCCGCTCGTGTTCTCGCGCATTGCGACGAGCGAGCGCCGGGTGGCGGAGCTCGTCGCCTCGACCGGCTCCGAGATCGACGACCACGGCATCGCGCTCTACCGCCGCCTCGCTTCGGACCGGAGCCATGTCGACGGCACGCTCGCGATGATGGCGCAGTGGGACGTGGAGATGCTGGCGGAGCGGCTGCCGTATATCGACACACCCACGCTGTTTCTCGTGGGCGAGGACGACGGCACGGTGCCGGGGCGGGTCTCCCGCGAGGCGGCGGCGCGCATGCGGAATGCCGAGTACCAGGGGTTCGAGGGCAGGGGCCATCTTCTGCACGAAGAGGACCCCGAGGCGGTCGTCCGGGCCGTCTCCGCCTATCTCGACCGCCTCGCACCCGCCAACGGCGACGCGTCCCCGCGGGGACATGTTTCAAATCAATGAGTTGAAGCGGGTTGGGCCTGCGGCGCATCCTGCCTGAAACACGCCCGTGCCTTGGAACCGGGACGTACGGATCGCATGTCCCCGCGGGGACATGTTGATTTTCAATGCGTTACGTGGAGCGGATCCGCGGGCCGGCGTCGCGGTCCCGGTCCAGCGCCTCGAAGAACGCCTCGACCGCCTGTTCCAGCCGCGCGCGGTCCACAGCGGAAAAATCCCGCGGCAACCGCAACTCCACCCGTCCATCGGCCGCGGTGCACTTCGCGGTCCCCTCGGGGCGCGTGAGCTTCAGTGTGGTCTTCGCCACCGCCTGCGACCTGGGCTTCGGTTGCGGCCGGGGCGCCGGGCGTCCCTGCGCCGCGGCCCGCATCAGGGCAAGCTCGTCCTCGGCCGACGCATTCTCCGGCAGCAGGTTGAGGTCCGCCGCCAGATCGCCCGCCGCATGCGGTTCCTCGTCGAAGATCCGGACCAGTTCAGTCCCTAATGCACGCGGAATCGCCTCCAGATGCCGCACTGCGCCGCCGATTTCCTGCATCAGCCGGACGAAGGTGCGGATGTGGCTCCGTTTCTGCCGATTCGCGCTGGAATAGAGCCTTTCCGTGACCGCGTGAAGGTCGTCCGTCTCGTTGGGGTGGTCCTCCATGTAGTTGAGCACCAGCATCCCCATCTCGGCGAAGGTGATGTCGCGGCGCACGAGGTTCTCGTCGACCATCCGGCGGTAGAGGCTGTCGAGGCTTTCGCCCTTGGGCAGCAGCCCGGCCGGGATCGCGGCGAAACGCTCCTCGCCGGTCTCCTCATGCAGCTCCCGGTAGGCCATCAGCCGCCGGAAGCCCTGGACGAGTTCGTATCCCGCGCCGTCATGTTCCACGCGGATCGGGTTCGAAAGTCCGATCGCCCGGATCGACGCTTTGAGTTCGTCGAGCTCCGGGTCGCGGTCCGGGCGCCGGTCGCGGGTCAGCTTGGCCACGCGGATCTCGTGGACCGGGACCAGATCGGTGATCAGCCCCAGTTTCTTCAGCCGGACGTGCTCATGCGCGAGCCGGTCGTTCTCCGCCCGGATCGCGGCCTCCGCGGCGGAGCGCTCGGCCAGCGCGTCGGCGTTCTCCACGATGGCGGCGGCCATCGGGCCGCGCCGGTGCTCGACCGACGGGGCAGGGGCGTCGGCCGGGGTGTCGTCCGGGAAATCGATGTCGAAGACGCGTCGCTTGCTCATGCCTCGGCCTCCATTTGCGCCCACGCGGTGGTCACGTGGCCTCTGAATTCCTCGTAGGCGCGGTCGAATGAGGCGCGGGCGCGCCGCCAGGTCTCGCGCGTCATGTCGCGGTAGTCGGTCTCGTAGATCGAGGACAGGAATCGCCCCGACTGCTCGACCGCCCGCGTCATCTCGATGGGATGCTCGGTCATCCTGTCCTCGAACACCTTGACGAAGGCTGACCGCATCGCGCGGTGCAACTCGTTGCCGGGTTCGTAGCGGGTGAGCAGGAACCGCACGTCGCGGAATGCCTTGGGCAGGGTCATCGTCCCCGCGGGGACGACGTTGGAGAACCGCGACAGGTCCTCGAGCGCCTCGGCGAGCTGGCCGATGAAGGAGGTGGTCGAATCGTATTCCCAGTAGCCCGGCCCGGAGGGGATGTAGAGCACGTCGGCGGCGAAGACCGCGTTCATCGACTGGTAGCCGATGGCGGGCGGGCAATCGAAGAGGATCACGTCGTAGGCGTCCGGGGCCAGCGCGTCGAGGTAGCGCGAGACGGCGGCGAAGAACGACCACTCCGGGTTCAGGTGGCGATACTGGGCGCTTGCGAACTCCACGAAGGCCGCGTTGGCGCAGGACGGCACGATGTCGATCGTGGGCCAGCAGGTCGGCTTGATGAAGTCGGTCACGCGCAGATCGCCAAGCCCCATGTCGGTGATCGACGCCGGGAGCTTGCGGCGGGGCAGGGCGGCGCCGCTCTCCGCCCCCGTGGCGACCGTGTTCATCCGGTCGGTCTCGCGCACGAGGTCGCGCGCCATGATGCCCCAGACGGTGTATTCCTCGGCCACGTCCGACAGTCCCATGGAGTGGCTCAGCGTCGCCTGCGGGTCGAAGTCCACGACCAGCACCCGATAGCCGTCGAGGGCGGCGGCATGGGCGAAGTGAAGCGCCACCGTCGACTTGCCGGCGCCGCCCTTGAAGTTCGCGATGGCGGCGCGGATCGCGCGGGCGTTCGGCGGGCGGTAGGGCATCAGGCTCTTGCGATTCACCTTGAGCCGGCGGCGCATCTCGTTGATCTCCTCGAGCGTGTACCAGCGCTGGCGTCCGTCCTCCTCGGTGATGCCCTGGGGCAGCGAGGGGTCGGCGGCGAGACGGCCGCGCAGGGTGGACTGGTTCACCTTGAAGATCAGTTCGCCCACCTCCCAGGAGGAGAACCGGCGCAGCGTCTTCTCGTTCTCGGGGGAATAGGTCTGCTGCCGTATCCAGCCCTGCATCTTCAGCGATTGCGCCTGCAGCCGGGCGAGGTCGGTGTGCGTGTACATGCCTGCTCCTGTCCTCTGGGGGACGTTAATTCCTGCCTGAAACCGATTTACGCCGAATTTGCGAAAAACGCAAAACCGAATATCATCCGGGTCGCAATGCGATGTCCCCGCGGGGACACGGGCAAAATCAATGCCCTGGCGATTCGGCCAAGGCCGCGGGGTGCAGCACCGAAGCCCGGTGCGAGATGCCTTCCGATAGGGGGACAGGGTGTCACACACCACCAGATATTGGGTGACATTTTCTGCGCTATAGGGGACACTCTGAGTGTCACCCAATACCTGTACTGACCGGATTTCATCCCGGAATTGGAATTGGATCGAGCCCGTCCCCGGGCCGGGGGTTGACAGAATCGGCAATCGGGACGCAAATCGGTCTCAACAACGAAAAAGCGTCGAGTTCACGGCAAGATGGATCGGCGGGAAATTGAGGCGGACCGGGGCGCAGCCCCGCAAGGAACCGAGGGCGATGATCTTCGCAAGACCCGTGGGTCGCCAGGCGGCGGCGCGCAAGTACGATCTGCTGACCGCCATGGGGGCATTCGCGTTGTCGAACGGGAAAGCGCCGCAGCGGCTGGTGCTGCGCCTGATGACGCTGATCACCGCCCGCTACAACTGGGCGCGGGACGAGCTTGCCGTCGGGCAGCGGGAGATCGCCCGTCTCTGGGATTGCGACGAGCGCACGGTGAAGCGCGAGATGGCGAAGCTCCGGGGCATGGGCTGGCTCGAGGTGCGCCGTCAGGGCGCGCGGGGCCGGGTGACCGAATACGCGCTCGGGATCGGGCGGATCCTCGAGGACACGAAAGGCCGGTGGGAGGCGGTCGGTCCGGACTTCGCCCTGCGCATGGGCGAGGCCCCGGCGCCAGACGTCGTGCCGCTGCCGGTGCGGGGAGACGTGCCCGCGCCCGACGTCTCGACGGGGACCGAATGGGCGCTGGCGCAGGCCATCCTCCATGCCGAGGACGCGGCGACCTATGGCGCCTGGCTGCGGCATCTCTCGCGTCGGGAGAGGGCAGGGGGGCGGCTCGTCCTCGCGGCGCCGAGCCGGTTTCATGCGGCTTATGTGGAGACGCATCTGAAGGGCAGGGTGCTTGCGGCCTGCCAGTCGGTGGACGGCGACGTGGCGGACATCGTGGTCGTGTCCTGAGCGGAGGCCTCCGGGCACCGCGAGACCTTCTCGCTTTGCCGGACCCGGAATCGTACTATCGTTGACGCAAGGGCAACGGGCGGAGGATCGCGATGCGGCGCATTCGGAATTTCATCTTTCTTGTCGCGGGCGCGGGCCTCGCAAGCGCCGCCTGGTCGCAGGACGCCACGGTCGGCCACGGGATCTCGGCTTTTGGCGAACTCAAGTATCCCGCCGATTTCGCGCATTTCGACTACGTGAACCCGGATGCGCCGAAGGGCGGGTTCATCAGCTTCCGCGGCACGCTCGCCTCCCAGACCTTCGACAGCCTGAACGCCTTCATCCTGAAGGGCGAGGCGGCGCAGGGCCTCGAGCGGCTGTACGACAGCCTTCTCGCGCGCGCCTACGACGAGCCGGACGCGATGTACGGACTTCTCGCCGAGACGATCGAGTATCCCGAGGACCGCAGCTGGGTGATCTTCAACCTGCGGCCCGAGGCGCGCTTCGCCGACGGCGAGCCCGTCACGGCCGACGACGTGGTGTGGACCTTCGAGACGCTGAAGACGGACGGTGTGCCGTACTACCGGATCACGCTGGAGGACGTCGTCGCGATCGAGGCCGAGGGGCCGCACCGCGTCCGTTTCACGTTCCGCGACGGCGTTGCGACGCGCGACCTCGCGGCGCGTATCGGCGAGATCGACATCCTGCCGCAGCACTACTACGAGACCGTACCCTTTAACGAGTCGACACTCGAACCGCCGCTGGGATCGGGCCCGTATCTCGTCGACCGTGTCGACGCAGGCCGCTCGATCACCTATTGCCGGAACCCCGACTACTGGGGCGAGCGGCTGCCGGTGAACGTGGGCAGCGACAACTTCGGATGCGTGACCTACGAATACTTCGCCGACAACACCGCGTCGTTCGAGGCGCTGAAGAGCGGTGGCTACCTGTTCCACGAGGAGTTCATGTCGGCGATCTGGGCGACGGCCTACGACTTTCCGGCGCTCGATCAGGGCTGGGTGATCCGGGAGGAGATCCCGGACGGACGGTCTTCGGGCGCGCAGGGGTTCTGGCTGAACCTGCGGAACGAGAGGCTGCAGGACCCCCGGGTCCGGCAGGCGCTCGGCTATCTCTTCAACTTCGAATGGTCCAACGAGACGCTGTTCTCCGGCCTCTACGAGCGCACGGACAGTTTCTGGGAGAATACCTCGATGCAGGCCGACGGGCTGCCGGGGGGGGCGGAGCTGGCCTTTCTCGAGCGGTTCCGGGACGGCTTGCCGGAGACCGTCTTTTCCGAACCGGCCTACGTGCCGCCGGTGAGTTCGACCCAGTCGACCGACCGACAGATGATCCGCCGGGCCGGCACGCTCCTCGACGATGCGGGGTGGATGGTGGGCGACGACGGTCTTCGGCGGAATGTGGCGGGCGAACGGCTGACGATCGAGTTCCTGAACGCGAGTCCCGCCTTCGAGCGCATCATCCTGCCCTTCATCGAGAACATGAAGGCCGCCGGTATCGACGCGGTCTACACCAAGGTCGATTTCGCGCAGTACCAGCAGCGGCAGGAGGATTTCGACTACGACATCGTCGCGGGGCGGCTGGTGCTGCCGCTCAATCCGTCCGTCGAGCTGGGGACCATCTTCGGCTCGCGGAGCGTCGACGCGCCCGGATCGCTGAATTTTTCGGGGGTCGGAAACGAGACGGTCGACGCGATGATCGAAGGCATCATTGCCGCCGATACGCGCGAGGAGATGGAAACGCGGGTGAGGGCGCTGGACCGGGTGCTGCGGGCGATGCACATCTGGGTGCCCAACTGGTACAAGGGCACGCACTGGATCGCCTACTGGGATGTCTTCGGAAAGCCCGAGGCGAAGCCGCCCTACGATCGCGGCATCGACACCTGGTGGTTCGATCAGGTGAGATACGATGCGCTGAGGGATGCGGGCGCCCTGAGGTAGGGCCGTCGCCAAGAAAGAAGCCGCCGGGCGCGGCCCGGCGGCGTTCGTCGGCGACCGGATCGCCCGATCAGTTGGTCGCTTCGCCTTCCTCGGCCTGCGGGCTGTGGGTGGCGAGGTAGGCGGCCATGTTCTGCGCGTCCTCTTCCGTCCGCAGACGATAGGCCATGCCGCTGCGCGCGTTCTTGTCGAGCGTCTCCGACAGGAAGCCGCCCGGATCCTGCAGATAGGCGGTCAGGCCTTCCGCGTCCCAGACGAGCCCCTGCTCGCCGGCGGCCACGATGTCGGGACGATAGCGGAAGCCTTCGACCGTGCCGGCCTGCCGGCCCACGACGTTGTAGAGGTTGGGGCCGGTGCGCACGTTCGGGCGACCCGCGATCACCTCACCCTCGTCATCGACGATGTTGTGGCAGCTCTGGCACTGGTTGAAGATCTCCTCGCCCGCGGCGGGGTCGCCCGGACCGAGATGGGCGGAGGCGAAGGCCGGTCCCGAAAGAAGCGCGCCTGCAGCGGCGGCAATCCAGAATTTCGTCATGTGGTAGTCTCCCTTAACTTAACCGGTGCGTGAGCCTAGAGCGTTTTCCAACACCGTAAAGGCCAGAAATCCTTGTGCTATGCAATAGCGCGGCTTAGCGCGCACTGGTTCCAGAGCGATGAAAGCGCGGTCACGAGATAATCGATGTCCTCGTCGCCATGGAGCGGCCCCGGCGTGATGCGCAGCCGTTCCGTGCCCTTGGGCACGGTGGGATAGTTGATCGGCTGCACGTAGATGCCCCAGTCGTCCATCAGCATGTCCGAGAGCATCCGGCATTTCACCGGATCGCCGATCATCACCGGAATGATGTGGCTGGGGTTCTCCATGTGCGGAATGCCCGCCGCGTCGAGCCTGGCGCGGAGCCTGGCGACCTGTCGCCGCTGTTTCGCGCGCTCCATCTCGGATCTCTTGAGATGGCGGATCGAGGCCGTCGCCGCCGCGGCCACGGCCGGGGGCAGGGCGGTCGTGAAGATGAAGCCCGAGGCGAAGGACCGGATGAAGTCGCAGAGCGCCGCCGATCCGGTGACGTAGCCGCCGAAGGTGCCGAACGCCTTGCCGAGCGTGCCCTCGATCAGCGTGATCCGGTCCATGAGACCCTCGCGTTCCGCCACGCCGCCGCCGCGGGGGCCGTACATGCCGACCGCGTGCACTTCGTCGATATAGGTCATCGCGCCGTGCTTGTCGGCCACGTCGCAGATCTCGGCGATGGGCGCGATGTCGCCGTCCATCGAATAGACGCTTTCGAAGGCGACGATCTTGGGCCGGTCGGGGCCGACCGCGGCGAGCTTGCGGTCGAGATCCTCGGGGTCGTTGTGCTTCCAGATCGCCTTGTCGGCGCGGGAATGGCGGATGCCCTCGATCATGCTCGCGTGGTTCAGCGCGTCCGAGAGGATGACGGCGCCGGGCAGGCGGCTTCCCAGCGTCGAGAGAGCGGCCCAGTTCGAGACGTATCCCGACGAGAAGAGGAGGGCGCTGTCCTTGTTGTGAAGGTCCGCCAGCTCACGCTCGAGTTCGCGGTGGTGCAGGTTGTTGCCGGAGATGTTCCGCGTGCCGCCGGCGCCGGTGCCGCAGGTGCGCGCGGTTTCGGCCATCGCCTCCACGACCGTGGGGTGCTGGCCCATGCCGAGGTAGTCGTTCGAGCACCAGACGGTGATCTCGTCGGGGCCGTGCCCGTGGTTGGCCGCCTTCGGGAAGGCGCCGCATTTCCGCTCGAGTTCGGCGAAGACCCGGTAGTTGCCCTCGTCCCTCAGCCGGTCGAGCTGGTCCTGAAACAGCGCGTCAAAGTCCATTGGCGTCCTCTCTCATCTTTTCGTTCGTCTTGGGCGCGGGGATCATCCAGCGCCAGAGTTTCTCGTCGGGCAGCGGCAGCACCATGAACCAGTGCTCGAGCAGGGCGAGCG
>CAZPOK010000142.1:0-8525 GCA_964587905.1 uncultured Rhodobacterales bacterium | reverse complement strand
GACCCGGCGGTCTTTCTCTTCGACGAGCCGCTGTCGAACCTCGACGCCAAACTCCGCGTGCAGATGCGGCTGGAGATAAAGGCGCTCCAGCGCAAGCTCGGGGTGACCTCGCTCTACGTCACCCACGACCAGGTGGAGGCGATGACGCTCGCGGACCGTATGGTCGTGATGAATGCAGGGATAGCCGAGCAGATCGGCACGCCGCTCGACGTCTATGAGCGGCCCGCGACTGTCTTCGCGGCGCAGTTCATCGGCAGCCCCGCGATGAACGTGCTTTCGGCCCGGGCGGAGGGGCGCATCGTCCGGCTGACGAACGGCATCGAGATCCAGACAGGCACTGACGCGTCGGGCGGTGTGCTTCTGGGACTACGCCCCGAACACATGGAGCGCGACGCCCAAGGCCCGATCGCGCTCGACATCCGGATGGCGGAACCCCTCGGAGCGAACACGCTCCTGCACGGGAGCCTCGAGGGGATCGAGCAGGAGGTCGTCGTCAGCCTGCCCGGTGTCCACCGGGAAGACGTCATGGCCGGATCGGCACGGTTCAGCATTCCGCCGGAATCCTGTCACCTCTTCGACGCCGGCACAGGGCGCAGGATTGAGGCGTAGACGCCCGACGGCTGCAGGGGGTGTGGCGGTGACCGGTCTGGAAGCGCGATCGGCTCCGGCCGAAGATGCGTGCGCAGGCGCCCACCACCGCGACGGCATCGAGATCGTGCCGGTGGTGCCGGACAGTCAGGTTCTCGACGAGGCGGATCGGACGCTCAACCTCGACTCCGCCTTGATCGCGAGCCTGGGTGGCCCGACGGATTGACCGGGATGCGGGCGTCAGGACAACTCGGCCAGAAGCCACTCGGCCCGCGCTATATGCTCCCGCGCGATGCGCAGCTTGCGGTCGAGATCGGCGCGCTCGTCCCGGTCCGTTTCGGTGGAGATCCGCGCGAGCAGGTCCGCTTCCTTCCGGCGCAGCTTGCCGAGCACCTTCTCGACGTGCTCGGGTTCAATCGTGCGGGTCTTCCCCGCCTCCAGCCGCTGCTGATAGTCCGCGACCTTTTCGGCAAGTTTCCTCAGTCCCATCAGCGCCCCCCCGTTCCCGGCCCGGACTGCAGGTTAGCCGCCTTCTGTGACACTTCTGTTGCAATCTCGCCGCCCGCCGATTCCGCCCGGGGCGCGGAGGGACCGGCGGCCTGGCGAATCTCGTCCTCGTCGAGCGCGAGCAGCCCCTCGACCTCGGCGACCGCACGGTCCTCTTCGGCGTAGTAGGCCAGTGCCGCGACGAAGAGCTCGCGCATCGCCGCATCGGCATAGCTTGCATCGTTGAGGAACGACGTCGCCGCCGCCGGAGCAAGGGCCTTTTCGCGCAGCAGCCCGCCGACACGAGCGTTTCGCGACCTTGCGTTCGCCTCGATCTGCGCCGCCTCCTGATCGAGCCAGAGAACGCTGCGGGCGTCGGGCGGCTCGAGCCCGAGGTCCCGGATCGCGACGACGCTCCGCGCCACCTGGGTGCGGAGATCGTCGTAGAGCTCGGTCACGGCGCCCTGGGGCCGCGTCGTGTAGCGCAGGATATTCTTGCGGATGTGCTTGACCGACTTGACGGCGCGGACGAGCCCCCCCGACAGGTCCCTCAGCGCATCGACCCGCGCGGCGATGTCAGGCGCGAGTTTCCGCCCTCCCATCCGCGTGCTGAAGTCGACGATCGCGGCGTAGAGCGTCTTGACCCTCCGGTCGTAGCCGTCGCCGATGTCGAGGTCGATGGGCGCGCGGCTGGCCCGGACGGCGGCGCCGATGTCCCTGGCCGTGAAGACGTCCTCCCGGTGGAGGTTCAACCCGTGCAGGATGAGCTTGATCGCGTTGTCGTAGAGATGCAGCACCTCCTTGCGGAGCGCGCTCTCCAGCGTTTCGGGGAAATCGTCCACTGCGGCGTTGAGGTAGCGCGGGCGTGAGATGTCCGGCACCGGTTCGGGAATGCGCCGTTCGAGCAGGCGCTCCAGGGCGCGCAGGAACGGCAGGATCAACAGGATGCCGATAGAGTTGAAGATCGTGTGGAAGAGAGCGAGCTTGAGCGCGTAGGCATCCGCAGCGATGCCTGTCCAGGAGGCGATAAGGTCTACCGCCTCGCGCAGCTGCGAGACGAAGATAAGGGCCACCGCCGCTGTCGAGAGATTGAACAGGAGATGCGCCAGCGCGAGGCGCCGCCCCTGGAAATTCGCCCCGAGCGCCCCGATGATCGCGGTGACCGTGGTGCCGACATTTGCCCCGATGGCAAGCGCGATGGCGTTCTCGTAGGTGATCTGGCCGGCGGCAAGGGCCGTGAGGACCAGGACCATCGTCGCATGGCTCGACTGCATGATGACCGTCGCCGCGGCGCCCAGCAACGTATAGACGAGGAGACCCAGAAGGCCCGTCAGCGCGAAGCGCGCGAGGTCGATCTGGCCCTGGAATTCCTCGAAGCCAAGCTTCATGTAGTGGATGCCGAGGAAGAGGAACCCGACCCCGGCCAGCGCATAGCCGATCCCGCGGGCAACGGCCGCCTTCTGGAAGAGCAGCAGCACGCTCACCGCGATCATCGGCATGGCGTAGGCCGCGATGTTCACCTTCAGGCCGAGGCCCGCCACGATCCACGCGCCCGTCGTCGAGCCCAGGTTGGCGCCCAAGACGATACCGATCCCGCCGATCAGGGAGATCAGCCCGGCGCTCAGGAACGAGATCGTCACGACCGAGACGAGCGAACTCGACTGCAGGAGGGTCGTGGAGACGACCCCAAAGAGAAGCGCGCGCGGCGTGGAGCGCGTGGCCGCCCCCAGAAGCCTCTCGAGCCTGCCCCCGCCGAGCAGGCGGAAGCCATCCTCCAGCATGAGCATGCCAACCAGGAAGATCGCGACTCCGCCCGCGATTTCCTGCAACGATTCGACCAGCCAAAGCGCCATGAGAAGCGCTCCGACGGTCGCGGCGAGGTAGTATCGCTTCATTCCGGCAACCTTGTCATCGCCGCAGCATATCTCATGCACTGCTCGGGGAAAGGCGAACCTCGCTCTCGCGACGAGCCGGATCCGGATCGCGAAGGCGGAAACCGGTTCGCTCGACCCATGAAAAGACCGACAGAGCGCGTTCGAAAGCGACCTCCGTCAGGAAACTCTGCAAATCAGGGCCGCAGATGGGCGTGGGCGCGAATGCACCTGCCGATGGGCGCCGAATTCCCGGAAATGGGCTCGAATTACCCGGTATTTCACACGGCTACTGGCACTTCGAATGCCCGCACGCGGCGCAGGTCATGCAGCCTTCGATCATCCGCATCTCGTATTGGCCGCAGCGCGGGCAGGCCTTGCCCCGGTTGCCGGGAAGGTTCACGACCTGCGCGCGCGGATCCGTCTTGAGCCCCATCCCCTCTCCCTCGATGAAGCCGATCGCGATGAGGTGGCGCTCGATCACGCCGCCGATCGCGGCGAGGATCGAGGGGATGTACTTGCCCTGCATCCACGCGCCGCCGCGCGGGTCGAAGACGGCTTTCAGTTCCTCGACCACGAAGGACACGTCCCCGCCCCGCCGGAACACCGCCGAGATCATCCGGGTGAGCGCGACCGTCCAGGCGAAGTGCTCCATGTTCTTGGAATTGATGAACACCTCGAACGGGCGGCGGTGGCCGCTGATGACGATGTCGTTGATGGTGATGTAGATCGCGTGCTCGCTCTCCGGCCACTTGAGCTTGTAGGTGTGTCCTTCGAGCGACTGCGGACGATCGAGCGGCTCCGAGATGTAGACGACCTCGCCATCGTGGACCGGGACCGTCTCCCTGCCCTGTTCGGGCGCGCCCCCCGGGACGGCGTCCGACGTCTCGGACACCGACAGCACGGACCCCGTCACGTCGTTCGGCCGGTAGGTCGTGCAGCCCTTGCAGCCGGTCTCGTAGGCCTCCAGGTAGACGTTCTTGAAGGCCTCGAACGAGATGTCCTCCGGGCAGTTGATCGTCTTCGAGATCGAGCTGTCGACCCATTTCTGCGCCGCCGCCTGCATCCGCACGTGCTCGAGCGGCTGCAGGGTCTGGGCATTGACGAAGTAGTCTGGCAGTTCCCGGTCCCCGAACTTGTCGCGCCAGAGCTGGACGGCATAATCGACGACCTCCTCTTCGGTGCGCGAGCCGTCCTTCTGAAGGACCTTGCGTTTGTAGGCATAGGCGAAGACGGGCTCTATGCCGGACGAGACGTTGCCGGCATAGAGGCTGATCGTACCGGTCGGGGCGATCGAGGTCAGGAGCGCGTTGCGGATGCCGTTCTCGCGGATCGCGTCGCGGACGTCCTCGTCCATGTGGGTCAGCGATCCCGACGCCAGGTACTTCCCGGCGTCGAAAAGCGGGAACGCGCCCTTCTCCTTCGCAAGCTCCACCGAGGCCATGTAGGCCGCCCGCGCGATCCGGTGCATCCAGTTCTCGGTCTTCGCCGCCGCCTCTTCCGAGCCGTAGCGCAGGCCGAGCATCAGGAGCGCGTCGGCGAGGCCTGTGACGCCCAACCCGATCCGGCGCTTGTTCCGCGCCTCCTCGGCCTGACTCGCAAGCGGGAATTTCGAGGCGTCGACGACGTTGTCCATCATCCGCACGGCGACCGCGACGAGGTCGTCGAGCGCCGCGTCATCGACGTGGGCGTCAGGTTCGAACGGGCTCGCGACGAGCGGGGCGAGGTTGATCGAGCCGAGGAGGCACGCCCCGTAGGGCGGCAGGGGCTGCTCTCCGCAGGGATTGGTTGCCGAGATCGTCTCGCAGTAGGCGAGGTTGTTCATCGCGTTGATGCGGTCGATGAAGATCACGCCCGGCTCGGCGTAGTCGAAGGTCGATTGCATGATCAGATTCCACAGATCCCGCGCCTCGACCGTCCTGTAGACCTTGCCGTCGAAGACGAGATCCCAGGAGCCGTCCGCCTTGACAGCCTCCATGAAGGGATCGGTGACGAGGACCGAGACGTTGAAGTTCCTCAGTCGTGCCGGGTCCGACTTCGCGGTTATGAAGTCCTCGATGTCGGGATGATCGCAGCGCATCGTCGCCATCATCGCGCCGCGGCGCGAGCCCGCCGACATGATCGTGCGGCACATCGCGTCCCAGACGTCCATGAAGCTCAGCGGTCCCGACGCGTCCGCCGCGACGCCCTTCACGTCCGAGCCCTTGGGCCGGATCGTCGAGAAATCGTAGCCGATCCCACCGCCCTGCTGCATCGTCAGCGCGGCCTCCTTCAGCATGTCGAAGATGCCGCCCATGCTGTCGGGTATCGTCCCCATCACGAAACAGTTGAAAAGGGTCACCGTCCGCGCGGTTCCCGCCCCCGCCGTGATCCGGCCGGCCGGCAGATACTTGAAGTCCTCGAGCGCGTGATAGAAGCGCTCTTCCCACATCGCCGGATCCGTCTCGACCTCGGCCAGCGCGCGCGCGATCCGCCGCCAGGTATCCTCGACCGTGCGATCGACGGGCGTGCCGTCCGCGTCTTTCAGACGGTACTTCAGGTCCCAGATTTGCTCCGCGATCGGGGCGGTGAAGCGGGTCATCGGCGAATCCTTCAATCCCCGGTGAGTCGGGCATTTCACGATACGTGAACCGCCGAAACCACACAACCTGTTGAAGCCGCCGCGCAACGGAATACCATACCTTGGCAAAGGTGTGGGCGAATCTGTGGACAAATACGTGAACCTTCTGAAGCTCTGCGTTGGCGCGGAGAAGGTCGAGGACCTGACCGACTGGCAGCACAGTTCCCGCGCGAAGGGACCGGACGGTCGGCCCCGCCACGTCACGCGGATGTGGCCGAAACGCGCGGAGGAGATCCTGAACGGAGGGTCGCTCTACTGGGTCTTCAAGGGCGTGATCCTCGCCCGGCAGCGCATCCTGCGACTCGACGAGGTGGACAGGGGCGACGGGATCGTGCGCTGCGGTCTGGTTCTCGACACCGAGGTCGTCAGGACGGAGGCGGTCCCGAAACGGCCCTTTCAAGGCTGGCGCTACCTCGATCGGAAGGATGCGCCACGAGACCTCCCGCAGGATCGGCTGCGAGGCGAGGCGCTGCCGCCCCGGCTGGAAGCCGCGCTTGCCGAGATCGGCATCCGCTGACGCCTCAACTTGCCGAAGAACACGCAGGCGGCCGTCCGGGCCGCGTCAGACGCCGAGACGATCGCGCAGGGCCGCCAATCCCTTTCGTGCGCCGTTATCCCAATCGGCGCCGCGCGACCGCAACAGCGTCGCCTGGCTTCCGAGGACCAGCCCGTCCTCGAGAGGGCGGAGATGGTTCGCGCGCAACGTCTCGCCCGTCGAGGTGATGTCTGCCACCGCTTCAGCCGTCAGGTTCCGGACCGTGCCCTCGGTCGCGCCCTGGCTGTCGACGAGCTGGTAGTCGGCCACGCCCTGATCGCGCAGGAACTCCCGGACCAGCCGATGGTACTTTGTCGCGATCCTGAGCCGGTGGCCATGCGCCTTGCGGAATGCCGCGGCCGTCGCGTCGAGGTCTTCAAGCGTCGTCACGTCGACCCAGAACCTCGGCACCGCGATGACGAGGTCGGCGTGCCCGAACCCGAGTTCCGCGATCTCCTCGACCCGATCCTCCCAGTTGCCGAGCTGCTCGCGGACCACGTCGGTTCCCGTGACACCGAGGTGGATACGCCCTGCCCCGAGTTCGCGGGGAATTTCCGCTGCCGAGAGAAGCACGAGCTCGAGCCCCTCGATCCCGCTCGCGGCGAGATATTCCCGCTGGTGACCCGCAGTTTCCATGTCGACGCCACGGGCGCGAAACCAGTCGAAGGTCTTGTCCATGAGCCGCCCCTTGGACGGAACGCCGAGCTTCAGTGTCACGACCGGCCTCCAAGCTCGAGCGTGAGTCCCGGCCGGATCACGCCCCCCACAGCCGGCGCCTCCCGCCCCTGCCCCAGCACGCGAGTGAGCGCGTCGTACCGGCCGCCCGTTGCGACGGGCGGCAGGTCGGGGCGCGACGGCGCGAAGAAGCCGAAGACGAAGCCGTCGTAGTATTCCATCGTCGTGCGGCCAAAGCTCGCCTCGAACTCCAGCACATCGATGTCGACTCCGTGTCGCGCGAGCGCCCCGAGCCGTGCCTCGAAGCCGTCGACGGCGTCGGAAATGGCCGGCATGTCGATCGCAAGCGTGCGGAGGTGGGACAGGACGTTCGGAGCGGTCTCGCGAAGTCCCATGAGTTCCTCGAGGAGGGCCGCCTCCTGCGCCGCGACAGGCGGTTCGGCGGCGTCGGCGCGCAGACGCTCGATGCGGGCCACGACCTCTTCGCGCGTGCGCAGGCCGATCTCGGGTCCCGCGCCCGCCATCGGATCGGCGGCGGCCAGCACCGCTGCACGCCCCGCCGGCGCAGGGCGTCGACCACAGAAGCGGTCGAGCAGGGACCGGAAACGGCGCGGCCGCCAGAGATGCCGCAGTAGGGCGGCCTTGCGTGTCTCGGTCGTGGACAGTCCCGTGACCGCCGCCCGGAGGAGACCGATATCTCCCGTCGCCGCGCGCAGCCCGAGCGGTGCGAGGATCCTCGAGAACAGCGCGAAGACCTCGGCATCGGCCGCGGCCGGGTCTCTGCCGTCGAAGAGTTCGTAACCGACCTGCAAGTATTCCGACGCGCGGCGCGATCCCGCCTCCTGCTTGCGGAAGACCTCCCCTGCGTAGGTGTAGCGGGCGGGGTCGGCGCCGGAGTCCATGTGCATCTGGACGACCGGCACCGTGAAGTCCGGCCGGAGCATCATTTCGCCTCGGAGCGGGTCGGATGTGACATAGGCCCGGCCCCGGACGTCCTCGCCATAGAGGTCGAGCAGCGTCTCCGCCGGCAGCAGGATGTCGGCCTCGACGACCTTTGCCCCGGCCGCTTCCAGGGCGGCGCGGAGGCGGAGCGCCTCGGCGCGGGTCTCGGGTTTGCCGGGCATCAGCCGCGCCCGAGGACGCGGCGCACCTCGGCCACCATGTCCCCGCGGGGACATTCGAATTGCGCGGGCTGGTCCTTCCACTGCTCATGAGTCGCCGTCTCGGCGATCTTCGCGCCGAGTATCAGGTCCTTGACCTGCACGACGCCCCGCGCCTTCTCGTCCCCGCCCTCGATGATCGCGACGGGCGATCCTCGCCGGTCGGCATACTTGAGCTGGTTGCCGAAGTTCCTGGGGTTGCCGAGATAGACCTCGGCCCGGATCCCCGCCGCGCGCAATTCGGCCGCCATCGCCTGATAATCGGACATCCGGTCGCGGTCCATGACGGTGACGACCACCGGCCCTTCGGCGGTTCCGCCGATCCGGCCCTTCGCGCGCAGCGCGGCCAGCAGCCGGTCGACGCCGATGGAGATGCCGGTCGCGGGCACGGCCTGCCCGGTGAAGCGCTTGACAAGATCGTCGTAGCGCCCCCCGCCCGCCACGCTGCCGAACTGGCGCGGGCGGCCCTTCTCGTCGGTGATCTCGAAGGTCAGCTCCGCCTCGAAGACCGGCCCGGTGTAGTAGCCGAGGCCACGGACGACGGAGGGGTCGATCACGATGCGGTCGGGGCCGTATCCTTGAGCGGCGAG
>CAZPOK010000141.1:0-8556 GCA_964587905.1 uncultured Rhodobacterales bacterium | reverse complement strand
GGCTACGCCTGCCTCCGCGTCGACATGCGCGGCAACGGCGACAGCGACGGGCTGATGGAGGACGAATACACCCCGCAGGAACTTTCCGATGCCTGCGAGGTCATCGGCTGGGCGCGCTCGCAGGGCTGGTGCTCGGGGACCGTCGGCATGATCGGGATTTCGTGGGGCGGCTTCAACGGGCTCCAGGTCGCGGCGCTCCGCCCCGAGGGCCTGAAGGCGATCATCACGATCTGCTCCACCGTCGATCGCTACGCCGATGACATCCACTACAAGGGCGGCTGCCAGCTTGTGGAGAACCTGGGATGGGCGAGCCAGATGCTCGCCTATTCCTCGCGCCCGCCGGATCCCGCTGTCGTCGGCGACCGCTGGCGCGAGATGTGGCTCCACCGCCTCGAGAACCAGCCCTTCCACCTGACCCGATGGCTCGCTCATCAACGCCGCGACGAATACTGGAAGCACGGTTCCGTCTGCGAGGACTACGGCGCGATAGACGCGGCGGTCCTGTCGGTCGGCGGCTGGCACGACGGCTATCGGAACACGATCTCGCACCTCGTCGCGAACCTCTCCGCCCCGGTCAAGGGACTCGTGGGGCCCTGGATCCACAAGTATCCGCACCTCGCCGCACCGGAGCCCACGATCGGCTTCCTGCAGGAGGCGCTCCGCTGGTGGGACAACTGGCTCAAGGGAGCAGACACCGGCGTGGAGGAGGATCCGGCCATGCGGCTGTGGCTCATGGACAGTGTCCGGCCCGCCGCCTGGCTTCCCGAACGCCCGGGCCGCTGGATCGCCGAGGCGGACTGGCCATCGCCCGCGATCGCGGCGCGCCCGCTGCACCTGACCGATGACGGATTGTCCCCGAGCGACGGTCCGCTTTCCGCGGAGGTCTCGTCTCCGGCGGACTGTGGCGGCTGCTGCGGAGAATTTTTCCCCTTCGCCTACGGGCCGGAGTTTCCCGTCGACCAGAGGGAGGACGACGCGCGCTCCGTCGTCTTCGACGGAGCTCGGCTTGCCGAGGATCTCGATATCGTGGGCGGTACGCGCATCGCGCTCACGCTCGCATCCGACACGCCGCAGGCGCAGATCGCCGTCCGCCTCTGCGACCTCTTCCCCGACGGCACATCTGCGCTCATCACCATGGGCGTTTTGAACCTGACACATCACCGGTCGCACGAAGCGCCGGAGGCGCTGACGCCCGGTGCGCCGATCGACGTCGCGCTCGACCTAGACCAGATCGCCTACCGGATACCCGCCGGACATCGGCTCCGCATCGCGATCTCGACCGCCTACTGGCCCTTCATCTGGCCCGCGCCGGAGGCGGCGACGCTGACCCTCCAGTCCGGAACCATCACGATCCCGGTGCGCCCGCTCGCCGATGCCGACGAATGGCGTTTCGATCCGCCGGAGGGCGCCGCACCCTGGGACGCGGAGGAACTGCGGACACCGGTCTACACGAAGGACCGCACGACCGACCCCGAAACGGGCCGCTCCATCACCGACATCCGCATCGACGCGGGCGCCTACCGCGATCGTGAACATGGGCTCGAGACGTCATCGCTGACCGAGGAACGGTGGAGCATTCACCCAGACGACCCGCTTTCTGCCATGGGCGAGATCACCTGGACCAAGACGATGGCCCGCGGCGACTGGTCGGTCCGCATGATTTCCGACTCTCGGATGACTGCGGACAGCGACAGCTTCCAGGTGTTCGGACGGCTGCGCGCGTGGGAAGGCGACGATCTCGTCTTCGACAAGACGGTCGACCAGGCGATCCCGCGGGACTTCATGTGAGCCGCATGCCGTCCACCCACCTTGGCCCCTTAGGACTGCCTCTGGCGCGCATCCGGAGTTCATGATCGGGATCCCCACATGATCGATGCCGAAGACAAGGCCCTTCTGACCCGTCTCTTCGATGCCGCGGTGCGGGCCGCCGATCCGATGGCGGCGCTGGCCGCTCATCTCCCCGAGCGGCCGAGGGGACGAACGGTCGTTGTCGGTGCGGGAAAGGGCGCGGCGCAGATGGCCGCCGCCTTCGAGGGCCTCTGGGATGAGCCCGTGGAGGGCGTCGTCGTCACCCGCTACGGGTATGCCACGCCCTGCCGGCGGATACGTATCATGGAGGCCGCGCATCCGGTTCCCGACGAGGCGGGGCTCGCCGCGACCGAAGCGCTGTTCGAGGCGGTGGGAAATCTCGGGCCGGACGATCTCGTGGTCGCGCTGATCTGCGGCGGCGGCTCGGCGCTCCTGCCCGCTCCGCCCGAGGGCCTGACGCTCGCCGACGAGGCGGCGCTCAACGCGGCGCTCCTCGCCTCGGGCGCGCCGATCTCGGCGATGAACGCGATCCGCAAGCAGGCGAGCCGGATCAAGGGCGGCCGTCTCGCCGCCGCGGCGCACCCGGCGCGGGTGGTGAGCCTCGTGGTCTCCGACGTGCCGGGCGACGCCCCCTCGGAGGTCGCCTCCGGGCCGACCGTCCCCGACGACCGCGATCGGGCCACGGCTCTCCGCCTGATCGAAAGCCACGGCATCTCCCTGCCCGACCGGATCATGGCGCATCTGAGGGAGGCTACCGAAGACGCGCCCCGGCCGGATGATGGTGCATTCGGTCGCGACGAGGTGCGGGTGATCGCTTCCGCGTCCCTTTCGCTCGAAGCTGCCGCCCGCGCGGCCGAGACCGATGGCGTCCCGGCGGTCATCCTTTCCGACGCGATCGAGGGTGAGGCGCGAGAGGTCGGCAAGGTGCATGCCGCGCTCGCCCGCGAAGTGGCGCGGAGGGATCGCCCCTTCGTAAGACCGGTCGCGATCCTTTCGGGCGGCGAGACGACGGTGACGCTGAAACGCGACGGCGGTCGCGGCGGTCGCAACACCGAGTTCCTCCTGGCCCTCGCGCTGGCGCTCGACGGAGAGGCGGGGATTACCGCGCTCGCCGCCGATACCGACGGAATCGACGGCTCGGAGGACAACGCAGGCGCCTTCGCCGACGGCACGACGGCAGCGCGGCTGCGCTCGTCAGGACGCGATCCGGCGGCGCTTCTGGCCCGGCACGACGCCTGGAGCGCCTTCGACGCCGTGGGCGATCTCTTCGTTTCCGGCCCCACCGGCACCAACGTCAACGACTTCCGGGCGATCCTGGTCCGTTGAGGCCCGGGCGGACTGCTGCTCTCGTCGCGGCCCTGCGCTCACTTCGCCGTCAGGCGCCCCCTGCATGCGCTTTGCAGGCCAGGACCTGCCGGCGGGCAATATCCGCGCGTTGATCACGGCTTTGACGCGCCGCTGCTCGCGGACGCGGAACCTCTAAAAAAAGGGGCTCACTCTGGGGGATTGGCCATCCCGTCGGCTCCACTCTCCACGTATCGCCGACAATCGGCGTAAATGGACGCCATTGGTGCGGAAGTCCTTCTTCAACATACCCTTTGTCAAGGTTGTTGGCTGGCAGCGGTGGTGCCATCATGATCCTCGCACGGTGGGTGCTGCATATGTGTTACGAGTATCGGGAGTGTCCGTCCGCAGTCTTTCGGGGCCGCGGATCGGTGGCAAGAAAAAGGGGGCCGCCCTGCAAGCGGCCCCCGTGACGTCCGGGCGATTGAGCTGATGGTGTGTCGTTTGCCCTTGGTCTGCTTTGCAGCGTGCGTTCACGAGTGATAACGGTACGCAAGACCCTCGCTAAGCCCTGCGGCGGGGGTATGTCCGCTTTGGGGCCAAAAGTTGGCCTGTCGCCACGCGTCGCACGCTCCGCGTTTACTGGTCCTGGCCGGACGCCCGCGGTCGCGCCCCGCACCGCGTCGCGAGGGCCGGGAGCCCGCGGTCTCCGAGACCTCGTTCGCCAAGGATGAAGAAGAGCAGCAACGACGGGCGCACCACGAGAGGGTGCGAACGAACGAGCCGCACGCCGAATGTCACCCGGCCAGACTGAATTCGGCCTCGATGACCTCGTGTGTCTCCGGATTGATTCCCAAAGCCTCGAGCCGGTCGACGGCGCGTGTCGCGGGAGCGCGGAACACGGCATACTCCCGACCGTCCGAGGCACAAACGTAGGCGCGGCTCATGCGCTCTGCCTCGACGCCGACCATGCGCGCGGTCCTCTGAAGCGGCAGCGGCGAGAAGGTGATGAAGGATGTGCCTCCCCGGCTCCTGATGCTCCGGACGAGACCGTCGATGGCGAGGGCGAGACACTGGGTACGCCGCATGACGGAGCGGACTTCGTCTGCGACGACGAGGCGAGTCCCTTCCCAGAGTTCCGGTGAACAGACATCGGGATCGAACAGATCATCCGGAATGCCGTTGAGAAGCCCGAGCGACGCGTCCCGCATCATGCAGGAATAGGGCCCCCAGGAGACGGCGGTCGACTGGCAGCGGGTTCCGGCGATGATCTGACCATCATGCTCGACCAGCGAATAGTGCGCGTATGGGGTGTCGTACTGGTCCATTTCGACGATCCCGTCCGTCGGAATATCCCAGCCCAACCCGTCGATGAAGAACCGCTTCCTGAGCCTGAGGAAGTCGTAGAACGCCGATCCATGCAGATGCATGTCCGACATGTCGAACACGATATTTTTCAATTTTTCGCCCCTAACCAGCAACTCGGATTAAATGCCGAAACGGTCCAAAGCTCTAGGGTTCAAGCAAAGGTTTCTTGCGCGCATCGCAGTGTGCGGCAAGTTATCCACACTTCGGTCAGATGAGTCCGTAGCCGCTGGCGACCGAAACGGCGTGAGGCGTCGTTCTGGCCCCCAGCTTGTCCTTCGCGCTCCGCAGTCGCTGCTTGACCGCGCCTTCGGAGATGCCGAGCTCGAAGGCGACTTCCTTTATGAGCAGGCCATTCTTGACCAGCCCAAGAGCCTCGATCTCGGCCTCGGTGATATCGACCGGGGCCGCCAGGTCCCCGAACAGCAACTCGAGCCGACGCGCCAGATCGTTGATCTCGTCAGACGTGAACTCCCGATCGGAGCGGGCGAAATTTCCAAAGCTGCGAAGGCCGGTTTCTGTCTTGTCTTTCAGGGCGATCGCTGCTCCGTAGGCCAGACCGTATTCTGCCGCACGCTTTAGAACTCCGCTCGTGTCGGCGATGTCGATCTCGCTCCACCGGATCCGACCGGAGTTTCCGTAGATCCATCGCATGACGGGATCGAGCATCATGAGGCCCTGTTGCGTGTATTTGTGCACCCAGGGACGTGGCAGGGAGTTGTACTCGAACTCGGGCAGCAGAAATTCGACGCGGTACGCAATGTAGAATCCCGCGTTGGCGAGTTCCGAGAACGCATAATCGGCTATTGTGCTGTCACCTGTCGCCATGCATCGCCAGCTTGTCGTTCACCCTCATTGCCGTACGCGTACACTGTCGACTAGTATTGCACTATCGGTAAACGCTTGGGGGCGGTTTCTCACGGGGACAGCGATGACGCCAGAGGAAGAAGTGAAGAGCATACTGAGCGGGTTCTCCGATCTCAGTTCTGCAGGATATGCTATCGGCCTGCATCTCGAATTCACCACGTCGAAGTACATTTTCCAGAAGTATCCGAAGCCTTGGATGGACGAATACACCCGTCGCGGGTTCCTTCTGAGCGATCCGACCGTCCGTTGGGGCGTGGAAAACCTCGGGTGGGCCCGGTGGAGCAATCTCACTGCCATCGACGATGCGGGGGTTCTTTCCGCGGCGGCAGGCTTCGGTTTGAAATATGGCGTGTCGATTTCGGTCGAGGGCTGCGGTGGCCGCTCGTTGGGCAGCTTCGCATCCGACACGCAGGAATTCTCGGAAGAGGCGATCGATATGCTCTCGAGCCGCCTTTCCCGCATGCACGAACTGACCGCCGAAATCGATCCCGACACCGCGGACGACAGATCTCTCAAGAAACTTGCGGCTGCTATGGCACACGGCTGAGGCGGCATCGCTCACCTCCGCCTCAGAAGTTCCGGTGCGACGGGACCCGTCTGGTCCTCTCCGCCGAGGAAGTCGAGCGTTGCCGCGGTGTCCAGGCGAACGCCCCTGATTTCGTGAGGCGGGCCAAACAACCAGGGATCGGCACGGACTATGCGGACGGGCAGATGCCGCCCGTAGCCCTGCTTCATCAGCAGCGCGGCGAGCCGACAGGCGGCGCGCGACCGGGCCGTTACAAAGATACCCTCGGCCGATGCGGTCTCGACGGTGTGACCGTCGGCGAGATGGGAGTCATGCAGGATCGTGATCATCGAGGCCCCTGAAAATGTTGTCCTCAAGAGATCAGTTCTCCTTGGCCAGAATGCGGCCAATCGACGGTCATTTCCGGTAGCGACAGATGCTTCGATCGGCACGGGATGCGGATGGCCGAAGCCAGCCCGAGTGTCTTGAACGATCGCCCGCGGCCGGAGTGGAGGTGAGCCCGGCGCAGCGGCGGATTCGGGTACGCCGGAAGGGAACGGACCGAACGGCCGCTCTGGGCAACCGCCCGGGATCGTGCATTATGCCCCGGAACAGGGAGGTGTGCGGTGTATCTTCTCGGCGTCGATGGAGGCGGGTCCGGCTGCCGCGTGGCGCTGGCGGACGCGACGGGACGCGTCATCGCGACGGCGACCGGCGGAATGGCGAACATCGCAACCGACCGTGACGCCGCGCTCCGCAACATCCTCGGCGGGGCCACGACGGCCATCGACGCCGGGGGAGTGCCGGTGCCGCCCGACCGAACCGTCGCCGCTCTCGGCCTCGCCGGCGCGAACGTCGTCCGTCACGCCGAGTGGGTCGCGGCGCGCCTGCCTTTCGCGCGGTCCACCGTCGTCTCCGATGCCCGCATCGCGCTCGCCGGCGCTCACGGCGGCGCAGACGGCATCGTCGCGATCGTTGGCACCGGCTCCGCCTTCGCGGCACAGCGGAACGGCGCCGTCACCACGGCCGGCGGCTGGGGCTTCGCGCTCGGCGACGAGGCAGGCGGCGCCTCGCTGGGCCGGGCCGCGATGCGGATGGCGCTTCACGCCGTGGACGGCCTTGCCCCGATGACCCCGCTGCTCGGCTCGATACTCGAAGCCGAAGGCGGTCCCGAAACCCTCGCCGCGCAGTCGATGCAGGCCCGCCCGGACGCCTTCGCCCGTCACGCCCGCGCAGTCGTCGCGGCTGCGTCCGACGGCGATCCGGCCGCAGACGCGATCCTGTCGGAGGCCGCGGACTACGTGGCCCGCGCCATCGACCGCCTGTTGGAGGACGGGCCCCTGCCGATCGCATTCCATGGCGGCCTCGCCGATGTCTACGTCCGCCGCCTCGCCCCGCGCTTCGGCGCTCTGATCCGTCCGCCGCGGGGGACGGCGCTCGACGGCGCGCTGACGCTGGCGCTGGCCCTTCTCGAGGCAGCTGCCGAGAACCGGACATGAGCCTCCATGCCTTCGCCGGCGCCCGCATCTTCGACGGCGACAGGATCCACGACGATATGGCGCTCCTGGTCGAGGACGGCCGGATCTCCGCGCTCGTCAGACCGGGCGACCTTCCCGACGCGCCGACGACCGACCTCGGCGGCGGGCTCCTCGCCCCGGGCTTCGTCGATCTCCAGGTGAACGGCGGCGGCGGCGTGATGCTGGGCGACGCGCCGGTCGCCGAAAGCCTTGCCCGGATCTGCGAGACCCACGCCCGCCTCGGCACGACCAGTCTGCTGCCGACACTCATCTCCGACACGCCCGAGACGACCCGCGCGGTGATCGCGGCAGGTCTCGATGCGGTCCGCACCGGCCTGCCGGGCTTCGCAGGTCTCCACCTCGAAGGCCCCCATCTCGATCCCCGCCGCAAAGGCGCGCACGACCCCGCGCGGCTTCGCCCGATGCGCGACGAAGACCTCGCCCTTCTCCTCGACGCGCGCGCGGGTCTCCCCGCCCTCGTCGTGACGCTCGCGCCGGAAGCGGCCTCGCTCGAACAGATCCATGCGCTCGCCCAAGCCGGCGTGACGGTGAGCCTCGGCCATACCGACACCGCCGGCTCCGAGGCCCGCCGCGCATTCGATCGGGGCGCCCGGATGGTCACCCATCTCTTCAACGCGATGAGCCAGCTGGGCAGCCGCGAACCCGGCCTCGTCGGCGCCGCGCTCGACGCCGGGGTGTCGGCCGGCCTCATCGCCGACGGGATTCACGTCGCGCCCGGGACGCTCCGCGTCGCGATCCGCGCGAAACGCGGCGACGGGCACCTCTTCCTCGTCACCGATGCGATGGCCGTGGCAGGGACGGACGCGGCCGGGTTCACCCTCGGCGCCCGGCGGATCCTGCGCCGGGACGGCCGGCTGACCCTCGAGGACGGAACGCTCGCCGGCGCGGACTGCGACATGGCCGCGTGTCTTCGGGTGACGGTCGAAGAGGTGGGCCTGCCGATCGCCCGGGCGCTGGCGATGGCCACCTCGATCCCCGCCGACGCGGCAGGCCTCGGCCACGCCGTCGGCCGCCTCGCTCCGGGCCGCGCGGCCGATTTCGTCCACCTTGCCGACGAACTCTCGCTGAACCGGGTCTGGCGCGCGGGTCAGCCCCTGTAGGGCTGCCAACGTGGTGACGCACGAGGTTCTTGTTTTCATTGGCGACCCCAGAAGGACTCGAACCCTCAACCTGCTGATTAGAAGTCAG
>CAZPOK010000140.1:0-8582 GCA_964587905.1 uncultured Rhodobacterales bacterium | reverse complement strand
CCGTTGCGGGCATCGAAATCGTAGGTGATCGTCGCGCCGTAGGCGTCGGGGTCGGTCGGATCCCAGCGGGGCTTGTCGAAGACGATCACCCGGTCGCCGAGCTTGAAGCCTTCCTCGAGATCGTGGGTGACCATGAAGACGGTCATCCCGGTATCCCGCTGAAGTTCCGTCAGAAACGCGTGCATGGCGAGGCGGGTACCGGGATCGAGCGCGCCGAAGGGTTCGTCGAGGAGCAGGATGCGGGGCCGCGCAGTGAGCGCCTGCGCGATGGCGAGGCGCTGTTGCATCCCGCCCGAGAGGGCGGTCGGGTAGGCGTCGCCCATGTGACCCAGGCCGATGCGGTCGAGCGTCGTCTGCGCCCGGTCGCGCGCGTCTTTTCGCTTTGCGCCCGACAGCCGGCCCCAGCGGGTCGGGAAGGCCTCGGCGGCGACGACGTTTTCCCGCACGGTCATGTGCGGGAAGACGCTGTAGCGTTGAAAGACAACGCCTCTTTCGCGGCCGGGCTCGGTCGCGGGGGGCAGGTCGTCGATGCGGATCTCGCCCCGCGTGGGCTGTTCCTCGGCCAGCAGAAGCCGCAGGAAGGTGGACTTGCCGCAGCCCGATGCGCCGACGATGGAGATGAATTCGCCCTCGTCCACCTCGAGGTTCACGCGCTCCAGGATCGGCCGGGGGCCATAGCTCTGGAACAGGTTTGTCACGGTCACGAAGGCCACGGAAAGCCCCCCGGACCCGGCATGCGGAACGCATGTGTATCGCGTATGCATTTCATGCGCATGAAATGCATCACAGCCCCGCTCCGGCCCAGGGGTAGAGCCGGCGCGACAGGCGGCGCAGCGCCCAGTCGATGACGAAGGCGAGAACGGTGATCCAGATGACGTAAGTCAGGATCACATCCATTGCGAGGTAGCGGCGGACGAGGAAGATCCGGTAGCCGAGCCCGAGGTCCGAGGCGATGGCCTCGGCCGCGATCAGGAAAAGCCACGCGGGCCCGAGCGAGAGGCGGACGGACTGTATCAGGCGCGGCATGATCTGCGGAAGCGCCACGCGGAGCGCGATGACGAGGGACGAGGCGCCGAGGGTTTCGGCCTTCACGATCAGTTCGCGCGGGATGTCGACGGTGCGCTGGCTCATGTCGCGAATCAGGAACGGCGTGATGCCGATGACGATGAGGACGACCTTCGACAATTCGCCGAGCCCGAAGACGATGAAGAGGATGGGCAGGACGGCGAGCGGCGGGATCATCGACAGGACCGACACGAAGGTGGCGAGGCCCGCACGGACATGCGGCAGGAGGCCGATCAGGAGGCCGGTGACGAGGCCGATGGTTGCGGCGATGGCGACACCTGCGGCCAGACGGGCGAGGCTCGCCGCGGTGTCGTACCACAGCAGGATGCGCCCCGTGCGCCTGTCGCCCTCGGTGAAGAGGCGGGCGGCGGTGTCTGCGATTGTGGCGGGCGACGGCAGGAGGCGGTCGGAGGGGTTCACCGCCAGGCGGGCCTCGGAGGCGACCATGTAGGCCAGGAGCGCCAGCGCGAAGGGCAGGAGCGCGAGGAAGAGCGCGAGCGCGCGGCCGGGGCGACGGTTGATCAGGCGCATGGGAAGTTTCCCGGCCCGCGCCGCAGGAAAGCGGATCGCGCCTGCCCGAGGTGGGCGCGCCTATCGCGCCCGCCCGGGGGGCGGGCAGGCACGATCCGGGGCTGACGCCCCGGAAGACCTTCAGGATCGCACAGCATCCGTCGGTGTCGCCTTGGATCGCTCAGAGCGCCCCGTCCGCGGCCATCTGCATGTAGGTCGTGTCGAACCGGAACTGGACGTTCATCGCGTCGCCGGTGGTCGAGCCGTCGGGATAGGCGACGCCCACGAAGTCGGGCGACGGCGCGCCCTCGCCGAGGATGCCCTTGTCGAACAGGAACTCCGCCACGCTGACCATCGTGTCCTCGAGCGCGGGGTCGGAGGTGAAGGCCACGGCTTCGGCCGGGGTCCAGAACATCTTCGTCGACTCGAGCTGCGCCCTGTAGCCTTCGAGGTCGGTGCCCGAAGCCTCGGCGAGCGCGGTCAGCACCTCTTCGTCGCCCGCCTGCATCAGCGCCATGACCTCGTACCAGGCGCCGACGAGCGCGCGGCCGAAATCGGGGTTGGCCTCCAGCGTCGCGGTGTTCACCACCATGAGGTCGATGATCTCTCCGGGGATGTCCGAGGAATCGAACAGCATGGTCGCGCCCGGTTCTTCCATGATCGTCGAGACGAGCGGGTTCCAGGTCACCACGGCCTGCACGTCATCGGTGGCGAAGGCCGCGATCATGTCGGCGTCGGAGGTGTTGAGGACGCCCGCGAGGTCGGCCTCCGAGAGGCCGACGCTGTCGAGGCCGCGGGCGAGGAGGTAGTGGGAGACGGAAAGCTCCACGAGGTTCACGGGCTTACCGGCGAGGTCGGCGAGCGTTCCCTCGCCCTTCAGGATCACCGCGTCGTTGCCGTTCGAGTAGTCACCGACGATGAGCGCGGTGGTGTCGACGCCGGACCCCGACGGGATCGACAGCGTGTCCATGTTGGTGGCGGTCACGCCGTCGAAGGCGCCGGCGGTGTACTGGTTGATCGACTCGATGTAGTCGTTGATCTGCACGATCTCGACATCGATCCCATATTTCTCGGCCCATTTGTCCATGATGCCGGAGTCTTCGAGGTAGCCCCAGGGCATCCAGCCGACGTAGATCGACCAGGCGACGCGGAACTCGGTCTTTTCCTGGGCATGGGCGGCGCCGAGGCCGAGCGCGAGCGCGGCGGCGGCCGTGGCGAATAGACGGTGTGCGGTCATCGGTCGTGTTCCCCTTGCGGCGTTCCGCCCGTGGCGCGAAGAGAGCGGCCGGGAGCGGAACGAGGAGAGGCCGGCCGGCCCGCTGCAGTACTCTCCCGGGCTTTTGCCCCGCCGTGTACCCGCCCCGAATTTGCCTGGCGGGCGGCATCTCTCGGACCAGACCCTCGGGAGGAGAGATGAGGCGGAACCCTAGACACCCTGCGCCTCCACCTTCGCGCGCGCGGTCGGGTGCGAACAGGAAAGCGCCCGGGATCGATGCCGTAGCGCGGGCTTGTGCCCGTTTTTCGAGCAGTCTGGCGCCTATGTGGTGATTTGCGCAGCAGCCGCTTGGACACCGATGACGGAGGTGCAAGCCTCGGCGCATGAGCCTGCCTGTCACTTCCCCGTGGTACAGCGCCGAGTCGCTCGACGACCGGACGATCCTCATCACCGAGCCGCGGGTGCATGCGATCTTCTCGGCGAACATGCATCTGGTGCTTGGACGCGACGCCGACCTCCTGATCGATTCCGGCATGGGCATCGCACCGCTCAGGCCCTTCGTCGACAGACTCCGGCCCGACCGGGGCCGGCCGCTCATCTGTCTCTCGACGCATACCCATGTCGATCACATCGGGGCGGTGCACGAGTTCGAACACCGGCTGGTGCATCCGCTCGAGACGGAGGACATGGCGCGCCCCGCGCCCCACTCACTTCGGAGCGCCGACATTCCACGGAGGCTGCGACAGCTTTTCCTCGAGGCCGGCTATCCGCCGCTCTGGGAGCTTCTCGTCGATGCGGTGCCGGAGCCGGGCTACGATGTCGACTCCTACCGGCTGAAGGGGGCGCCCGCGACTGGAGTGATCGGCGACGGCGAGGTCATCGACCTCGGCGACTGGCGGGCGGAGGTGCTGCACCTGCCGGGGCATTCACCGGGTCAGGTCGGACTGTGGCATGCCGGAACTGGGACACTCTTCGGGGCGGACGCGATCTACGACGGGCCGCTGATCTGGGACGGGCCGGGGATGTGCGCCGGCATGTACGCCGCCACGCTGCGGCGGATCGCGGCGCTGCCGGTAAGGCGGGTGCATGGCGGGCACGACCGGAGCTTCGGGCCCGAGCGGATGCGGGAGATCGTCGAGCGCTATCTCGCGGTGTGGGAGGCGTAGCGCGGGCGGCGCGGTCGCGGCCTGCGTCTGTCAGGCAAGATGAAGTGCGGGAGCATCGAGGCGGAGCCGCTCGGCGGCACGGGGGCCGCCGAAGGCATGGCCGAGGAGGATCAGTCCGGCTTGGGTCTTTTCGAGAACCGGGATGCCTTCGTCGAACGGGTTCGTGGAGAGGTCGGCGATGCCCGTCGCGCCGTCCCAGTGGCCGAGCGCGTAGCCGGTCGCGAAGTGGCGGGCGAGGCCTTCGGGGCGGTCGCCGTGGGCCAGCGCGTCCCTGATCTGCGTCGTGGGCAGCGCGGCCGGGTCGCCCATGGCGAGCAGGAAGAGGGTGTCGGACTGGACGAGGATGCCCGCGAGGTCTCCGGCGGCGACGCGGGTGGCGGTGAGCGGCGGGCCGGGGACGTGGCGCCAGAGTTCGCGGTAGTCGGCATGGACCCCGTCCTCGATCAGGGCGCAGTCGGTGTCGAAACGCATCCTTCCCGCATCGACGGTATCGGGCGTTCCGTGCCAGTTGATCTCGCGGGTCCAGGTGCAGACGCCGCCGGCGACGTCGATGGTGCCGGCGAAGCCTTCAGCCCGCATCAGCGCCAGCAGGGAGACGGCGGGAAGGTCCTCGAGGCAGGCGGCTCCCGCTAGGTCCGGGCGGTCCAGGGGCACGCGGATGTCCGCGTACAGAGCCCCGGCCTGGAGCCAGTTCACACGCGTCGTCGTGTCCTCGATCCCGGGCGCCCGGATCCACTCGCGCCGCCAGTGCCCCTGAAGGTCGGCCTCTGCGATCACGCGGCGGCTTTCGACGCGCCCCAGTCGCGCATCGCGGCGACGATGGCATCGGTGGGCAGAACCGCGCCCGCCTGGAGGTATTCCATCGCGTTGAGCGAAGCCTGGTGCGCCTCGGGAGAGGTGCCGCCCACGCTGTCGGCGGCGACGCGGACGAAGTAGTCGTGCTGGTGAGCGTCGACGAAGGTGTAGTGGACACAGACGTCGGTCATGCCGCCCACGAGGATCAGCGTCTCGGCCTTGAGGCCCTTCAGGAGGATTTCCATCTCGGTACCGAAGAAGGCCGAGTAGCGGCGCTTGGGCACGTAGTAGTCGCCCGGTTGGCGGCCCATCTCCTCGTAGGCCACCGGCGTGCCGGGTTCGCCTTCCATGCAGTGGATGTCCTCGGATCCGTCGAGTTCGCGGCCGTAGTCGATCCTGTCGCGGCGGTGGATCTCCTGGATGAAGATCACCGGGATGCCGGCCTCGTGCGCGGCGTCGACGACGCTGCGGGCGCGCTCCATGTTCTCGCGGTAGCCCGGCATCACGGGGATGCCGGCCTTCACCTCCATGAAGGCGGATTTCTGGATGTCGACGACCAGAAGGGCGGGGCGTCCGACGATAGTGGGCTGGCGGGGCATATTTTCTCTCCTCAGTTGCGGGATTGGTCCGCCCCCATCAGCCGCGGCAGGTCGCCCCAGCGGGCGACGGCCAAGAACACGGCAACGGAGACGGCGATGAAGGCGATGGCGGCCACGGCCATGGTCGGCGTGTAGCCGTTGCGGAGCGAGTTGAAGATCTGGAGCGTGACGGTCGAATAGGCCGAAGCGGAGACGAAGAACATCACAATGAACTCGTTGAAGCTCAGGACGAGTGCGAAGAAGAAGCCCGAGACCGTGTAGGGGATGGTCTGCGGCAGAACGATGGTGCGGAAGGTGACGCCCTCGGTCGCGCCCATGGTGGCGGCGGCGTCGAGATGGGCGCGGTCGATGGACTGGAGTCCGATGGAGATCGTGACCAGCGGCAGCGCGAGGAACAGCGCGGCATGGGAGACGATGCCCGCCCAGAGGGCGCCAAGCCCCCCGAGGAAGGCCCAGAAGAAGCCCAGGCCCACGCCGAAGACGATGGGCGGCAGCGCAAAGGGCATCGAGCCGAGCGCCGCGAGCGTCTTCGAGAGGTTGGAGCCGGTTTTCCACAGAAGGTAGGCCAGAGGCCAGGCGAGGAGGACGGCCAGCGCCGCGGCGCCCAGAGCCACGACGACCGAGTTGAGAAGCGCGGTTGTCCAGACGCTTTCGGACACGAAGAACTCGTGGAAGCGGGCGAGCGTGGGGTCCTGCGGCGGAAACAGCATCGTGCGCCCGCCGTTGAGCGCCGCTCCCGACACGACGACGATGGGAAGCGCCAGCACCACCGCGGCAAGCGCCATGAAGGCGTGGCCAAGGAGACGGAGGGTCATCAGCGGGCCTCTGCGCGGCGGGTGAGCGTCTGGCCGAGACCGAGAAAGACGGCGGCGGTGACGAGCAGGATGACCGCCTGTGCCGCGCCGAAGGGGGCGTTGAGGTTCGCGCCCCGGACGCTTTCGTAGATCGAGATCGCGGTGGTGTGCTGCGCCGGGGCGGCGAAGACGGTGACCGCGACATAGGTGCCGAGGAGGAAGACGAAGAGCAGCAGGACCGACCCGACGAGGGGAAGGCGCACCGAGGGCAGGATCACGGTGCGGGCGACGGTCCAAGGGCCTGCGCCCATGGTGCGGGCGGCCTCGGTCAGCGAGGGATCGAGGCGGGAGAGCGCGGGGTAGAGCAGGATTACCGCATAGGGCCAGACGAGATAGGACATCGTCAGGACCGTCGCGAATTCCGAGGTCTTGAACTTCACGTTGCGCGGGTTGGCGAGGCCCCATTCGCGCAGCGTGTCGAACCATCCCACCGCCTTCAGCCAGTCGGTGAGGCCGGTCGCCCGGAAGATCGCGGGGATGCCGGAATTGGCCGAAAAGATGATGTCCCAGCCCATGACCACGAAGACTTCCGAGAGCGAAAGCGAGGCGAGGATGAACACAAGCCAGCGCGCCTGCGCCTTTCGGGAGAGACGGGTCAGGAGATAGGTGAAGGGCAGCGCGGTGACGACGGCGAGAAGCGAGGCCACGATAGCGTACTTGAGCGAGAACCAGAGCTGCTGGAGGTAGAGCGTCGTCGAGGTTTCGGGCCAGTTCGCGCCGACGAAGAAGCGGCGGTAGTTCTCGAGTGTGAAGGACCAGACCCAGCCCGCGCCCTCGATCTTCTGGCCGAAGGAAATCGCGAGAACGAGGATGAAGGGGGTGATGCAGAGGAGGACGATGATCGCGGTCAGGAGGCCGGGCAGCAGGGAGGTTCGCGCCTGCACCGGCTTTGACGGCCGCGGCGGGGCGTCGGCTTCGACGGCCTCTATCCGATCCATCGCCGTCATTCGGCCGCCATCGTCTCGCTCCGGGGGAACGCGAGGAGAGCCTCCGGCGGCAAGGTAAGCGTCACCTGCTCTCCGACGTGGAAGGGCCGCTCGCTTTCACCGAGCGCGTATTCCACGACGACCTTGCCGATGACGGTCTCGAGGTGGATGTCCCGGACCGGACCGAGGTCTCGCACGAATGTGACGGTGGCAGAGAGGCGGTTTCGGCCGCCGTTGTCCTCCAGGTCGATCTTCTCCGGCCTGCAGGCAAGACGCACTGGCGCCCCGGAAAGAAAGTTCGCCCTGGGCGACAGCGTGAGGAGGGTTGCGCCGACCCGCACCTTTCCGCCTTCGGCCACGCCGTCAAAAAAATTCGCCTTGCCTATGAAGTCGGCGACGAAGGCATTCTCGGGCCTGTGGTAGATGTCGCGTGGCGGGCCCGTCTGCTCGATGCGCCCGTTCGACATGACGACGATGCGGTCGGCCATGGTCATCGCCTCGCGCTGGTCGTGGGTGACGACGATGGTGGTGATGCCGAGGCGCTGTTGCAGCAGGCGAAGCTCGACCTGCATCTCCTCGCGGAGTTTGGCATCGAGCGCGGACATGGGTTCGTCCAGCAGGAAGACTTCGGGCTCCTGCGCGAGCGCACGGGCGATGGCAACGCGCTGGCGCTGGCCGCCGGACAACTCGCCGATGCGGCGGTCGCCGTAGCCCGCAAGCTGGACAAGGTCGAGCAGGGTGTCCGCCCTGTCCCACGCCTTGGTCTTCTGCTGGCCGGAGACGGTCAGTGAATAGGCGACGTTCTCGCGCACGGTCAGGTGTGGGAACAGCGCGAAGCTCTGAAACACCATCCCGAACTTGCGTTTGTGCGCGGGGAGACGGGTGATGTCGCCCGCGCCGAGGGCGATCGAGCCGCCTGATGGATCCTCGAGGCCCGCGATCATGCGCAGAAGCGTCGTCTTGCCGCAGCCCGAAGGGCCGAGGAGTGCTGTGAGTTCGCCCGCGGCGAAAGTCAGGTTGACGTTTTCGACGGCGCGTACGCCGCCGAAGTCCTTGCGGATGTTCCTGAGAACGAGCCCGCTCATGGCCGTCAGGCGGCTCCGGCGAGCATCTTGTCCCAAGTTTCCTTGATGAAAGTCTCGTTGTCGAGATAAGCCTCGTAGGCCGGCTTGATCGAGGGAGTGCCCGAAACGAAGGCGAATTCTTCGTCGGTGAGGTCGGTCTTGTCCTTCGAGACGAGCGGCGCGGTGCCGATCTTGCGTGACATGAGCGCCTGAATCGCCGGGTCGGAAGAGAAGTTGATGAACTCCGCCGCCTCGGCGGACTTGTCCGACAGCGACGACAGGCACCACGACCCGTAGTCCTGCGGGTTGCCTTCCTTGGGGAATACCGCCTGGATCGGGAAGCCGTCAGCGGCCATCAGGTTCGCCACGTCGAGGTAGTACTGCCCG
>CAZPOK010000139.1:0-8594 GCA_964587905.1 uncultured Rhodobacterales bacterium | reverse complement strand
AGTGGAAGATCGAGGAGCAGTACCGCGCCAAGGGCCGCAACAAGGACGAGGTCGACGTGCTGGAGCTGCGCCGCCAGTGCCGCGCCTTCGCCGACGGCTGGATCGACGTGCAGCGCAAGGAATTCAAGCGCCTCGGTGTGACGGGCTGCTGGGAGCGGCCCTACCTGACGATGGACTACCACGCCGAGGCTGTGATCGCCGGCGAATTCCTGAAGTTCCTGATGAACGGCACGCTCTACCAGGGCTCCAAGCCGGTGATGTGGTCGGTCGTCGAGCAGACCGCGCTCGCCGAGGCGGAGGTTGAGTATCACGAGCACCAGTCCCACACGATCTGGGCGAAGTTCCCGGTGATCCGGGCCGTCTCCCCCTCGGTCGCGCGCTCCGACCTGCGCGGCGCTCAGGTGATCATCTGGACGAGGAAGCCCTGGACGATCCCGCAGAACCGCGCCGTCGCCTTCAACCCCGATCTCGCCTACGGGCTCTACGAGGTGCTGGCCACGCCCGAGGAATGCTGGGCGAAGGCGGGCGACCGGTATCTCATCGCCGACGCGCTGGCCGAGGACGTGCTGACCAAGGCGCGGCTGGAGCCGGGCCAGTGGCGACGCGTGGAAGACGTGAGCTCCGACCAGCTCGACCTGATGGTCTGCGCGCACCCCCTGCGCGGCGTCGAGGGAGGCAATGGCGAATGGGACTACGACGTGCCCCTCCTGCCGGGCGACCACGTGACCGACGAAGCGGGGACGGGCTTCGTCCATACCGCGCCCTCGCACGGCGCCGACGACTATATTCTCGGCGTCAAGCACGGCCTGCCGATGACCCACAACGTGCTGGAAGACGGCTCCTTCCGCGAAGACCTGCCGCTCTTCGGCGGCGCGAAGATCTTCGACCACAAGGGCAAGGAGGCGGATGCCAACAGGCGGGTGATCGAGGCGCTGGTCGCTGCCGGCGCATTGATCGCGCGCGGGCGGCTCAAGCACTCCTATCCGCATTCGTGGCGCTCCAAGGCGCCGCTGATCTTCCGCAACACGCCGCAATGGTTCGCCGCCATCGACCGAAAGCTCGGCGACGGGATGGGCGCGTACGGCGAGACGATCCGCGCCCGCGCCCTGCGCTCGATCGACGAGCTGGTGACGTGGACGCCCCCCTCGGGCCGGAACCGCCTGCATTCGATGATCGAGAACCGCCCCGACTGGGTGCTCTCGCGCCAGCGCGCCTGGGGCGTGCCGCTCACCTGCTTCGTCAGGAAGGGCGCGAAGCCCGGCGACCCGGATTTCCTTCTGCGCGACCCCAAGGTCAACGCCCGCATCCTCGAGGCCTTCGAGGCGGAAGGCGCGGACGCCTGGTACAAGCCCGGCGCGAAAGAGCGGTTCCTCGGCAACGACCACAATCCCGACGGCTACGACCAGGTCTTCGACATCCTCGACGTCTGGTTCGACAGCGGGTCGACCCACGCCTTCGTGCTGCGCGACCGGGCGGACGGGTCCGAGGACGGCATCGCGGACCTCTACCTCGAGGGCACCGACCAGCACCGGGGGTGGTTTCACTCCTCGATGCTCCAGGCCTGCGGCACCATCGGCCGCGCACCCTACCGCGGCGTCCTGACCCATGGCTTCACGCTCGACGAGAAGGGCAACAAGATGTCCAAGTCGCTCGGGAACACCATCGGTCCCGAGGAGGTGGTCAAGCAGTACGGCGCCGATATCCTGCGGCTCTGGGTGGCGCAGACCGACTATACCGGCGATCAGCGGATTGGCCCCGAGATCCTCAAGGGCGTGGCCGACAGTTACCGGCGGCTGCGCAACACGATGCGCTTCATGCTGGGCAATCTCAACGGGTTCGCCGAGGACGAACGCGTCGCGCCCGCCGACATGCCCGAACTCGAGCGCTGGGTCCTGCACCGCATGGCCGAGCTCGACCACCGGGTGCGCACGGGCTACGCCGCCTACGACTTCCAGGGCGTATTCCGGGCGCTCTTCGACTTCTGCACGGTGGACCTGTCGTCGGTGTATTTCGACATCCGCAAGGACGCGCTCTATTGCGACGGGCCGTCGCTTCGCCGGAACGCGGCGCGCACAGTGCTCGACCTTCTGTTCCACCGGCTCGCGACCTGGCTCGCGCCGGTGCTCGTCTTCACGATGGAGGACGTCTGGCTGGAGCGCTTTCCGGGCGAGGACAGCTCGGTCCATCTCAAAGACATCCCCGAGACACCGGCCGATTGGCTCGATCAGCCGCTGGCCGACAAATGGGCCGACATCCGCAAGGTCCGGCGTGTGGTCACGGCGGCGCTGGAGATCCAGCGGCAGGACAAGGTCATCGGGGCGAGCCTCGAAGCCGCGCCGGTTGTCCACGTCCGCGACAGGGACGTGCTCGCGGCGCTGAAGACGGTGGCCTTCGAGGACGTCTGCATCACCTCGGCGATCCAGCTCACGAACGACCCGATCCCGCAGGAGGCGTTCCGGTTGCCCGAAATCGAGGGCATCGGCGTCGTCTTCGAGAAGGCCGAGGGCGAGAAATGCCAGCGCTGCTGGAAGATCCTGCCCGACGTCGGCACGCACGCCCATCCCGGCGTCTGCAAGCGCTGCGACGAGGCGCTGGGCTGAGGGCCGCCCACCGATCGTGCGCTGCTGAACAGGCCCTTGCGCCTTGGGAAATCACGCGGACGCTCCTAGGTTTCCGGGAAACCGGAATCAGAAGGAGCGCGCCGTGACCGACACCTATACCCCACCGAAGGTCTGGACCTGGCAGCAGCCGAACGGCGGTCAGTTCTCCTCGACGAACCGTCCCATCGCTGGGCCGACGCACGAGAAGGATCTGCCGGTCGGAAAACACCCGTTCCAGCTCTACTCGCAGGGTACCCCGAACGGCGTGAAGGTGACGGTGATGTTGGAGGAGCTTCTCGCCGCGGGTCACGCGGCCGAGTACGACGCCTGGCTCATCCGCATCGGCGACGGCGACCAGTTCGGCTCGGGCTTCGTCGCGGCGAACCCCAATTCGAAGATCCCCGCATTGATGGACCACACCGGCGACAGCCCCGTCCGCGTCTTCGAATCCGGCGCGATCCTGCTCCACCTCGCGGAGATGTTCGACGCCTTCCACAGCCGCGATTCGCGCCCCGAGATACTCTCATGGCTCTTCTGGCAGATGGGCAGCGCGCCCTACCTCGGAGGCGGTTTCGGCCATTTCTACGCCTACGCTCCCGAGAAATGGCGCTACCCGATCGAACGCTACGCCATGGAGGCGAAACGTCAGCTCGATGTGCTGGACCGCCACCTTGCGGAGAACGACTGGATGGCGGGCGGCATCTATACCATCGCCGATATCGCAATCTGGCCCTGGTACGGGCAGCTGGCTCTGGGTCGGCTCTACAACGCTGGCGAGTTCCTCGACGTCGCGAGCTATCGCAACGTGATCGAATGGGCCGAGCGCATCGACGCGCGTCCGGCGGTGAAGCGCGGGCGGATGGTCAATCGCACCTCCGGAGAGCCCCGTGAGCAGCTTCACGAGCGTCACGATGCCTCGGACTTCGAGACGCGGACGCAGGACAAGCTTGCCGTCGAGTGACGGGCGTTCCCGGCGCTGTCACTCCGGCGTGGCCCGGGTCAGCCCTCGGGGCCGTAGAGAACCTGCTGAACGATGCCGGCCGACACCAGGTAGACGCTGGTCACCAGAAGTCCCCAATGCGCGCCCCAGGCGGGATCGAAATCGACCCAGGCGGCCCAGCCTGCGAAACCGGTCCACGCGAGGGCCATGGGCAGCGTCACCGAATGCCAGCGCTCCGTCCGCATGGGGTGGACGAACTTCAGCGGCGTGAACATCGCGGCGGCAAGGATCACGATGACCGCGAGGCTCACCCAGAAGTTCGGCTCCAGCGCGAAAAGCACGATCACCACCATGTTCCAGCAGCCCGGGAAGCCGGCGAAGGAGTAGTCCTTCGTCTTCATGCGCGTATCGGCGAAGTAGACGACGCTGCCGAAGGTGATGACGATGATCGCGCACCACCCCGTCCAGCCCGGCAACAGATCCGAGCCGAAGAGCGCGTAGGCCGGGATGAAGACGTAGGTCAGGTAGTCGATGATCAGGTCCATCAGCACGCCATCGTATTGCGGCGCGTTGTTCTTCACGTCGTAGCGGCGGGCCAGCGGGCCGTCGATGCCGTCGACGATGAACTGCACCACGAGCCACAGGAACATGATGCTCCACTGTTCCTGCACGGCGGCCAGGAGGGCCAGCATCGCGAAGACGGCGCCTGACGCGGTGAAGAGATGGACGAGTGTCGCGGACGCGCGGGGAGTCATGGACATGTCATGGAGCAATCGGAGGCCGCGTGCAAACCGTATGGAATGCGTGGGGAGCGCCCCAGGTTTCCGTAGGCTGCTTTCCTGGAAAGCTCTCGGCTCATGCCTTGGGATGAGACCGCTCGTAGATTTCCATCAGCCTCGCGGTGTCCACGGCGGTGTAGGCCTGCGTCGTGGAAAGCGAAGCGTGGCCGAGAAGCTCCTGGATCGCCCGAAGATCGCCGCCGGCCGAAAGCAGGTGCGTCGCGAAGCTGTGGCGCATGGCATGTGGAGTGGCGGTCGAAGGCAGGCCAAGCTGCATCCGCGCCCGCTCCATCGCCTTCTGGATCGCCCGCTGTGAGAGCGCACCGCCCCGAACGCCGCGAAAGAGCGGCTCCTCCGGCGCGACGGGCCAGGGGCAAGCCGCCACATAGGCCGCGACCGCGTCGCGCGCTTGGCTGATCACTGGCACGATGCGCTCCTTTCCGCCCTTGCCGACGATCCGGAGGCTCGGGCCGAGCGGACAGTCCGCGCCGCTGAGCGACAGCGCCTCGGAAATCCGCAGACCGCATCCATAGAGTAACGTCACCACCGCGACATCGCGCGCCGCGAGCCAGGGTTCGGCCGCCTGCGTCTCCACCGCGTCGAGCATCGCGCGCGCCGCGTCCTCGGCGAGGGGGCGGGGGAGCTTTTTCCGGAACTTCGGAGCGCGGGTCGAGAGGACTGCCGTCGGCTCGAACCCCTCGCGGTCCGAGAGCCATCGCATGAAGCTCTTGACGGATGACAACGCGCGAGCGAGCGACCGCGCGCCGAGTCCCCGCCCGCGCTCGTGCGCCATCCAGGCGCGCATGTCCGAGACGCCGATCCTCGCGAGCGGCCCGAGGCCTTCGGGTTCGCCGTGGTGCTGCGCCATGAAGCCGAGAAAACTCAGGATATCGGTCCGGTAGGCGTCGATCGTGTTTTCGGCGACGCCGTCGATCGCCTTGAGGTGCGCGAGCCAGAGGCCGAGAGCGTCGCGCTGGGCGGGAGAGATCGAGAGCGCGGCGGCGCCGGTCACGCCAGCCAGCGGCGCATCGCGCGCTCGAACACGCTTGAAAAGAAGGATATCAGATCGGTGCCGTGGGCGGGCGTGAACTGCTCGGGGTCCTCGGCGCCGAAGGCGAGCATGCCCGGCAACCGGTTCGGCCCGAGATCGAGCTTGGCGCAGGCTTCCGACCGGATCCAGTCGCCGCCCTCGCCGTAGAGCCCGCCCTGGCCGGACTCGACGGCGCGGAGCGTGATGATCCGCACCGGCACCGAACGCCCCCGCGTCAGGTAATCGTCGATGAAGCCCGGCTCGGCGAGCGAGACGACCTCGTCGGCGCGGCCGAGCGCGGCCTCGTCGGCGCGGCCGCGGCTCTCGAGGACGAGACGCACGCAATCGACCCGCAGGATCTCGGCGATGTCGGTGTCGATCGCCGTCAGGAAATCCTCGAAGTCCGTGGGCTCCAGAAGCCGCAGGATGGCGCGGTGCATCTGGTTTGTGCCGGCGAGATTTTCGTAGGCGGCCGCGATGACGCTGCGATGCGTATCTTCCAGCCGGTCGAGCCGCGTTTCGAGCCGTTCCATGGCGAGCCCGCGCAGATCGACGATGTTCGAACCGAGCGACGCCTCGTTCGCCTCGATCAGCGCTTTCATCACGTCACGGTCGTCGAGGATCACGCTCGGCTGCGAGATGATCTTCTCCCGCAGGTCTTCGGCCATTGTCGCCACGCTTTTCATGCCCACCCCGACTGGTTGGTCCGGCCCTGTGGATAACTCGGGACTGTTCGACATGTCTTTGCCCATTGGCGGCTGACCCCGTCCAGTGTTTTGTCCGCGGGAGCGATGCGACCGGGGCTATTGGCGGAGCCGGGTTGCCCGGCTGCAACAGCCGGCCACCCGGGGACGCCGCGTCAGAGAATTGTCTGACCGGTCGTCTTCCAGTCGGCGAGGAACGCATCAAGGCCTTTGTCGGTCAGCGGGTGCTGTGCCATCTTCTTGATGACGTCCGGCGGCGCGGTGGCGACGTCGGCGCCGATCTTCGCCGCTTCACTCATGTGGTTGGCCGAACGAATCGAGGCGGCGAGAATCTGGGTCTCGAAGCCGTAGTTGTCGTAGATTTCGCGGATGTCCGCGATGAGCTGCATCCCGTCGAGGTTGATGTCGTCGAGCCGGCCGATGAAGGGAGAGATGAAGGTTGCCCCCGCCTTCGCGGCCAGAAGAGCCTGGTTCGCCGAGAAGCAGAGCGTCACGTTGACCATCCGCCCCTCGTTCGTGAGCAGGTTGCACGCCTTGAGCCCGTCCCAGGTGAGCGGCACCTTGATCGCGATGTTGTCGGCGATCTTGGCGAGTTCGCGTCCCTCCTCGATCATGCCCTCGGCGTCGAGCGCGACCGTCTCGGCAGAGACCGGGCCCGGGACCATGTCGCAGATCTCCTTGGTCACGTCCTTGATCTTCCGCCCGGATTTCATGATGAGCGAGGGGTTCGTCGTGACCCCGTCCACAACGCCCAGTTCGTTGAGTTCGCGGATCGCATCGACGTCCGCTGTATCGACGAAGAATTTCATCGGATCTGTCCTATTGGATGTGCCAGTCGGTTGCGGCACTGATAGACCATGACGCCCGTCCCCCGAAACCCCGAAAAGCACCCGTCCTTCTTCGACGAGGGGGATGTCGTGGGCGTGCTGACGACGCAGCCGCTCGACCGGAGGCTCGACTACCTCGCGCCGGAGGGCGGGTGTTTCGCGGGCGCCTTCGTGGAGGTGCCGCTGGGGCCGCGCAAGGTGCTGGGCGTGGTCTGGGGGCCGGGCGAAGGGACCTTCGCGCGGGAAAAGCTGAGGTCCGTGATCCGGGTTCTCGACGCCGCGCCGATGCGCGAGGAGATGCGCGAGTTTCTTCTGCGCGCGGCCGATTACACGCTGACGCCGATGCCGGCGATGCTGCGGCTCGCCACCCGATCGCCGGGGCTGGGCGACCCGCCGTCGATGCGGACGATCTACCGGTTGGGCGAAGCCGAGCCCGACCGGATGACCGAGGCGCGGAGCAAGGTGATCGCCGTGCTCGAGGAGTTCGGGGACGCGGCGTTCACGCTGGGAGAGCTGGCGGAGATGGCGGGCGTGTCGACCGGGGTGGTGAAGGGTCTCGTCAAGAAGGGCGCGGTGCGGGAGGAGGCGTCGCCCCGTGATCTGCCGTACCCGCCGCTCGATCCCGGGTCGGCGGCGGTCGAGCTGACCGGGGAGCAGGCCGCGGCGGCGGAGGCGCTGCGGGCGGGGGTGTCCTCGGGCGCCTATGAGACGACGCTTCTGAAGGGCGTGACGGGATCGGGCAAGACCGAGGTCTATCTCGAGGCGGTCGCGGAGTGCCTGCGGCAGGGACGGCAGGCGCTGGTGCTGCTGCCCGAGATCGCCCTGACATCGGAGTTCCTCTCCCGCGTCGAGGCGCGCTTCGGCGCGCGTCCGGCCGAATGGCATTCCGGCATCACCATGACCGAGCGGCGGCGCTGCTGGAAGATGGCGGGCGCGGGGCGGGCGCAGTTCGTCGTCGGTGCGCGGTCGGCGCTGTTCCTGCCGTTCCGGGAGCTCGGTCTGATCGTGGTCGATGAGGAACACGACACGTCCTACAAGCAGGAGGACGGCGTACTCTACAACGCGCGGGACATGGCGGTGTTGCGGGCGTCGATCTGCGGCGCGCAGGTGGTGCTGGCCTCGGCCACGCCGTCGCTGGAGACTTGGGCGAACGCCGAGGCGGGGAAGTACCGGCGGCTCGACCTCACGGCGCGGTTCGGCGAGGCGGTGATGCCCCAGATGCGGGCGATCGACATGCGGGCCGAAACCCTGCCCGCGACGCGGTGGATCTCCGAAACGCTCCGCCGCGCGGTCGAGGCGCGGATCGCGGCGGGCGAACAGGCGCTTCTGTTTCTCAACCGTCGGGGCTACGCGCCGGTGACGATCTGCCGGGCCTGCGGCCACCAGATCGGCTGCGACCACTGCGACGCGCGGATGGTCGAGCATCGCTTTCTCAAGCGTCTTGTCTGCCATCAGTGCGGCGAGACCAAGCCCATCCCGGCGACGTGCCCCTCCTGCGGCGCCGAGGGGCGGCTGGCTCCGGTGGGGCCGGGGGTCGAGCGACTGGGCGAGGAGGTCTCGGCGGTGTTTCCCGAGGCGCGGGTGAAGGTGCTGTCGTCCGACCTTTTCGGGTCGGCCCGCGCGCTCAAGGCCGAGATAGAGGCCATCGCTGCGGGCGAGGCGGATATCGTCATCGGCACGCAGCTCGTGGCCAAGGGGCACAACTTCCCGCTCC
>CAZPOK010000138.1:0-8610 GCA_964587905.1 uncultured Rhodobacterales bacterium | reverse complement strand
GAGGCGATGTTCTTCTACACCGACACCGCCGACGCGCCGTGGATCATCGTGAAGTCCGACGACAAGAAGCGCGCCCGCCTCGAGGTGATGCGGCATTTTCTGTCGACGCTCGACTACCCCGGCAAGAACAAGGCCGTGGTCCGCAGGCCCGATCCGCTGATCGTCGGGCGCGCGGAACATGTCGTGCACCGGTCCGAGCATGTCCTCGGCAACGCGCTGCACCCGGGCAAGCGCATCGCTCGGGCAGACGACGGAGCGTCCGAGGGCGCGGACGCGGGTTGAGCGACACGCGCGGCCGGCCTACCGGCATCTCATGACCTGGGATCAGCGCTACGACCGGCCAGACTTCCTCTTCGGCACCGAGCCCGCGGATTTCGTCCGCCGCACCGCGCCATGGCTCGCGCCCGGCTCCCGCGTGCTGGCCGTGGCCGATGGCGAGGGGCGCAACTCCGTCCACCTCGCCGGCCTCGGCCACGACGTCGTGGCGATGGACGCCTCGCGTGTCGCCCTCGATAAGGCCCGCGCGCTGGCCCGCGACCGCGGCGTGACGGTCGATTTCCGCCCCGGCGACGTCCTGACATGGGACTGGGCGGCGGACGCCTTCGACGCGGTCCTCGCCGTCTTCATCCAGTTCGTCGGCCCTGAGGACCGTGCCCGCGTCTTCGACGGCCTGCGCACCGCGCTCCGGCCCGGCGGCCTGCTCATGCTGCACGGCTACGCGCCGCGCCAGGTCGACTACGGCACCGGCGGCCCGCCCGTGCGCGAGAACATGTACACCCTGCCCCTGCTCGAAGAGGCCTTCGCCGGTTTCGAGATCCTCGAGGCCCGCGACTACGATGCCGAGATCGACGAGGGCGACGGCCACAGCGGCCTCTCCGGCCTCGTCGACTTCCTCGCGCGCAAACCCTGACGCGGCGGAGTTTCGCCTTGGGCACCACAACCGCTTGAGCCGCGCCCCCGGCCATTCTACCGTCCCGCCATGATACGCGCGCTCCCGCTTCTCACCGCCCTCCTGCCCATGCCGGCGGCGGCGCATCCCCATGTCTTCATCGACACGGGCCTCACGCTCGTCCTCGACGCCGAGAACCGCCTCACCGAGATCCGCGTGACCTGGGCCTACGACGAGCTCTATTCGCTTCTCGTCATGGAGGAATACGGCGTCGACGACGACTACGACGGCGCGCTGAGACCCGAGGAGCTGGCCGTTCTCGACGGCTTCGACATGCAGTGGATCGAAGGCTTCGAGGGCGACACCTACCTCGCCAAGAACGGCGCCGCCCTGAGCCTCACCGGCCCCCTCGCCCACGAGACGTCAGTCGAGAACGGCCGCGTCGTCACCACCCACACCCGCCGCCTCGCGGCGCCGGTCGCGCTGACCTCGGCGGTTTCGGTCAAGGCCTACGACCCGACCTACTACACCGCCTACACCGTCTCGCGCGGGGCGAGCGTGGAGGGCGGCACAGGCTGCGCCGCCACGATCACGCCCGCCGATCTCGACGCCGCCTACACCATGCTCGAGGAACTCCTCTACGGCCCCCGGAGCGCCGAGTTCGGCGAAGAGAACTTCCCCGAAGTCGGCGAGGCCTTCGCCGACGAGGTCCGTCTCGCATGCGTCTCGGGATCCTGATCCCCCTCGCGCTCGCGCTGGCCGTGACGGCTCTCGTCTGGGCCGCCGGCGGATTCGACGCGCTCGCCCGCTGGGCGGCGCAAGGCCAGCGTGAGGTGCAGAGCGACATGGCCGGCGCGATCCGCGCGCTCAAGGCAGGCGAGGCCGGCGCGCTCGCGGGCCTCATGACGCTGGCCTTCGCCTATGGCTTCTTCCACGCCGCGGGACCCGGGCACGGCAAGGCGCTGATCGGCGGCTACGGGCTCGGGCGCCGGGTATCGGCGCTGCGTCTTTCGATCATCGCCCTGGCTTCCTCGCTGGCGCAGGCTCTCACCGCGATCGCCCTCGTCTACGGCGGCGTCTTCCTGCTCGACTGGAGCCGGGAGCGGATGGAGGGCGTCGCCGAGCGTTGGCTCGCCCCCGCCTCCTACGCGGCCATTGCGGCCATCGGCCTCTGGCTTTTCTGGCGCGGGCTGACGGGCCTGCGACGGGGCGACGCGCACGACCATGCCGGCTGCGGCCATGCCCATGGCCCCTCCCCCGACGACATGGCCGGCGTCGCGTCGGTCCGCGACGCGGCGCTCCTGATTGGCGGCGTCGCGCTCCGGCCCTGCACCGGCGCGCTGTTTCTGCTCGTGATCTGCTGGCGTCTCGGAGTCGACATGGCGGGCATTCTCGGCACGCTGGCGATGGCGCTCGGCACCGCGACCGTCACCATTGCCGTCGCGCTTCTCGCGACGACGGCGCGCGAGGGCGCGCTCGCGGGTCTCGCCGGCGGCGCCACCGCCCGGCGCGTGCTGCCCGCGCTCGAACTGGCCGCCGGCGCGCTGATCCTCGCCGCCGCCGCGACCCTCCTCGCCCCCTTCGTCTGAGCCGGCTTGCCCGACTCCTCCGGCTCGGCTAGAGGCGGTCCATGACCGCAACGCCAGAGCATTTCTCGCCCCGCCGGGGCCCCGGCCACCTGCGTTCTGGTCACGTGCGCCCGATCCTCGTGCTGGCGGTCCCGCTCATCGGCGGGCACCTCGCGCAGTTCGCCGTGGGGCTTACCGACACGGTCATGCTGGGCTGGTACGGGGTCGAGGCGCTCGCCGCCCTCACCCTCGCCCATTCCTACCACTTCACGCTCTTCATCATGGGATCGGGCTTCGCCTGGGCGGTGATGCCGGTCGTCGCCGCCGCGGCAGGCACCGACGACGACACGCAGGTGCGCCGCGTCACGCGCATGGGAATGTGGATCTCCATCCTCTTCGGCCTGGCCGTCCTGCCGCTCTTCCTGTGGTCCGGCGCCGCGCTGCGTCTTCTGGGACAGGAGGCGCAGGTCTCCGCGGACGCGCAGACCTACCTGCGGATCGTCTACATCGGGCTGATCCCGAGCCTCCTGATGATGGTGCTGAAAAGCTACTTCGCCGCCCTCGGCAAGACGCAGGTCGTGTTCTGGGTCATGGCGGGCTCCGCCGTGCTCAACGCGCTGCTGAACTACGCGCTGATCTTCGGCAACTGGGGCGCACCGGAGCTCGGCATCCGCGGCGCCGCCATCGCGTCGGTCACGCTCCAGACCGTGGGCCTCGCCGCGCTCATCGCCTACGCGCAGGTCGCAACGCCGGACTACTCCCTGTTTCAGCGCCTCTGGCGACCCGACGGCGAGGCCTTCGCCCGCGTCTTCCGGCTCGGCTGGCCGATCGGGCTCACCAACCTCGCCGAGGTCGGGCTCTTCGCAGCCTCCGCCTTCATGATGGGCTGGGTCGGCACGCTGGAACTCGCCGCCCACGGCATCGCGATCACGCTCGCCTCGGCCACCTTCATGATCCACCTCGGCCTGTCGAACGCAGCCACGATCAGGGCCGGCCGCGCCTACGGACGGCGGGCCGAGGACGAACTCCGCGGCGGCGCGGTCGTCATCATCGTGATCTCGATGATCCTCGCGCTGCTGACCGTCGCCGCGTTCCTCGCCGTCCCCGAACCGCTGATCTCGCTGTTCCTCGATCCCGCCGATCCGGCCCGCGCGCAGATCCTGGCCGTGGGCGCGGGGCTTCTTGCCGCAGCCGCGCTCTTCCAGTTCGCCGACGCCGCGCAGGTCATGGCGCTGGGGCTGTTGCGCGGCGTTCAGGATACGCGGGTGCCGATGATTTACGCGGGTCTCAGCTACTGGGCGATCGGCATCCCGGCGGGCTACCTCCTCGGCTTCCCGATGGGTTTCGGCGCGGTGGGCATCTGGATGGGCCTCGTGGTCGGCCTCGTGCTCGCAGGCGCGCTCCTGATGTGGCGGTTCTGGCGCGGATCGGTCCGGATCGGCTGATCCGCTTGCGGCGCTTCATCTCGGCCGAAATACTCCGGGGGAGCCGCGGCAGCGGCGGGGGCGGAGCCCCAGTCCACCAATGATAGACGCCCCGCCGGTCCGGCGGGGCGCCAGGGCCTTGCGAGGCTCGCGATCAGGCGCCGACCACGCCGCCGTCATCCTTGCTGATGACGACCGTGGCACACCGCGGCACCGTGCCGTCGTAGTCGGGGAAGCCCGAGCCGAAGCTGCCCGCCGCGAACTCCTCGGCCGAGGCATGGGCGCCGGGGTGCTGGAAGTTCACGAACATCGTCTTGCCGTCCGGCGTGGTCACGACGCCGGTGCACTCCTGGCCCCAGGGGCCCGTCATGAAGCGCTTGATCTCGCCGGTAGCGGGGTCGGCCGCCAGCAGCATGTTCATGCCGAATTCCTCGAGCGGGCCGGCGTCGTCGGGACCCTTGTCGCCCATGTCGGTCTGGATCCAGAGCCGCGAGTCGCCGTCGCACCACAGCCCGTCCGGGCAGGCAAAGACGCTGTCGTCGCTGAGCGCGCCGCCGGTGGCGAGCGCCGAGTTCCGGGCATTGCCCGCGATCACGAACAGATCCCACTCGAAGCTGGCCTTCGTGTGGTCGCCGTTCTCGTAGTTCCAGCGCACGATCTGACCGAAGTTGTTCTCCGCACGCGGGTTGACCGCGTCCACCTGTGCCAGGGTGCGGCGCGAATTGTTGGTGAGCGCGAAGTACAGATCCCCCGAGTTCGGATCGACGGTGCCCCATTCGGGTCGGTCCATCTTGGTCGCGCCGACGAAATCGCCCGCCAGGCGGGTATTGACGAGGATGTCGGCCAGGTCGGCGAAGCCGTTGGCCGGCGTCAGCCCGTTGCGGCCGGCCGCGAGCGCGATCCACTCGCCGCTGCCGTCATCGTTGAACTTCGCCACGTAGAGCGTGCCGCTGTCGAGGATCGACCCGTCGGTCTCGCCCGGCACGAACACGCCGTCGGAGACGAACTTGTAGATGTATTCAAACCGCGCGTCGTCGCCCGAGTAGCACACCACCGGCGCGCCCTCGACGGCGGGGGCGAACACGACGCCCTCATGGGCGAAGCGGCCCAGATGGGTGCGCTTGACCGGCGTGCTTTCGGGATCGAACGGGTCGATCTCGACCATGTAGCCGTAGGTGTTGGGCTCGTTGCGGTAGTCCTCGGTGGCCGAGGCCCCCGTGACGGTCGCGTCCCAGCGCACGTACTCGTCCGCGCCGGACTTCGCCTTGTGCCAACCGTAACGCCCGCCGTTGGGGTTGGTTGAGACACCATAGCGGACATGCTCGCGCGGCAGGTCGGGTTTCTGGTCAAGCTCGGTGGTGTTCGAGAAATAACCTGCCCAGTTCTCCTCGGCCGCGAGGTAGGTGTTCCACGGCGTCACGCCATGGGCGCAGTTGTTCACCGTGCCGCGGGTCATCGCGCCGTCGGGGCTGTACTTGGTGCGCACATGGGCGGAGCCGCGCACCGGTCCCCCGATTTCGATGGGCGTGTTGGCGGTGATCCGGCGGTTGTGCGGGTCGGCGACGATGGCCCACTGGCCGTCGGCCTGCTTTGCGGTGCGGTAGACCGAGATGCCGTGGGAGGCGATCTCCATGCGCACCTCGTCGTCGTCGCGCATGCCGTCGGCGTCGTAGACGACGCTGCGCTTGTCATGCGCCACGCCCTTGTAGCCTTCCTTCTCGGCGTGCAGGAAGCGCGGCTCGATGTATTCGTGGTTCAGGACGAGCAGGCCATCCTCGGATGACACGCCGTCGATCGGGAAGAAGTGGATCCCGTCGTGGCACTGGCCGATCTGGTGCTCCCTTTCGGCGCCGGTGTTGGCACCGGGGCGATAGGCGGGCATGTCGCCGGAGATCGGCTCGCCGATCCCGCCGAGGATCTGGAAGCTGTAGCCTTCGGGCACGACGACCGTGTCGTCGAAGCTCACCGGCACCGGGGTGAAGCCGATGAGCGAGGAGGTGGACTGCGCCAGCGCCCCCTTGCCCGACAGCGACGCGCCGATCAGGCCGGTGGCGATAGTGGCCAGACCGCCAGACAAGAAGCCGCGACGCGCGACGCGCGCGTCCATCACGTCATAGAAGTTGCGGTTGGCGGACGTGTTGCACTGCGGCTCGTCGCCGTGTTCGTAACCCATCGCCTCTGTGTGGTCGGGATAGTCCCGCTCGAAGTCTTTCATTCCTGGCTCCATTGGCTGAGTGCGTCGCGGATCCTCCGAGGATCGGACCACGACCGAGGCGACCATAGGGCGGGGGGCGTAACGGTTTTGCGACGGCTTTTCGGAATCTCTGTAACAGCGCCACGGACCTAGCCGATGCCGCGCAGCCACTCCATCACCGCGGGCCGGACCGACTGCGCGCCGGAGCCCCGCGCCTCGTCGATCACCGTGCGGGCCTCCTCGAGGTTCACGCGGCGCAGGAGATGCTTGACCGGCCCGATGGAGGCCGGCCGCATCGAGAGCGTCCTGAGCCCCATCGCGGCGAGGCACATCGCCTCCACGGGCCGTCCCGCATCCTCACCGCAGAAGCTTAGCGAGCAGGCCGCGTCCTCGCAGCGCTTCACGATCTGCTCGAGAAAGGTCAGGTAGCTCACGTTCAGCGTGTCGTAGCGCCGCCGCACCCGCTCGTTCTCGCGGTCGGCGGCGAAGAAGAACTGCTTGAGATCGTTTCCGCCGATCGAGATGAAGTCGGTCTCCTCGAAGAACTGCCGGGGCGCGAAGGCCAGGCTCGGCGTCTCCAGCATCGCCCCGATCTCCAGCGTCTCGGGCAGGTAGTGCCCCAGTCTCCGCTCGCGCTCGAGCTCGTCGAGAAGGTGCTGGCGCGCCGCCCGGAACTCGTCGAACTGGGCGATGAAGGGGAACATCACCGACAGCGGCCGCCCCGCAGCCGCCCGGATCAGCGCCTGGAGCTGCATTCGCATCACGCCCGGCTTGTCGAGCCCCACGCGGATCGCCCGCCAGCCGAGCGCGGGGTTCGGCTCGTCCTCGCGCTTCATGTAGGGCAGCACCTTGTCCGACCCGATGTCGAGGGTCCGGAAGACCACGCGCTTGCCCTTCGCCGCATCCATCACCCGGCCGTAGAGCGCCGCCAGTTCGCCGCGGCGCGGCACCTTGTTGCGGACGAGGAATTGCAGTTCGGTCCGGAACAGGCCGACGCCTTCCGCGCCCGAGCCGTCGAGCGACGGCAGGTCCGCCATCAGCCCCGCGTTCATGTGCAGTTCAACGACCGATCCGCATTTCGACCGGGCCGGAAGATCGCGCAGCGAGACATAGCGCTTCTGCGCCTCGGCCTGCATCGCCATCTTGTCCCGGAAGGCGCCCACGACCGTGTCGTCCGGCCTCAGGTGCGCCAGCCCCTCGTCGCCGTCGACCAGGATGTGGTCGCCGTTGAGTGCCTCGGCCGTGATCCTTTCGGCGTGGATCAGGAGCGGGATCGCCCAGGCCCGCGCGACGATCGCGGCGTGGCTGCCCACCGACCCCTGCTCGAGCACGATGCCCTTGAGGCGCCGGCCATACTCCAGAAGCTCGCCGGGCCCGATGTTGCGCGCCACGAGGATCGGATCGGGCGGAAGCTCGGCGCCGGTGTCGTGCCCCTGCCCCGTCAGGATCCGCAGCAGCCGGTTCGACAGGTCGTCGAGGTCGTGCAGCCGGTCGCGCAGGTAGGCGTCGCCCACCTGCTCCATGCGCGCCCGCGCCACCGATTGTTCCTTCTCGACCGCCGCCTCCGCCGAGAGGCCGCGCTCGATATCCTCCTCCATCCGGCGCATCCAGCTGCGCGAATTGGCGAACATCCGGTAGGCCTCGAAGATCTCGCGCTGCTCGCCGTCCTCGCCATCGCCCGACAGCATCTCGTCGACGGTGAGCCGCAACCGCTCGACCGCCCGGTGCAGCCGCTCGGCCTCGGCCTCGGGGTCGTCCGCTATCGGGTTGGTCACCACGACCCGCGGCTCGTGCAGCCACACATGCCCTTCCGCCGCGCCCTCCTGACCCGTCGTGCCCCGGAACAGCACCGGCTCGGTATGCCGCGCCCGGAGCGCCGCGCCCTCGCCCACGAAGGCGCCGAGCTCGGTCATCTCGGCCAGCACCATAGCCACGACCTCGAGCGCGTAGAGCTCGTCCTCGGAAAACCCCCGCGCGTCCTTCGACTGCACGACGAGAACGCCCAGCTTCTCGCCCAGCCGCTGCACGGGCACGCCGAGAAACGAGGAATAGATCTCCTCTCCCGTCTCGGGCATGTAGCGGAAGCCGCGTTCCTGCGGCGCGTTCGCGGTGTTGATCGGACGCCCACGCTTGGCCACGCGGCCGACGAGCCCCTCGCCCATCCGCATCCGCGTGACGTGAACGGCCTCGGCCTTCAGGCCCTCCGTCGCGCAGAGCTCCAGCGTATCGGCGTCACGGAAGAGGTAGATCGAGCAGACCTCGGTCCGCATCGAGGAAGCGATGAGGCGCACGATGTGATCGAGGCGCTGCTGGCCCGCGCCTGCCTCGGCCATGACTTCCCGCAGCCGGCCAAGGAGCTTGCGGCTTTCGCTTTCGGACGGATCAGCCATGCGGTCCCGTGCCTGTCCCCGGTCTCGGCGGCCCTTCAAGAACGCCGAGGCCGGTTAGACCACAGATGAGGAGGAAGAGAAACGGGGAACTGGCCTCATGCGGCCGGGGGACGCGCCATCCACCAGATTGATAGCGGCCGCATGT
>CAZPOK010000137.1:0-8650 GCA_964587905.1 uncultured Rhodobacterales bacterium | reverse complement strand
AGGGCCATCTAGCCGCTCCGGCGCGCGGCGAGGGGAGGCGCGCCGTCCTTTCCGATCTGCTTGACCGCACGGGTGAGCTGCGCAAGGTCCGAGCGCAGCTCCGCGATGGATTCCTGGCGGCCTGCGGACATTTCCTCGAGGATGCGCAGAAGCTGCACGTCCATCGAACGAAGCCGCATCCGGCTTTCGGCGTCGACGCCCTGGACCCCGCTTTCGGGGCGGGATTCGAGTAGGTCGACCATCCGCGACTGCCCGTCCGCGATCCGCAGGAGGATCGCCTGCGCATCCGCGTCCGACTGAAGTTGCGCGGCCAGTTTCTCCACCGACTCCGCGAGCATGTGAACCCGGTCGTCCATCATCGACCGGCTGGCCTCGGCGCTTTCGAAAAGCTCGCGCAGGCCCGACATGTGCTCCGCCATGTACTCGAGCGACGAGATCGCGGCGGACTGCTCTCCGCCGCCGTCACCGTCGGCGGCGAAGCCCAGGCGCGTGATCCCCGACAGCCATTCCTCCAGTTCGCGGTAGAAGCGGTTCTGACCGTGGCCCGCGAAAAGCTCGAGCAGGCCCACGACGAGCGAGCCCGCGAGACCGAGAAGAGAGGAGGCGAACGCCACGCCCATGCCGCCGAGTTGCGCCTCGAGACCGCTCATCAGGCGCTCGAAGACCTGTATGCCGCCTTCGTTCTCCTGCGGGGCGAGGCTTCGGATCGTGTCGACGACCGCGGGCACGGTGGTGGCGAGACCGTAGAACGTGCCAAGAAGACCAAGGAAGATCAGGAGGTTGGTGATGTAGCGCGTGATGTCCCGCGCCTCGTCGATGCGTGTCGCGACCGAGTCGAGGATCGACCGCGAGGACGAGGAGCTGATCTGCATGCGCTTGCCGCGCGTGCGCAGAAGGGCTGCGAGCGGTGCGAGAAGCCGAGGCGCCCGCGTCATCTGGTGGCCGGGCCGATCGGCCGCGAAGCCTTCGATCCAGCTGACCGAGCTTACCAGCTGGAAGACCTGCCAGAAGGTCGCCAGCACGCCGATCACGAAGACGAAGCCGATGAATCCGTTGAGATACGGGTTCGCGAGGAAGACCGGCGCGACCTGGGGATACGCGATGTAGGCGCCGACGCCGACGAGCGCCAGAACGATGATCATTATCGTGATCTGACGTACCGGCTGAGAAAAATGACGCCCGGCCTCGCGATCGGAAATGTCCATGCCGGACCTGTCCTGACGCAGTTATTGTTGCGCGCCAGAATAGGCGTTGCGGCGCAGCATCACAACCTAAGTTTCAGGCCGCAAGTATCCGTACCCGCTGGGCAAGCCAGGCAAGCTCCGCGTCCTCGATCCCGAGTTCGACGAGGTGACCGACCGTGTTCCAGAGATACTCGGTGTTGGGCCCCCTGCCCCCGACCGCCCCGGCGATGATCCGGGCCTGGGTTTCAAGATCGAGCCCGCCGCAATACTGCACGTGCCCGGTATCGACGACATAGGTCACGGCCTCGACGCGGCGTCCGTCCGCGAGGTCGAGCGCATGGATCTCCTCGACATAGGCCGAGGAGATGAGTTCGCGTTCGCGCAGGTAGGCGAGGGTTCCCCCCTCCTCTCCCGGGGTGACGCGGAAGCCGAGGCCCTGGCACGAGGCGCCCGGGTGCGGGTCGAGCGCAAGAACGAGGCCCGGCGCCTCGGCGGTGCCGCGATGGTGGACCGACCGCATGCAGAATGTCCGCGCAAAACCCGGCAGCGTCGCGAGCACGCGCTCCGCGATGTCGAAACCGGGGTTCCACATCAGCGACCCGTAGCCGAAGACCCACAAGGCGCGGTCCGTCATCTCTGGCCCTCCTGTGCGGCCCCCTGTAAACACCACTCGTGGTCAGGGAACCAGCCCCATGCGAAAGCTTCTCGTCATCATCGTGATCCTCGCCCTCGGCTTTGCGGGCTACTGGTTCGCGGCAGCGCGGGGCATCGAGGCGGGGCTGCGCGCGTGGTTCGAGGCGCGGGCGTCGGAGGGATGGGTCGCGGACTACGGCGGGCTGGGGACGGCGGGGTTTCCCGGGCGCTTCGAGACCGTGCTGAGCGACGTGATGCTCGCCGATCCCGACACCGGCGTGGCGTGGACCGCCCCGCGCTTCGCGATCCTCGCAAAGAGCGCGCGTCCCAACCGGATAACCGCGGTCTGGCCGGAAAGTCAGACGGTCGCCTCGCCCTTCGAGCGCATCGATATCGGATCGGAGCGCTTCGACGCCAGCATCGAGTTCGTCCCCGGACCGGGCCTCGAACTCCGCGCGCTCGAGACGGACCTCGCGGCGCTGACGCTCGCGTCGACGGCGGGATGGCAGACACGGCTGGAGACCGGACATCTCTCGGCCCGGGCCTCGGATCTCGGGGAGAACACCTACGACCTCCGCTTCGAGGCGTCGGACGTGACGCCGCCCGCCGGCCTCCGGCGCGACCTCGATCCCGCGCGCCTGCTGCCCGACGTGATCGGCGGGCTCACGGCAGAAGCGATCGTGACCTTCAATGCGCCATGGGACCGCTTCTCGCTGGAGGACGCCCGCCCCCAGATCTCCGCGCTCGACCTCGTGGACCTGCGGGCGGAATGGGGCGAGTTGGAACTCCGGGCGGCGGGGGAGCTTTCGGTGCGGGAGGATGGCGTGCCCGACGGCCGCATCACGGTGAAGGCGACGAACTGGCGGGAAATCATGGGCCTCGCACGGAACGCGGGCCTTCTGCCCGAGCCCCTGATCCCGACGATCGAACGGGCGCTAGAGGTCCTGGCCTCGCTTTCGGGCCCACCCGACACGCTCGACGCGCCGCTCACCTTCTCGAATGGGGTCGTCTCCTTCGGGCCGATCCCGCTCGGTCCGGCGCCGCGTCTCGTGATCCGCTAGAGCGCAGGTCCGGGCCGCGCAGAACCTCATCCCACCTTTCGCGACATGCCCTAGCGACAGAAGGGTCCGCTGCGGTAGCGGGCCGTATCGAAATGGAAATGATCGCGGTGAAAGCGGTTGGCGTTCGGACCGAGGACCGTGCCGAACGGACCGCAGGCCGCCCTGTGCACCGCCTTGAGGATCGGACCCTGGCGCGCGTCGCGCCAGCCCTTGAGCACGGTGATTTCGGCCCCGTTCCCGAGAACGATCGACGAGATGTCGACGGCGCGTCCGCGGCCGTGCTCGGAGATCCTCGCGCCTTTCTGGTTGTTCCGGGTCCGGCAGGCGTAGTGCGCCGCGACGCGAAGCGCGGCGACGCCGCCACCCGTTCGCCCGACGGTCGGGATCACGGCGTCCGTAAGCCATGTGCGAAGAGCAAGCGCCGTGGGGCAGTCGACGACCGTTCTCTGGGTCAGCGCGACCCCCGCCACGGAGTCAATCCGCACCCCGTCCTCGAGTCCGCATCCGTTGAGCCGCCCGGCGATCGGCGCGAGGGTCACGCCCTTGATGTCGCGCGCGCCGCAGACCGAGCCCGTCCGCCCGACGATCGCGGGCGGCGCCGGCTGTGTCCTGACGGAGGCGGCGCGAACGGCCGATCCGCCACGCAGGGTCTTCGGCCGGATCTCGGGGCGCGGCGACCGGAGGACGCCGGAGGTGCTGAGGATTTCGCGGGCAACCGGCGCGGAGCGCTCGGGCTTCGGCATGGGACGGAGCGAGATCTCGGGCGCCGTTGCCTCCGCGGGCACCGCGGCGAGAAGCGCGATGAGCGCCAGTCCCGCCACAAAGCCCTGTCCCCTCATCCGTCGGCCTTCCTCTGGACGCGCCCGAAGTCCGGCGCGGCGGTATCCTGTCCGGCCTCGATGATGCCGCGCCGGATCCCGCGCGTCCGCGTGAAATATTCGTGCAGCAGATCACCGTTGCCGGTTCTTATCGCACGCTGGAGCGCAAAGAGTTCTTCGGTGAAACGGCCGAGGATTTCAAGCGTCGCGTCCTTGTTCGTGAGAAACACGTCCCGCCACATCGTCGGGTCCGAGGCGGCGATCCGCGTGAAATCCCGGAAGCCGGCGGCGGAATACTTCACGACCTCGCTGTCGGTCACGCGGCGGAGATCGTCCGCCACCCCCACCATCGTGTAGGCGATCAGATGTGGCGTGTGAGACGTCACCGCGAGGACGAGATCGTGGTGGTCGGCATCCATCAGATCGACGTTCGACCCCATCGACTGCCAGAGCAGCGCGAGGCGTTCGACGGCGTCCCGGTCCGCGCCTTCCAGCGGGACGAGAAGACACCAGCGGTTCTCGAAAAGCTCCGCGAACCCCGCGCGGGGCCCGGAATGCTCTGTTCCGGCCAGCGGATGACCGGGGACGAGGTGCACACCCTCCGGGATGTGCGGCGCCACCGCCTCGATCACCGCCCGCTTGACCGAGCCGACATCCGTGACGGTCGCTCCCGGCTTGAGATGGGGGCCGATCTCCTCGGCCACCGCCCCCATCGCACCGACCGGGACGGCGAGGACGACGAGATCGGCGCCCTCGACCGCCTCGGCGGCGGTCGCCGTCACCCGGTCGCAGAGGCCGATCTCCCCGGCGATCTTCCGGGTCTCGGCGGAGCGTGCCGTGCCGGTGATCTCGTGCGCAAGACCGTGACGGCGCATGGCGTGGCTCATCGACGAGGCGATGAGGCCAAGCCCGATCAGCGCGACACGGTCGTAGATGGCTGTCACTGCCGCGCCTCCCTGAAGGCGGCGACGGCGTCCGCGACCCGCCGGCACCCGGCCTCGTCGCCCACCGTGATGCGCAGGCAATCCGGCAGTCCGTAGCCCGCGACGCGGCGAACCAGGATCCCGGCCGTCCTGAGATGCGCGTCGCAAGCCTCGGCCTCGCCCGCGTCGGCGAACCGGGCAAGCACGAAGTTGGTGTGGGACGGGTCGGACGCTACCCCGCTGGCGGCGAGTTCCGTCCTGAGCCAGTCGCGGAGCCGAGCGTTCTCGGACCGGCACCGGTCGGCATAGTCGGTGTCCCGCACCGCCGCCTCCGCCGCCGCGAGCTGCGCTGTCGACAGGTTGAACGGCTGGCGGATGCGGTTGAGGACGTCGACGATGTCGCGCCGGGCATATCCCCAGCCGATCCGGAGCCCGCCCAGCCCGTGGATCTTCGAGAAGGTGCGGGTCATCACCACGTTCGGGAAAGCATCGACGAGCGATGCGCCGCCATCGAACCCCTCCTCGAACTCGGCATAGGCGCCGTCATGGACGAGGATCGCGGTCCGCGGCAGACCGGCCGCCAACCGCCGAAGCGCGTTTCCGCCCAGCATCGTGCCCGTCGGGTTCGCCGGGTTCGCGATGAAGACGATCCTGGTGCGGTCGGTCACCGCAGCGAGGATCCCGTCGACATCGACCACGCGGTCGCGCTCGGGCACCTCGACCGGCCTGGCGCCGACCATCTTCGCGAGAATGGGATACATCGAGAAACCGTGCTCGGTCAGCACCACCTCGTCGCCGGGACCCGCGTAGGCCTGTGCGATCATCTGGAGCACCTCGTCGGAGCCGACGCCGCAGACGATCCGGTCCGGGTCGAGCCCGTGGACCTCGCCGATCGCCTCCCGGAGGTCCCGGTGATCCGTCGAGGGATAGCGGTGGAGCCCGGCCGCCGCCGCGCGGAACGCCGCGACCGCCTTCGGGCTGGGCCCAAAGGGGTTCTCGTTCGACGAGAGCTTCAGAATGTCGTCTTGCCCGTCGATCCGGCTCTCGCCGCCCACGTAGAGCGCGATGTCGAGAATACCGGGCTTGGGTCGGACCGTCTGTGTCATGGCGGATCTTCCGAATTCTGGCCCCTCTTACAGGCCGCTCCCGGGCTGTTCCAGCGCAACATGCGCGCCTCCATCTGTCCGCAAGTATCCTCGGGGGTGAATTCGCCGGAGGCGAAGAGGGGGCAGACAGCCCCCTCACCTCCCTCTCATGTCGCCAGCACGTTGCGGAACTGCCAGGGATCGCTCTCGTCGATATCCTCGGGGAAATGCTGCCATCGGTCGGTGAGCGGCGTCCAGTCTGTGTAATGCGCCTCGACAGGCCCCAGGTAGGGACGCTGCACTTCGAGACACCGGACATGGTCCATCTCGTCGGTCTCGACGATCCCCGCCTCCGGGTTCTCGAGCGCCCAGACCATCCCGGCAAGCACCGCCGAGGTCACCTGCAGCCCGGTCGCATTCTGGTAGGGCGCAAGGTCCCGCGTTTCCTCGTTCGACAGCCGCGAGCCATACCAGAGCGCGTTCCTCTCGTGCCCGTAGACAAGCACGCCCAATTCGTCGATTCCCTCGACGATCTCGTCCTCTGTCAGGATGTGATGCCGGTCCTGCTGCATGCCAGAGCCGAACATCTCGTGCAGCGACAGGACCGCGTCGTCGCAGGGGTGGTAGGCATAGTGGCAGGTCGGGCGATACTCCGGCGCGCCGCCCTCCCCGACCGTGTAGTAGTCGGCGATCGAGATCGCCTCGTTGTGGGTGACGAGAAAGCCGAACTGCGGGCCGGGCGTCGGGCACCAGGTATGCACCCGGGTGATCGCGCCGGGACGGTCAAGCCAGATCGCCGACCGGCAGCCCGTCGCGTGGCGGTGGCCGTTCTCCGGGAACCAGGTCTCGTGCGTGCCCCAGCCGAGCTCGGCCGGCTGGAAGCCCTCGGCGATGAACCCCTCGACAGACCAGGTGTTGACGAAGACGCCGCGCGGGCGGGGCTGGCGGCGGGCCTGCGTGTCGCGCTCGGCGATATGCACGCCCTTGACGCCCAGCGACTGCATGAGACGCGCCCACCCCGCACGGTCGGCGGGGATCGCCGCATCCCGGCCGGTGTCGGCGGCGAGCCGCATCAGCGCCTCCTTCACGAACCAGCTCACCATGCCGGGGTTCGCGCCACAGCAGGACACGGCGGTGGTGCCGCCAGGATTGCGGGCCTTTTCGTCCCGGACCGCCTGCCGCAGCGCGTAGTTCGTGCGCGCGGCATTGTCGTCGGTCTCGAAGTAGTAGCCGGCCCAGGGCTCCACGACCGTGTCGATGTAGAGCACACCGATCTCGCGGCAGAACGTCATGATGTCGAGCGACGAGGTGTCGACGCTGAGATTGACGCAAAACCCCTTGCCCTCGGGAAAGAGCCCGCCCAGCACCTCGCGGTAGTTTTCCGGCGTGAGTTCCACCTGCAGGTGCTTCAGTTTGTGCTGGCGCAGAAAGGTCGCCTGGCTCTCGTCGGGCTCGACGATCGTCAGCTTGGAGGCATCGTAGTCGAAATGCCGCTCGATCAGCGGCCATGTGCCCTTCCCGATCGACCCGAAGCCGATGATGACGACCGGGCCGTCGATGCGGCCGTAGACGGGATGGGCCATGCAGTCTCCTTTCGCGTTCCGGGGGCTACCTAGGACGTTCTTGCCCGGAGGTCCACGGCCGGCGCCGTGGCACAGGCAACCCGCGACGGCCGCCCGGCGTTGCGCCTTCATGGACAGGAGCTTCGACGCCCTTCGCGACGGCCTGCGCGCGTGCACCCGCTGCCCGCTTCATGAACCGGCCACGCAGGTGGTCGGCGGCGAGGGGCCGCGCGACGCGCCGCTCATGATCGTCGGCGAGCAGCCCGGCGATCAGGAAGACAGGGAGGGTCGCCCCTTCGTCGGACCTTCCGGGCAGCTGATGGATCGCATCGCCGAGGAGGCGGGGCTCGACCGCGGCGCGGCCTATGTGACGAACGCGGTCAAGCACTTCAAATTCCGCCGGCGCGGCAAACGGCGCCTGCACGAGCCGCCGAACCGGATGGAGATCGAGCGGTGCAAGTGGTGGCTGGACCTCGAAGTGGAGCTGGTGAAACCGAAGATGATCCTGTCGCTCGGCGCGACCGCGCTCGAAAGTCTGACCGGCACCCGGCGCGGGCTTCTGAAGCGCCGCGGCGGGTTCGAGGAGACGCAGTGCGGGCCGGTCTTCGTCACGGTCCACCCGTCATACATTCTCCGGATCCGCGACGGGGAGCGGAAGGCGGAGGAGACGCGACGCCTGCGCGCGGACTTCGCCAAGGTGGCGGAGGCGCTGCGCCCCGCCTGAACAAACAGGCCGCGCCCCGGGGGGCGCGGCGCGCGAACGGGCCTGCAGGCCGTCGTCAGTTCTTCGCGTAGAATTCGACGATCAGGTTCGGTTCCATCATCACCGGGTAGGGCACGTCGCCCAGCGACGGCGTCCGCGCGAAGGTCGCGGTCATCTTCGAGTGATCGACATCGAGGTAGTCCGGCACGTCGCGCTCGGCCAGCTGGGCGGCCTCGAGCACGACAGCGAGCTGCCGCGACTTCTCGCGAACGGCGACCACATCGCCCTCCTTGACGCGGAAGGACGGGATGTTGACCTTCTGGCCGTTCACCGTGACGTGGCCGTGGTTCACGAACTGGCGCGCGGCGAAGATCGTGGCGACGAACTTGGCGCGGTAGACGACGGCATCGAGACGGCGCTCGAGAAGGCCGATCAGGTTCTCGCCGGTGTCGCCCTTGACCCGCTCCGCTTCGCCGTAGATGCGGCGAAACTGCTTTTCGGTCAGGTCGCCGTAATAGCCCTTGAGCTTCTGCTTGGCGCGGAGCTGCGTGCCGAAGTCCGACATCTTGCCCTTGCGGCGCTGGCCGTGCTGACCGGGGCCGTATTCGCGGCGGTTGACGGGGGACTTCGGGCGGCCCCAGATGTTCTCGCCCATCCGGCGGTCGATCTTGTACTTGGCAG
>CAZPOK010000136.1:0-8725 GCA_964587905.1 uncultured Rhodobacterales bacterium | reverse complement strand
CCGATCCGGACCGAAGCCGATCTCCGCCTTCTCCGGCACGTCGAAACGATCCACGGCTTTCCCGCCGTGGAGGACGTCCTGTCGGGGCGCGGGCTCGAACGCGTCTACGCGTGGCTCGCGCACGAGGCGGGCGAACCGGGCGAAAAATCCGCCGCCGCAATCGTCACCGACTGCGGCGCCGGGACCGACGACCGGGCCGTCGAGACGGTGCGCGTCTTCACCCGGATCCTCGGCACCGTGGCGGGCAATCTCGCGCTGGTCCACCTGCCCTTCGGAGGGATCTACCTTGTCGGCGGCGTCGCCCGCCACGTGGCCCCGTTCCTCGATGCCTTCGGCTTCGACGAGGCCTTTCGCGACAAGGGGCGCTTCGCGGGCTTCATGCAGAACTTCGCGGTGACCGTCGTCGAGGACGACTATGCCGCGCTCTCCGGCGCGGTGTCGCATCTCTCCGATCTCTTCTGACCCGGCGAATTCTCCGGAACGCGTAACGCGGCCTTAACGGAGCGCGCCCCAGGATCTCCTCGTCCGCAGCCGAAGGGGAGAGACATGACGCGTTGCCGCCGGACCGGAGATCGGGTGTGACCGGGGCGGTCGCCCTGCCCGCGCGCCTCGACAGTGCCGCGGCGATCGCCCTCGCGCACTCCCTGCAGGGGTACACCGGCAAGGATGTCACGCTCGATGCCGGCGAGGTCTCTCTCCTCGGGGCGCTGGCGCTCCAGACGCTCGTCGTCGCGGGCCAGACGTGGCGTGGTGCCGGGCTGGAGTTTTCGCTGGTCAATCTCTCGCCCCAGGTCGCGCGCCAGATCGCGGATCTCGGACTGGCCGATCTCTCCTTGGTGACAGGAGGCGCGCCGTGAACGTCCTCGCCGTCGACGACAGCAGAACGATCCGCGACATGCTGCGCCTCACGCTCACCGGGGCGGGCATCACCAGCCACATGGCGGAGGACGGGCGGCACGGGCTCGAAGTCCTCGAAGGGATCGCCGCAGACGTGATCATCACCGACATCAACATGCCGCGGCTCGACGGATTCGGCTTCATCGACGCGGTGCGCCGGACCGAGAAACACCGCACCGTCCCGATACTGGTCCTCACCACCGAAAGCTCCGCCGAACTCAAGGCGCGCGCGCGCGACGCGGGCGCCACCGGCTGGATCGTGAAACCGTTCGACCCGGAAAAACTGATCCGGGCGCTCCACATCGTCGCCGGGTAGGGCCCCTGATGTCGGATCCGATGCAGGAAATCCGCGCCTCGTTCTTCGTCGAATGCGACGAACTTCTCGAGGCGCTGCAGGACGGCCTCGCGGCACTCGAGGGTGAAGGCGACGACGCAGAGACCATCAACATCGTCTTCCGCGCGGTGCACTCCATCAAGGGCGGAGCCGGTGCCTTCGGCCTCGACGACCTGGTCGGTTTCGCACACGCCTTCGAAACCGTGCTCGACGAGATGCGGGCCGAAAGGCTCGACCCGACCCCAGAACTCCTGCGCCTTCTGTTCCGGAGCGCCGACACCCTGTCGGATCTCGTGCGGGCAGCGCGCGACCAAGCGCCGGTCGACGCCGCGCGCGTCGAAACGCTTCTTGCGGAGCTCGAGGCGGCAGGGGGCGTGGAAGAGGCAGAGGACGAACCCGCGGACTTTCAGCCGATGGCCGTGTCCCTCGACCTCGATCTGGGAGATGAGGTCGCGGTCCCGGCCGAACCGGATCCCCTCTCCGCCCCGGAGACGCTCTGGAGCATCCGCTTCGCCCCGCACCCCAAGCTCTACGCTGCTGGGCACGAGCCGCTGTTCCTCCTGCGTGCGCTAGCGGCTCTTGGACGCGCGGACGTGACCTGCCGCATTCCGGACGCGGTGCCCAGCTTCGAGACCTGCGACCCCGGCGCCTCCCTTCTCGCCTGGGATATCCGTCTCGCAACGCCCCACGGAGAGGCGGAGATCCGCGACGTGTTCGAATTCGCTGAGGGCCTCTGCGAGTTGTCTGTGGTCCAGTCGGATCCCGAAGCGTCCGTCGCCGACTTGCCCGAGCCCGTGCCGTCGAAGGGCGGGCCCTCCCCGATCCACCGGGATGTCGAAACCGACCCTTCCAGGCCGGTAGCGCAAGACCTGTCCGAGCCGATGGAGGACCTGCCTGATCCCTCGCCGACTGTCACGTCCGCGAAGCCGGAAACCGCAACACCGGATCCTGCCGCGCAGCGCGGGCCGAAGTCGGGCGCCACCGTCCGCGTCGACCTCGACAGGATCGAGCGTCTCGTGAACCTCGTCGGCGAACTCGTCATCAACCAGGCAATGCTGTCACAGTCCTTCACGGAGGCCGGGCTTGCGGGAGATTCGACGGTCGCCTCGGGGCTCGACGAATTCCTCCAGCTTACCCGCGACATCCAGGACAGCGTGATGATGATCCGGGCGCAGCCGGTGAAGTCGCTCTTCCAGCGCATGGGCCGCATCGTCCGCGAAAGCTCCGACGCGGTCGGAAAATCCGTCCGTCTCGTCAGCGAGGGGGAGGCCACCGAGATCGACAAGACGATGATCGAACGTCTCTCCGATCCGCTGATGCACATGATCCGCAACGCCGTCGACCACGGCCTCGAGACGCCGGATCTGCGCCGCGCGGCACACAAGCCCGAGCAAGGCACTGTCACCCTGACCGCCGCGCACCGCTCCGGGCGGGTGGTGATCGAGGTTCGGGACGACGGCGCCGGCATCAACCGCCAGAAGGTGCAGAGCATCGCCGAGGACCGGGGTCTCATCCCGAGGGGACTGACCCTGGGCGACGCCGAGATCGACAACCTCCTCTTCCTTCCGGGCTTCTCGACCGCGGGACAGGTGTCGAGCCTGTCCGGCCGGGGCGTCGGCATGGACGTCGTCAAGAGCGCGATCTCCGCGCTCGGCGGCCGGATCGCGATCACTTCCTCTCCCGGGCGGGGAACCAGTTTCTCGATTTCCCTACCGCTGACGCTCGCGGTGCTCGACGGCATGGTCGTCGAAACCGCCGGCGAAACGCTTGTCGTGCCGCTGGGCTCGATCGTGGAAACGCTCACGCTCCGGGACGAGGATCTTGCGCCGATCGGCGGCAACGCCACGGCGGTCCGGATCCGGGACAGCTTCGTGACGCTCGTCGACCTGGCGGCGCTCCTCGGTTACGCCGAGACGCGGCGGAGTTGCGCGGATGGGATCGCGCTTCTCATCTCGCAGGACGACGGGGCGAAGGCGGCGCTGGTCGTCGACCGGATCGTCGATCAGCGGCAGGTCGTCATAAAGGGGCTCGAGGAAAGCTACGGGCGCGTCCCGGGCGTGGCGGCCGCGACGATCCTCGGCGATGGCCGCATCGCACTCATTCTCGACCCCTCCGACCTCATCGCCCGACCGCCGGGACACGGCGCAGCCTCGCTCCTCCTCACCGAAGCAGGATAGACCATGACCGATACCGCAGAACCGACCACTTCCGCAGAAGGCTCCGGCGCCGTTCTCGAGCTTCTCTCCTTCAAGGTCGGCGAACAGGAATACTCCGTCGACATCATGGCGGTCCGCGAGATCCGGAGCTGGACACGGGCGACGTCGCTGCCGCACGCCCCCAGCTATGTCCGCGGCGTCATAAACCTGCGCGGCACGGTGCTGCCCGTCGTCGACCTCGGCGTCCGCCTCGGCATCGCCTCCGCCGAGCCGAACGAACGAAGCGTCATCATCGTCGTCGATCTCGGGGACCGTGCGGTGGGCCTCCGCGTCGACGCCGTCTCCGACATCCTCGCGGTCCCCGGGTCCGGGCTGCAGTCGCCGCCCGAACTCCTCGCCGATCAGGCCGATGCGTTCATCCGCGCGCTGACCATCGTGGACGGCCGGATGATCCGGGTCCTCGAACTGACCGAGGTTCTGCCCGCGACCGAAGTCGCCGCATGAGCATTTCGGTCCAGGAGGGGCGCCTGCCCCCTGACCTGTCCGGGGCGCAATTCGCCCGCGTGGCGGCGATCGCCCGGGCCGAGGCCGGCCTGTGTCTCCCCGAGGGCAAGCGCCATATGATCTCGTCCCGACTCGCGCGACGTCTCAAGGACACGGGCCATGGCGACTTGGCGAGTTACATTGCCTTCCTTGAGACGCACGGCTCGCAGGGCGAACGGCGCAAGCTCGTGACCGCGCTCACGACCAACGTCTCCCATTTCTTCCGCGAGGCGCACCATTTCCGGATCCTGGAGAGCGACATCCTTCCACCGCTGATCGAACGCGCCCGCGCCGGGGGGCGTGTCCGGATCTGGTCGGCCGGCTGCTCGACGGGACAGGAGCCCTTTTCGATCGCCATGATCCTTCTCTCCGCATTCCCCGAGGCGGGCCGCCACGACATCCGCATTCTCGCCTCCGACATCGATGAGGCGGTGCTCGAAACCGCGCGTCGCGGCACCTATGCCGAGCGGCTGCTTCAGGACGTGGGCGACGCGCTGCGTCGTCAGTTCTTCACGGCCGAGGGAGACGACTTCACCGTCTGCGACAGGCTGCGGGCGCTCGTGACGTTCCGACGGCTCAACCTGATCGGCGACTGGCCGATCAAGGGACGGTTCGACGCGATCTTCTGCCGCAACGTCGTCATTTATTTCGATGCCGCGACGCAGGCCGCCCTCTGGCCGCGTTTCCACAGGCTGCTCGAACCGGGAGGCGTGCTGTTCGTCGGGCACTCCGAACGCCTCGACACCGAGTCCGCGCGGGCATTCGTCTCGGCCGGTGTCACGACCTGGCGACGCGCGGCGGACCCGGAGCCGCGGCGCCCGAACCAAGGGAGCCGCTGATGGCACTCCGAGACCAGCTCCGCGTCCTCGTCGTGGATGACATGGCAACCAGCCGCGGCCTCATCACGCAAGCGCTCGACGCGCTCGGCATCGCCAACGTCGCGACGGCGAGCGACGGCCCTTCCGCGCTCACCAGCATGGCGACGCGACCGGTGCATCTCGTGATCTCCGACTACAACATGCCGGAAATGGACGGCCTGAGGCTCCTCCAGGCGATCCGGGCCAACCCGGCGACGCAGAAGACGGGCTTCCTGCTGATCACCGGGCGCGCCGATCCCAGCGTCATCGACCAGGGCCGCGGTCTCGGCATGAACAACTATCTGAAGAAGCCGTTCACTCCCGACGACATCAAGGCCGCCATCGAGGCCGTCTTCGGGCGCCTGTGATGCCGGACGACCGAGAGCCCGCGGCGCACCCCGCCGTCGCCTTTCTCGCAAGCGAGCTCGCCGTCCTTCCCGCGCGAATCGCCACGCTCGAGATCCGGGTGGGAGCGATGGCCGGGCGCGCCGGCCCCGAGGCCGAGGCCGTCGTCGCCCTTCAGGATCTCGACCTCATTCGCCAGACGCTCGAGGATCTCGCCCGCCTCGCACGGGCCGCGCGGGATGCGGGGCCCGGCGGCACGGACCGGGACATGGCGGAGTTGCTCACGCTTGGCGACATGCGTGAGCGCCTTCTGCAGCGCGGCCCACCCGTCGAGCCCGGTCCCGCGGGTGCGGAACCATTCGAAAGGCTCGGCACGCCCAGCGGAGAATGGTGACCCGGCGCCGCGGCCCGGTCGGAGTGCGTCCGGTCGGTTGCCTCATTTAGGAGGCACTCGGGGCGGGGCAGCCGGAAGCGCGCCAAATGATGCTCCACCCTTTCGCAGTGTGCCCCGCTTCAGTCCCGCAAATCAATCACGTCCGCCTCGGTGACGATCGCGTCGAGCCGGGCGTCCGTCGGTTCTTTCGGCAGGTCGTCGTCTTCCTGCGCCGCATAGGCGAAACCGACCGCCACGACCGACCCGCCCGCGCGGAGCTCCGCGATGGTTCGGTCGTAGAATCCGCCGCCGTAGCCGAGGCGTCCCCCCGAGCGATCGAAGGCGACGAGCGGCACGATCAGCACCTCGGGCACCAGCGGGTCCACCGAGGCCGGGATGCGAGCGCCGAACGGGCCGTCCACGAGGTCGCACCCCGGCACCCAGCGGTGGAAGCCGAGCGGACGCCCTTTGCCCGCGATCACCGGCACGCCGACGGGACCGGACCATGCAGACATGACCGGCATCGGATCGATCTCGGTCCTGATCGGCAGGTAGCCCGAAAGCACCTTACCCGCATGCACCGCAAGCCACTGCCCCAGACGCGCCTGCGCCACTGCGTCGTGCCCTTCGGCATGCGCCGCCAGTCTCCGCGCGAAGGCCCTCTTCCGGGCCGTGGCCTTGCGCTCCGAAACGCCGCTCACAGAAGCACCAGAACCGCGAGCCCGAGGAAGGCGAAGAAGCCGACGACATCGGTGACCGTGGTGACGAAGGCGCCGGAGGCGAGGGCCGGGTCGATGCCCACCTTCTCGAGCAGGACAGGAACGCCGATCCCGGCCAGGCCCGCGACGACGAGGTTCACCACCATCGCGGCCGCGATCACGCCGCCCAGTTGCGGCCAGCTGAACCACAGCCATCCGACGAGGCCCATGACGACGGCGAAGACGATGCCGTTCGCGAGGCCGACGAGAACCTCGCGCCGGATCACACGCAGGACGTTCGATCCGGTGAGGTCGCGCGTGGCGATGGCCCGGACGGCGACCGTCAGGGATTGCGTGCCGGCGTTCCCCCCCATCGACGCGACGATCGGCATCAGCACGGCGAGCGCGACGACCTGGGCGATGGCGTCCTCGAACTGCGCGATGACGAGAGAGGCGAGAATGGCGGTGACGAGATTCACGCCGAGCCAGGGCAGCCGCTGCCACGCCGTCTCGAAGACCGGGTCCGAGAGGCTGCCCTCGCCGACGCCGGCGAGACGCAGGATGTCCTCTTCATGCTCTTCATCGAGGACGATCATTGCGTCGTCGATGGTGATCACGCCGACAAGACGCCCGTCGTCGTCGACGACAGGAGCCGAGATCAGGTGGTACTGGTTGAAGGCGTAGGCCACGTCGCCCTCGTATTGCAGGACGGGAATCGCTCGAAAATCCTCGGTCGCGATGGCGGTGAGCTTCACGGGACGCCGCGCCGCCATCAGCTTGCCGAGCGGAACCTGCCCGACCGGTTTCATCCGCGGATCGACGAGCACGACATGATAGAACTGCTCCGGCAGATTCTCCTGCGCCCGAAGATGGTCGATCGCCTCGCCCACGGTCCAGTGCTCGGGCGCCATCACCACCTCGCGCTGCATCAGGCGGCCGGCCGAGTATTCCGGATAGGTCAGGGCCTGTTCGACCGCGACCCGGTCGGCCGCTGCGAGCGCCCCGAGAAGCGCCTCCTGCTGCGGCTCCTCGAGATCCTCGATCAGGTCGACGACATCGTCGGAATCGAGCTCGCGGACGGCTTCGGCAAGCCGCTCGGCCGGCAGGAACGAGATCACGTCCTCGCGGAGGCTCTCGTCGAGGTCCGAAAGCACCTCGCCATCGATCACATCCGGCGCCAGAAGCAGTATCTCGCGCCGCTCGGCGCCGTCGACCTGTTCGAGGAAATCGGCGATGTCGGCGGCGTGAAGCGGCTCGAAGAGCTCCCTGAGACGCGCGCCGTCGCCGCTCGCCAGCGCAAGGCGGACGCCGGAGAACAGCCGTTCGTCGAGCGCGTAATCCTCGGCGAGTTCTTCGTCGACGGTCGGTTCGGTTTCGGTCATGGGCGCCTCCAGCCTGCGCGGGACACAATAGGCGAGGGCCCGGGAAATCAACAGGGGAGCCGAGGCGATTTACCATTGCATCGGGTGCGCTTACGCTCGTCCGGTCAACAGGGAGATCCCGCGTGCCCGAACCGCTCCTCCTTCTCGGTCAGACGCTCCGTTTCAAGGCCGACCCCTTCCGCTCGACGCCCGACGAGGCCGTCCGGCACGACCGGCGCGGCGCCGTCCTGATCGACGACGGACGGATCCTGGCGGTCGGCCGCGCGGACGATCTCGGCCGCGCGCATCCCCAGACGGAGGTCCGGGACTTTGGTGAGGATCTGATCCTTCCGGGCTTCGTCGATGCGCACGCCCACTATCCCCAGACCGCGATCATCGCGAGCTGGGGCAAGCGGCTCATCGACTGGCTGAACACCTACACCTTCCCCGAGGAAATGCGCTTCGGCGACCCCGACCACGCCCGCGAGACGGCGGAGCGGTACCTCGATCTCATCCTCGCCCATGGCACCACGACGGTCGCGAGCTACTGCACGATCCACCCTGAAAGCGTCGACGCCTTCTTCACGGCCGCCCGGGCGCGCGGGATGCGGGTCGTGGCCGGCAAGACCTGCATGGACCGCAACGCGCCGGATGGCCTGCGCGACACGCCGCGGTCTGCCTACGACGACAGCAGGACCCTGCTGGAGCGCTGGCATGGCCGGGACAGGCTTTCCTACGCGATCAGTCCGCGCTTCTCTCCCACCTCCACGCCCGCGCAGCTCGAGGCGATGGGGGCGCTGTGGGCCGAGCATCCGGACTGCCCGATGCAGACGCACCTGTCCGAACAGACCGACGAATGCGCCTGGGTCGCGGAGCTTTTCCCCGAGGCACGGGACTACCTCGATACCTACGAGCGCTTCGGCCTCGTCGGACCCGGCGCCGTCTTCGGCCACGCCATCCACCTGTCGGAGCGGGAGAAGGACCGGCTGAGGGAGGCCGACGCGTCGCTCGTCCATTGCCCGACCTCCAACACCTTCATCGGGTCGGGCCTCTTCGACATGGAGGGGCTGACGCGGGCGCGGCACCGGATCGGGCTCGCCACCGACACCGGCGGCGGCTCCTCGTTCTCGATGCTGCGCACGATGGCCGCGGCCTACGAGA
>CAZPOK010000135.1:0-8833 GCA_964587905.1 uncultured Rhodobacterales bacterium | reverse complement strand
AGGACCTCATGCAGATCAGATATCTTCACACCATGGTGCGGGTGCTCGACCTCGAGAAGACGATCGCCTTCTTCGAGCTTCTGGGGCTCAAGGAAACCCGCCGCAGCGAAAGCGAGCAGGGTCGGTTCACGCTGATCTTCATGGCCCCTCCCGGTCAGGAGGAATGTCCGGTCGAACTCACCTGGAACTGGGACGGCGACGAGGGGCTGCCCTCCGACAGCCGGCATTTCGGCCATCTCGCCTATGCGGTCGGGAACATCTACGACATGTGCCAGCACCTCATGGACAACGGCGTGACGATCAACCGCCCGCCGCGCGACGGACGCATGGCCTTCGTCCGCTCGCCCGACAACATCTCGATCGAGCTTCTCCAGATGGGCGACGCGCTGGAGCCGGCGGAGCCCTGGGCGAGCATGGGCAACACCGGGCACTGGTAGGATGGGCCGCACGCGCCGCCTGCGGATCGGGCTGCGTGCAATCTCCGTCTCGCTCGCCGCGATCGCGGGCGTGACGGCGGCCGGCGCCGATTGCCGACAGGCGCTGATTCTCGCGCTGGACGTCTCGGGCTCGGTCGACGACAGGGAATACCGTCTCCAGCTCGACGGTGTGGCGACGGCGCTCGACGACGGCCGGGTGCGCGGCGCGCTTCTCTCGATGCCCGAGACGCCGGTGTCACTTCTCGTCTTCGAGTGGTCCTCGGGGCGCTTTCAGCGGGACATCGTGCCGTGGACGAGCCTGACCGGGACGGCGGCCATCGACCGGGTGATCGCCGTCCTGGCGGGAACCGAGCGGATACCGGCGCCACAATCGACGGGTCTCGGCGCCGCGCTCGAACACGCAGAGCGGCGCCTCGCCGAAGCGCCGGGCTGCTGGACGCGGACGGTCGACATCTCGGGAGACGGCAAGAACAACGACTGGCCGGCGCCGCGCGACGTCTACGGGCGCGGCGCGCTGCCGGGCGCGACGGTCAATGCGCTGGTGATCGGTCAGGACGACGCGCGCGGCGACGACGACCGCCAGACCAACATACCCGAACTCATGGCCTACTTCCGGGCCGAGGTCATCCACGGTCCCGATGCGTTCGTGGAGGCCGCGCTCGGCTACGAAGACTTCGCGGCCGCGATGACGCGAAAACTTCTGAGAGAGTTGCAGGGCATGGCCGTCGGCGCGTTGGAGGCGCCGACGATCCGGACGCTTCAGTAGATGTAGCGGATCTGTTCCGTCCAGAAGCGCTCGATACGGCCCAAGGAGTCGATGAGGGCGGTCATCCTGTCTTCGCCGAACCGCTCCGCCCGTTCGAGCGACGCCACGTGACGGCCGAAAAGGGTCGACAGAACCTGCCGAAGCTCCCGTCCCTTCGGCGTCAGGCGGACGCGGACAGAGCGCCGGTCGATCTGGCAGCGCTCGTGGTGCATGTAGCCGAGATCCACCAGCTTCTTCAGATTGTAGGAGACGTTCGAGCCCTGGTAGTAGCCGCGCGTCTTGAGTTCCCCCGCCGTGACTTCGTTCTCGCCGACGTTGAAGAGGAGGAGCGCCTGGACCGCATTGATTTCGAGGATGCCCAGCCGTTCGAACTCGTCCTTGATGACGTCGAGCAGCAGCCGGTGCAGCCTTTCGATCATCGACAGGCTGTCGAGATAATCGTCGGAGAAGTCGCGCGGCGCCGGCGTCCGGAAGTCCTGGATGATGCTCATGTCGCTCTCCGCACTCAGATGTGACGAAGAGGTTTCGCGGCAAAAGCCGAATTTTCGGTTAAGCGGAACGATCCGGAGCGGCAACGCCCTGCGCGTGGGACGCGATCCTGTCGATCAGGCCAGCGTAGCGGGCCGGCGCGGGGTCGCGGCCGCTGACCCAGTTGTAGAGATCCTGATCGTTCTCCGAGAGCATGTCCTCGTAGAGCGCGAGGTCGTCGGCGTCCGACTGAGCAAGCTCGGTGGCGGAGAAGGACCCCAGAATCAGGTCCATCTCCTTCATGCCTCTCCGCGACGATCGCATCCTGAGGCGCTTCAGCGTGATCTCGTCGGTCATGCCGTCTGGCGCGCGGCGGTGCGGAGCTTCTTCTCGATCAGGGCGACGCGTTCCGCCGTCCGGATGAGCTGCGATTTCACGTCGCGAAGCTCGGTGAGAAGCGCGGTGATCTCCGCGGGCACGTCGGCCTCGTCGGGGGACGAGAGACCGTCGCCCTCGCCGGTGAGGAGCCAGCGAATCGACACGTTGAGCAGACCCGCGAGCATCTGGAGCTTGTTCGCGCGCGGCTCGGCGAGATCGTTCTCCCAGGCGCGAATCGTCTTGAGCTTCACGCCGAGGCGCCGCGCCAGATCCTCCTGGCTGAGACCAACGGCCTCGCGTGCGCCGGTGATGCGGTCGCCGAATGTCGCCGCGTCGTCGGAATACCAACCGGTGTCGTTATCGGGCGCCGATGTCATCGAACCGCCTCCTCCCGTCTCGTCTTGAATGGATGTCGGTACCTACTCTACAGAGGCGGGAGCCCAAGTCCAACCGGAGACGACCATGTCGATCCTGTCCGCGACACTCGCGCGCGTGAAACCCTCGCCCACCATCGCGATGACGACGAAGGCCGCGGAGATGAAGGCGGCGGGGCGCGACGTGATCGGCCTGTCGGCCGGGGAGCCCGACTTCGACACGCCAGAACATATCCGGGAGGCGGGCAAGCGCGCGATCGACGAGGGAAGGACGCGCTACACCGCCGTCGACGGCATCCCCGAGCTGAAGGCCGCGATCTGCGAAAAGTTGCGGCGGGAGAACGCGCTGGAGTATGCGCCGGAGGAGGTGACTGTCGGGACCGGCGGGAAGCAGGTGCTCTACAACGCGCTGATGGCGACGCTGGGCCCAGGCGACGAGGTGATCGTGCCCGCGCCCTACTGGGTGAGCTATCCCGACATGGTGCGGCTGGCGGGCGCGGAGCCGGTGGTGATCGCCGGCGCGCTCGAGCGGGGCTTCAAGCTCACGCCGGAACAGCTCGAGGCGGCGATCACGCCGCGGACGAAGTGGCTGATCTTCAACTCGCCCTCCAATCCGACCGGCGCGGGATATTCCCGGGACGAGATCGCGGCGCTCACCGGGGTTCTGCTTCGGCATCGCCATGTCTGGGTGCTCTCCGACGACATCTACGAGCACATCGCCTTCGACGGCTTCACCTTTGCCACGCCCGCCGAGGTCGAGCCGGGGCTTAAGGATCGGACGCTGACGATGAACGGGGTCTCCAAGGCCTACGCGATGACCGGCTGGCGGATCGGCTACGCGGCGGGGCCGAAGGAATTGATCGGCGGGATCCGGAAGGTCCAGTCGCAGTCGACCTCGAACCCCTGCTCGATCAGCCAGTGGGCGGCGCTGGCCGCGCTCGAGGGTCCGCAGGAGTTCCTCAAGGACAACGCCGCGATGTTCCAGCGCCGGCGCGATCTCGTCGTGTCGATGCTCAACGAGGCCCCAGGCGTCACCTGCCCGGTGCCCGAGGGGGCGTTCTACGTCTATCCCTCGATCGCGGCATGCATCGGGAAAACCTCGCGCGGCGGCACGCGGATCACCGATGACGAGGCCTTCGCGACGGCCCTTCTGGAAGAGACCGGAACGGCGGCGGTCTTCGGCGCGGCGTTCGGGCTCTCGCCGAACTTCCGGGTGAGCTACGCCGCCGCCGACGACCTCCTCCGCGAGGCCTGCGCGCGAATTCAGGACTTCTGCGCGGGGCTGACATAGATGGACGCGCTGCCGGACTACTACTTCCGCATCCGCGAGAACGGCGCGCAGGTGTTCCGCATCGGCATCGACGCGCGCAGCCAGAGGATCGAGATGGAGCCGATCGCGGTCGTCAACGCGCGCAACGGCGAGATCAAGCCGCAGGGCGGGCGGGAGCTCACCGGCGCCGACCGCGCGGCCGTCGAGAACTGGCTCGCCGCGCGACAAGCAGAACTGTCCCGACGCGAGAGCGCAACCGGCGCGGCCACGGTCGAGGCGCTGAACCTTGCCGCCCACTGGGCGCAGAGCCGGGCGACCGACGCCGAACTCGACGCGGCGACGGACCACCTGCTCCTTGCGATGCATGACCTCCGCTCGGTGCTGGTGCGCAAGAAGGCGGACCGCCTCGGTGGCGGGACCTGAGCTCCACTTCATCTCGGCACAAATACTCGGGCTCGCAGGAAGGGCCGCAGGCCCGGACTGCCAGAAGGCTCGCGCCGAAGGCGCTCAGTCGGGCGGAGGGCCGTCCCGGCGCGTGACATCGCCGGTTACTCCGCGCCATGCGCCCGGAACCAGATCCCGCCCCAGCACCCGGTCTGGGTTCGTGGGCGGCGGCATCACGACGCCGTCGAGCTTGGTGAACCCGAACTTCGAATAATAGGGCGCGTCGCCAACGAGCATCGCACGGTCCCAGCCCGCGGCCCGCGCCAGGCTCTCCTCGATCAGGAGCGCGCCGATGCCTTCGCCCTGCCGGGTCGGGTGCACCGCGACCGGGCCCAGCAGCAGCGCGGGCGCGCCCCCCACCCGGACCGGCCAGTAGCGGATCGCGCCCGCGAGGATGCCCAGTTCGTCGCGCGCGGTGAGCGACAGGTGCGCGACCGGCGCGGTACCGTCCCGCAGCCGATAGGACGACAGTGCCTCGCGGCCGGGCGCGAAGCAGAGGTCGTAGAGCGCCTCGACTTCCCACCAGTCTTCCGCAGTCTCCGCGGCCAGCTTCACCCGTCCCTCCCCGTTTTCGGCTGGAATCGCCCGTAGCATGCGGCTAGGTGACGGGCAAACGAGAAGGGGCGCGCGATGTTCTATCGACCCGAAGACGGCCACGGGCTGCCGCACAATCCGTTCAACGCCATCGTCACCCCGCGCCCCATAGGCTGGATCTCGACGCGCGGCGCGGACGGCTCGGAGAACCTCGCGCCCTATTCCTTCTTCAATGCCGTGGCCTACGTGCCGCCGCAGGTCATGTTCGCCTCGACCTCGGCCAAGCCCGACCGGGACGGCACCAAGGACAGCGTATCGAACATCCGCGAGACCGGCGTGTTCTGCGTCAACGTGGTGGAATACGCGATGAAGGACGTCATGAACCTCACCTCCGGTCCGTGGCCGAGGGAGGTCGACGAGTTCGACAAGGCCGGGATCGCGCGGGAGGAATGCCGGACGATTCCCTGCTCGCGGGTAAAGGATGCGCCTGCGAACCTCGAATGCAGGCTCACCCAGATCCTGCAGCTTCCCGGCGAGGCGAACCTCGTCGTCTTTGGCGAGGTGACGGGCGTTCACCTGCGCGACGACTGCGTGACGGACGGGATCTTCGACGTGCTGGCGTTCAACCCGCTCACGCGGATGGGGTACCGCGACTACAGCGTGATCCGCGAGAAATTCCCGCTCAAGCGGCCCGGGGAATGATCGGCCGGCGGCGCGGTCCCGCCCCCTGAGGCTGGAGCCCTGGCGGTGGCGAACCATGACCAGCCCCCCGCGGGCTCGCCCGTCCTGCATTCCCGCTTCCGGCGCATCGCCCATCAGCCGGCCGGCAGCTCTCCCCGCGGGGGCGGCGCAAGCCGGCCCTCGGCCACCTCCTCGGTGAGCAGGATCGGGCCAGGCTTCCGCTCAGCCTCCCTTCCCCACTGGCTCGCTCACGGGAACCGCAGCGGGCGCGGGACCGTTCGATGGGCGAGATGACGTCGCACCAACAGGCCCCGGCCGGCGGCGGATCGCTGCTTTACGCGCAGCTCGCCGCCGGGATGATCGTGTTCGGCTCCGCGACGCCGGTCTCCAAGCTCGTCACCGACGCGATGCCGGTCTTCATCGGCTCGGGGCTGCGCGTGGCGGTCGGGGCGCTCGCGCTCGCGCCGTTCGTCTCGGACTGGAGCTTGCTGCGGCGCATGTCGCGGCGGGACTGGGCGCTCGTGCTCGTCATCGCGGTTTTCGGAATGTTCGGCTTCTCGGCGCTCCTCCTACTGGGAATGCGGATGATCTCGGGCGTCTACGGGGCGGTCGTCATGGCGACGACGCCTGCGGTGACCGCGATGGCGGCGGTCCTGTTTCTTGGGGAACGCCCGACATGGCGGCGGATCGCGGCACTGGCCCTTGCGGTCGGCGGCGTCCTGATCCTTCAGGTCACGGGCGCGGGTGGAGGCGGCGGCGTCGCGGCGGACCGCGCGGCGTCCGATCCGCTGACACGGGTCATCGCGGGGCTTCCGTCATCGACGCTTCTGGGGATGGCCTTCGTGTTCGGCGCGGTCTGCTGCGAGGCCGTCTACACGCTGGTCGGACGACGGATGAGCCGCGCGCTCGACCCGATCCTCGTGGCCTTCCTCGCCGCGGCGCTGTCGCTGCCGCTTTTCCTGCCGCTGGCGCTGCTCCAATGGCCGTCGTTCGACGTCTCGGCCACCGGGTGGCAAGGCTGGGTCTCGGTCCTGTGGTACGGGGCGGGGACGCTCGCGCTGGGCTCGTGGCTCTGGTACGCCGCGATCACCCGGACGCCCGGGTCGGTCGCGGCGGGGTTCATGGGGCTGATGCCGGTCTCGGCGCTGGTTCTGTCCTACGTCCTCCTGGGCGAGCCGTTCCACCCGGTTCACCTTGCCGGTTTCGCAACCGTCTTCGCAGGGGTCCTGCTGATGTCGTGGGAACATGCGCGGATGAGTGAAGACTAGGCAGCTCGGGGGCAGGCGGGCCCTCAGCGGCAGATGCGGCTGGATTTCCCCCGGCGGTTGCGCGAACCATGGAGCGTACAGCAGGCGGAGGGACGCATGGCGGACACGATGATCGGCGTGATCGGGGGAAGCGGGGTCTACGGGATCGAGGGGCTCGACGACGCGACGTGGGTCGAGGTACCCACGCCCTGGGGCGATCCCTCCGACGAGATCCTGACGGGTCGGCTGGACGGGGTCGACATGGCCTTCCTGCCGCGTCACGGGCGGGGACACTTTCTCACGCCCTCTACGGTGCCCTACCGCGCCAATCTCCATGCGCTCAAGGCGCTCGGTGTGACCGACGTCATTTCGATATCCGCCTGCGGGTCGTTCCGCGAGGAGATGGCGCCGGGCGACTTCGTCATCGTCGACCAGTTCATCGACCGGACGTTCGCGCGTGCGACGTCGTTCTTCGGGCCGGGTCTCGTGGCGCATGTGAGCGTCGCCCATCCGGTCTGCCCGCGCCTCGGCGACGCGGTCGAGGCGGCGTCCGGGGCCGAGGGCATCGGGGTGCACCGGGGTGGCACGTATCTCTGCATGGAGGGGCCGCAGTTCTCGACGCTTGCGGAATCGAAGCTCTACCGCGAGCAGTGGGGCTGCGACGTGATCGGAATGACGAACATGCCCGAGGCGAAGCTCGCCCGAGAGGCGGAGCTCTGCTACGCCTCCGTCGCGATGGTGACGGACTACGACAGTTGGCACCCCGACCACGGCGAGGTGGAGATCGCCGAGATCATCCGCACAATGACCGCCAACGCCGAGACGGGGAAGGCGATGGTGGCACGGCTGCCGCAGCTTCTGGGGCCCGCGCGGGCGCCCTGCCCGCACGGCTGCGACCGGGCGCTCGAGCATGCGATCCTCACCGCGCCCGAGACGCGCGATCCGGCGATGATGGCGAAGCTGGGCGTGGTGGCGGGGCGGAAGCTCTAGCAGGACAGGTACGAGGGGGCTGTCTGCCCCCTCGCGCTCCCCCGAGGATACTTCCGGACAGATGGAGGCAGGTGTGCACTCTCAGCAGGGCAGCGGTCCCTCGTCGCGTTCGAGCGCGAGAAGCGCGTCGAGGCGGCGGTCGGACACCAGTCCGGTGACCACCGTGCGCCCGACGACGAGAGTCGGTGTCGCACCGATGCCGAGACGGCTTGCGACGCGGCGACTGTCGGTCAGGCGCCGGCGGACCTCGGTGCTCTCCATGTCGGCAAGAAGACGATCGGGATCGAGGCCGAGGCCCCTCGCAAGATCGGCGACATAGGCCTCAGTGGGCTGGAAGGCGGCGCGCATCAGCCGGGTGTGGAATTCTGCGTAGGCGCCCTGGCGGGCGGCGGCGAGGGCGGCGCGGGCGGCGGCTTCCGATCCCGCGCCGAGCAGGGGAAGCTCGTGCCAGACGAGGCGGAGACCCGCCGCCTCGCGGTCCCGCAGGCGTGTGGACAGCCGGGCGCAGTACGGGCAGTTGTAGTCGGTGAAGTAGGCCACCGGCACGGTGCCGCCGCGGACAGGGTCGTCGCCGAAGAGCGCACCGCAGAGCGCCGCGCGCCCGATCGGGGGCGTGCCGGGATCGTCTGCGGGCGCGGCCAGGCCGACGAAGGGATCGCTCGCGGCGGATACCGCGCCGCCGTCGAGGCTGCGAAATCCGGACGCCGATCGGAGCGGCCGGAAATCGAACTCCGGCTCCGCCTCGCGTCCGCCGACCGCGCGGAGCACGACGAGCGGCGCGGCCAGAAGCGCGGCGGCCGCCAGGATGTTTCGCCTTTGCACCATGATCCCTTCACTCGGCCCTTGCGCCGCCCGTCCCGTCCCGTTTCATTTGGGCAAGGGAACGCGCCGATGAAAGGGTGCCGGGCATGCTCGACCAGAGAAAGACCGTCAAGGACTACATCCGCACGATCGTCGATTTCCCGCACGAGGGGATCATGTTCCGCGACGTGACCACGCTTTTCGCCGATGCGCGGGGCTTCAGGATGTGCATCGATCAGCTGCTGAATCCCTACGCCGGCACTCGGATCGACAAGGTCGTGGGACTCGAGGCGCGGGGGTTCATCCTCGGCGGCGCGATCGCGCATCAGCTGTCGGTGGGCTTCGTGCCGATCCGCAAGAAGGGAAAGCTGCCCGGAACCACGATCAGCCAGGACTACAAGCTGGAATACGGCGAGGCGATCGTGGAGATCCACGACGACGCG
>CAZPOK010000134.1:0-8853 GCA_964587905.1 uncultured Rhodobacterales bacterium | reverse complement strand
GATTGGACAGGTTCGCGATCGCGCCCGCCGTGCTGACCGGGCCGGTGAGCGCCGAGATGACCTTGCTGAACTGGGTGTAGGGCGCTTCGGTCACATACACCGTATCGCCGTCCCGGATCGCGAAGTCACGGGCGAGGAACATGCCGTTCGGTTCGGTGAGGTCGAGCACGTAGACGAGCCGTTGCGCGCCGATCAGGTCCTCGCGTCCCAGGAGCTGGTTGGCGATCTCGGCCGGTTCGTTGCGGAACACGAAGACCCCGGTCGGGTCGGCGAGGTTGGGGTTCAGCCCGCCCACGCGCGCGATGGCCTCGATGGCCGAGATCGACTGCGTGTCGAAGGGCACCTTGTTCTGGGCGCCGGTCGCGCCAAGCGCGGTGAACGACCGGGTGTCGGCCTCGACGAGGATGCGATCGCCGGCGCGGAGCGCGACGTCGAGCGAGGGGTTCTCGTAGAGGTCCTGAAGCCAGACGCGGCCCTGCTGGTTGCCGCGGGTGACGGTCAACTGGGCGATCTCCGGCTCGATCGTGACGCCGCCCGCCGCGGCGAGCATGGCCGTCAGCGTCCGGGTGGGTCGCTCGATGGGATAGACGCCCTGGCCGCCGACGCCGCCGATCAGCGACACCGTCGCGCCGTCGCCGGCGACGCGTGTGACGAGCACCTGCGGATCGGGGGTCTGCTCGGCGAGGCGTTCGGTGATGAGCCGCCGGATCGCCTCTGTCGTGTTACCCGCGGCGCGGATGCGGCCCGCGTAGGGCACGAAGATGAAGCCGGAGCCGTCGACCTGCACCTCTTCGAGCACCGTCGCGCCCGCTTCCGTGCCCGACAGAAGGCCGGTTTCGACGTTCTCCCAGATGCGCAGGCCGAGGGTGTCGCCCGGCCGGATGGTGTCGGAGCCGACCACGCCGGCGTTGAGGAACCCCTCGCTGAACCCCAGCGCGGGCACGACGGAGGTATAGCGGGTGACGCGGTCATTGACCGACACCACGAAGGCGTCGCCCTGTCTCTGGACGGAGCCTGCAAATATCTCGCCCTTGGTCGGGCCGGACCGGGGCAGGCCGCAAGAGGCGACCATCCCCGTAATGAGAGCAAGGGCGACGAACTTCGCCCCGCGCGAACCGGTGAAAATCACTGCTCGGTCTCCTCGACCTGTTTGTGCCTGCCTCAGCTTTTTTATGCAAACTATCGGAATCCCCCGGCTTTCGCCAGCGCGGAGCTATCCGACGAGGCGCAACTGTTGCGAAGCTGCCGCGTCCTCTCCAACCCGTCTGTCGTAGCGATCGCGGGGATCGAGCATCATGTCGACGACATGTCGTAGGAGGCGCGCCCGCCCACGCAACGAGTAGAAGCCGCCGCCGATTTGCGAGGTCTCGACGAGAAAGCGGCGAAAATCTGCGTAGGCGTCGGGATCGGGCGGGCGTGGCGCCGCGAAGAAGTCCGTCAGCGGCTGGCCGGAGACCAGTTCGGGCTTGGCATAGACGGCGGTTCCGAAGCACTTCACCGGCAGGCCGCGCCAGAGCGCCTGCTGCGCCGCCGTCGAGTTCACCGTGACGGCGCTGCGCGCGCCTTCGAGCAGCCGCGCCAGCTTTCCGCCGCGGACGAAATGGACGCGCCCGGTCAATGCCTGCCGGTCGGCGGCCGCGCGGATCACCCGGAGCAGCGGGACGCGCCCGTCCTCGAGCGGATGCGCCTTGAAGACGAGGTGGTGGTGCGGCGGCGCGCCCTCGGCGAACGCGCCCGTCACTGTATCAATGAACCCGGTCATCGAGCCGAACGGCGACCAGAACCTGAATGTCGGGTCATGCTCGAGCTGCAGGAGCGCCACGTGATACGGCGCGCCGCTGCCGATGATCCGGTCCGTCGCGAGGCGCCGCCCGGCTGCGTGGACCGGCGTCAGGAGGAGCCGCCGCAGGTGCAGGCGGAACTCCCGCGCGACGCTCTGGTCGCGATGCGTTGGCACGGACGGCCGCGGGCCAAGGAGGACCGCGCCGTGGTAGAGCGCGCCGTAGACCATGTGCTCGCGCATGTCTCCCCAGCGGTCGGCGGGGGCGGGCGGCACCGCCGCGGGCCGGGTCAGGGCCTGCCGCATCTCGTCGATCGACAGCGAGACGATCCGGGACCGCCCGTTGGCGCCGTCGCGTTCGTAGGTGGCCCAGTAGGGTCGAAGGTAACCTTCCTCGAAAATGTGAACCGTCAGACCGCGGGACCGCGCGAGGCCGACGGCCGCGGCGTGGACGGGACGCGTCTCGCCATAGAGGACGACGTCGGTGATCCCGTGACGGACGAGCAGATCGTCGAGCGTGCGCGGCCAGTCTTCTGGCCGTCCGCGATAGGCGATGAAGGTGTCGCGACCGCGCCAGAAGAGCCTGTCCCCCCCATTGAAGCCCACCCGCCGGCAGTCGGCGCCGCTTGCGCGGAGAGCGCGCGACAGGGCGGCGAAGAATGGCCCGTGCGGCCCCTGCAGAAACAGGAACCGCCGGCTCTGTCCGCTTGCCCCGCGAGGACGCTTCATCCGGGCAGCCTGCGCCGCTTTGAAGAAGAAAGCCATAGCCTGCGGCGGAAGGTGCCGCGCGACGCCCTGCACTTGCCCTTGGCCGGCTTCGCGTCTAGGTGAAGGCAACGCCACGGGGAGCGCCATGTTCACAGGCATCGTCACCGACGTCGGAGAGGTTCTGGAGGTCGCGCGCGCGGGCGATCTGCGCGCCCGGATCGCGACGTCCTACGACCTCGCCGGGATCGACATCGGCGCGTCCATCGCCTGTGACGGTGTCTGCCTGACGGTGGTCGAACTGGGCGAGAGCCCGCGAGAATGGTTCGCCGTCGATATCTCGGCCGAGACGGTCTCGAAGACCAACATCGGCGGATGGTCTCCCGGGGCGGCGGTCAATCTCGAGCGGGCGCTGAAGGTCGGCGACGAACTGGGCGGACACATCGTCTCCGGGCATGTCGACGGCGTGGCCGAAATCGTCGGCGTGACCGAGGAGGGCGACAGCACCCGCATCCGGTTTCGCGCGCCGGACCCGCTTGCCCAGTTCATCGCGCCGAAGGGATCGATCGCGCTGAACGGCACGTCGCTGACGGTGAACGAGGTGGAGGGCGCGGAGTTCGGCGTAAACCTCATTCCGCACACCAAGGAGGCGACGACATGGGGCGCGGTGGCGGAGGGCGACCGCGTGAACCTCGAGGTCGACACGATGGCGCGCTACGTCGCCCGTCTGAGGGAGTACGACCCGTGAGCGGGATCGGCCACAATCGCGGACCGACGATGGAGCCCGGTATGCGCTGGCGGCGCCACTGCTGGACGAAGGCGCGACGGGAGCTTCTTCCCGCGATGCCTCTCGAGGTGGTGAGATACCGGATGAAGCGGGCGGCTGAACTCGGGCTCGACTACCGGACCTACGCGGGCGTGCGCGCCTCGACGGGACGAGACATCGTCGCGGTCCTGTTCTCGTCGAACGCCCTGCGGCTGCTGCGGCCGCCCGAGATCCCCGCGGCGCGGTTCCGCAAGCTGGCCGCGACCGAAAACTGCGGCCGCCTCGCCGCCGTTCACCTGCCGATCGACCCGGAGGATGTGCTGCGGGTCAACCGCGATGTTCTCGATCACGCGCTGCGCGCGCCAACAGCGTTCGACAGCTGGTCGGAGACCCGTCGCCGGCTGATCGCCTTCGCCCGAGAGGCGCGCGTTCCGGCGGATGCCGTGCTCGTCGTGGGCGAGACCCCGCCCGAGACGGAGTGGTGCGCGACCGCCCGCATGGCCGGCTACCTGCCGGCCGACAGATATTTCGGAGCGACCCCGTGAGCTATGAAGAACCCGGACCCGTCGAAGAGACGTGGCACGATGCGATCTCGTCGGTCGAGGAGATCATCGAGGAGGCCCGGAACGGCCGTATCTTCATCCTCGTCGACCACGAGAGCCGCGAAAACGAGGGCGACCTCGTGATCCCGGCGCAGATGGCGACGCCGGAGGTGATCAACTTCATGGCGACGCACGGGCGCGGGCTCATCTGCCTCGCGCTGCCGGGCGAGCGGATCGACGCGCTGGAACTGCCGCTCATGTCGTCCTACAACTCGTCGCGGCACGAGACCGCCTTCACCGTGTCGATCGAGGCGCGGGAAGGCGTCTCGACCGGGATCTCGGCGCATGATCGGGCGCGCACGGTAGCCGTCGCCATCGACCCGTCGAAGACCTCCGCCGACATTGCGACGCCGGGCCATGTCTTCCCGCTTCGCGCGCGGGAGGGCGGCGTCCTGGTGCGCGCCGGCCATACCGAAGCCGCCGTCGATGTCGCGCGGCTCGCCGGGCTCAATGCCTCCGGTGTGATCTGCGAAGTGATGAACGACGACGGCAGCATGGCGCGCCTGCCCGACCTTGTCGCTTTCGCGCAGAGGCACGGGCTGAAGATAGGCACGATCTCGGACCTGATCGCCTATCGCCGCCGGCACGACAACCTCGTCCGGGTGCGCGACGAGCAGACGGTCGCCTCCGGTTTCGGCGGAGACTGGACCATGCGCATCTACACCGACGAAACCCAGGGCGCCGAGCATATCGCGCTTATCAAGGGCGACATCTCCGGGGATGCCCCGGTCTTCGTCCGGATGCATGCGATGGATCCGCTGCTCGACGTAGCGGGGCTCGGCGGCAAGGGCCGGACGACCGAGTTCGGCCGCGCGATGGAGATCATCGCCGGGGAAGGGCGGGGGGTCGTGGTCCTCCTCCGCGACACGACGATGAAGCTCGCCAGCGGCGATGCCGCCGCGCCCCAGACGCTGCGCCAGTACGGGCTCGGCGCGCAGATCCTCTCCTCGCTCCGGCTGTCGAAGCTGGTGCTTCTCACGAATTCTCCCACGCCGAAGGTCGTCGGGCTCGACGCCTACGGGCTGTCCATCATCGGCACGCGCAAGATCCCTCTGGACTGAGACATGGCCGGACAAGAAACACACCATATTCTGCCCCTGCCGGCCTTCGCGGACCCCGTGAAGGTGCTGATCGTCGTGGCGCCCTACTACAAGGACATAGCCGATGACCTCGTCTCGGGGGCGATGGCCGTGCTTGAACAGGCCGGCGCGACCCGGGAGATCATCGAGGTGCCGGGCGCGCTCGAGATTCCCGCCGCGATCGCGCTGGCGCACCGGATGTCTAACTTCGACGGCTACGTGGCGCTCGGCTGCGTGATCCGGGGCGAGACGACGCATTACGACACGGTGTGCAACGACAGCTCGCGCGGGCTCATGCTTCTGGGGCTTCAGGGCTGCTGCCTCGGCAATGGCATCCTGACGGTCGAGAACCGGGCACAGGCCGTGGTGCGGGCAGATCCCAAGGACCAGAACAAGGGCGGCGGGGCCGCGGCGGCGGCGCTGCACCTCATCGCGCTCGCGCGGCGCTGGGGCAAGCCGAAGGGCGGCATCGGCTTCAAGCCCGACAGTTTCCTCATCGCCGAGGGCAAGGGGTCTTCGACCCGATGACCTCGAGACGGCAGATGAAATCCGCCGCCCGGCTCTACGCCGTGCAGGCGCTCTTCCAGATGGAAGCCTCCGGTCAGTCCGCCGACGCCGTCCAGCGGGAGTTCGAGGATCATCGGTTCGGCGCCGTCTACGAAGGCGACGAACTGGCAGAGGGCGACGTCGATCTGTTTCGCAAGCTCCTCGGCGACGCGGTCAACTGGCAGGCGAAGATCGACCAGATGACGGATCGGGCGCTCGTTGAGAAGTGGCCCATCGCCCGGATCGACCCGACGCTCCGCGCGCTGTTCCGCGTCGCGGGGGCCGAACTCGTCGAAGGCGAGGCGCCGCCGCGTGTCGTGATCACGGAATTCGTCGACATCGCCAAGGCGTTCTTTCCCGAAGGTCGCGAACCCAAATTCGTGAACGCCGTTCTCGACCACATGGCGCGCGAGGCGAAACCCGAGGCGTTCGGCTAGCCCAGACGGAGGTCGGCCCATATCGGAAGGTGGTCCGATGCGATGCGCGACACCTCCGTCTGGACGACGCCCGCGTCCCGCAACTCCACCGCGTCGTTCAGCGCGATACGGTCGAGCGCCGCCACCGGCCGGGCGGCATGAAAACTGAGGCCCGGCGCATGGATCGTGAAGTGCTTCCCCAGCGGTTCGAGCCCCCGGTCCATCCGCCACTCGTTGAAGTCTCCCAGGACCATCGTGGGCAGGTCCGGGCCCGCGCGATGGGCGGACCGCACGATCGCGCGGAGTTGTCGGCGCCGGAACTCGCGCGTCAGACCCAGATGTGCGGCGACGATGCGGAAGCTGCTGTCGCCACGTCTCGCCTGCAAGAGAACCGCGCCCCGCGGCTCCAGTCCCGGAAGCGTGAGCCGTTCGATGCCTTCGATCTCGATATCGGGACCGAGCAGGAACGCGTTGCCGTGCCAGCCCAGGCTGACGTCGTTCTCCGCGACGTCGACGGCCTCGAGCCCCGTCAGCTCCGCGATGCGCCCGCGGTCGAGCGTGGCGGGCCTGCCCCCCAGCCGACGGTCGGCTTCCTGGAGTGCGACCACGTCCGCCTCCAGCCCCGCGATCACGTCGAGAACGCGATCGGGGTCGCGGCGCCTGTCGAGGCCGACGCATTTGCGGATGTTGTAGCTGGCGACGCGGAGGCCGGGTGTCATGGATCCAGTATGAGCGGTCATTGGCCGCTTCTCAACGCGGTCGATGCGGTATTGCGATTTCGATCTGGAACTCTCACGGTCCGTTGCTACTTACACATCAGGATCTCAAAGCACAGCGGAGCATGTCATGCCGCCTCTCGTAAGCCTCTACATCCGGCACTGCCTCATCGGGTTCGGCCTTTCGGCCGTTTTCGTCGGAGCACTGTTCGCCTTCAACGTGGCGAACCTGTGGTCGCTCGTCAGCAACTCGGACGTCGGATGGATTGCGGCGCTGATGCTCTTCATGGGCAACGGCATCGTCTTCGCCGGCGTGCAATTTGCGATTACCGTGATGCGGATGGGCGAGGAGGACGATTCCGAGCCGCGCGGCGGCGTTCGCGAGCCCGTGCTCATCCCGGTGCGCACCGAGGTGCCGGCGGTCCCGCGGCGCTGAACGGACTTGGCGCTGCCGGACGGCGGCGCCACGGTCCGCCGACGAGGGGCGCTTGATGGCGGACTGCGCCGCCAGCCACGTCATCGGCCGGCACAGGCGCCTGTCGCTCTATCCCGATCAAGAGAAGCGGGAAGACCTGCCCTCGCGCGACACCACCCCTTCCGACATGTCGCCGCCTGCAAACGGTGGGCGTGGTCGGTTGCGTTGGAATGCGAGGGCGGTGCCGACGTGGCTCGCGCAGAGGCTCCTCCAGATCGTCGGGGTGGCGCATCCCGATCAAGAGGCGATCAGTCCGGCACTGAATACCGGGTGCCGCGGTGTGGCACTTCCCGACGTCACCGACGCTGCCCGGCTCTTGAGGATGCGTGACGGGACCACCCGGACCGTGGCGTATCTAATTCCCGAGGACCTGCATACACAGGTGGGCGCCAGGTAACCGGACCAGGATCCGGACAGAGCCAGCTCCCTCGGATTTGAGTAAGGCCACCGGAATATTGCCGCGCACGAGAGGGGCAGTACCCGTCACCCGCCAGACATAAGCCGGTGACGGGGTGCCAGCAAGGGGCTGCGGCCCTTGTCTTTTGTTCACGAAGTGTTCACACTCTTCCCATGCCCGACGACCTCGCCCTCGAAAGCCTCCGGCCCGGCCAGCTGCTGGCCCGCGGCGTGTGCCGACATCTGCTCTCGCATGATTTCGTGACCGTCGAGGAGCTTACGCCGGCGCCCGGTCTGCGAGTGGACGTGATGGCGCTTGGGCCCCGGGGGGAGATCTGGGTCGTCGAGTGCAAATCCTCCCGTGCCGATTTCCAGAGCGACGGCAAATGGCGGGGCTACCTCGAATGGTGCGATCGCTACTTCTGGGCCGTTGACGCGGAGTTCCCTGCCGAGCTTCTGCCCGAGGACACGGGGCTGATCGTCGCCGACCCCTACGACGCGGAGATCCTGCGTATGGGGCCGGAGTCGAAGCTGCCGCCGGCGCGCCGGAAGGTGATGGTCCGGAAATTCGCCCGTCACGCCGCGCTGCGCTGGCACGCGGCGCGCGACCCCGCCTTCACCCCTTCCTGGGGCCTTTAGGTTTCCTGTCGCCCATCGCGCGGGCGCGGGCTGCGGCGGCGCGGATCTCCTCGGCGATTTCCTCGGCCTCGTCGGGCTCGAAATCGAGCGGGATCTCGAGGCCGCTGCCCTCGATGAACAACCGCACCATGCCGAGCGTGGTCGGCCCGATCTGCAGGTTCGCCTCGATGTCGCGTTCGCTGTCGATGCCCATCGCCGTACTCCGTGATCCGAGGCGAGCCGGTTACTCCCTCGCCGCTTGCCGTGCAAGGGGGAGGCTGCCAGTGTGACCGCCATGGCAGCGACGCTCCGCGATCTGGAGATCGGCGACGCCGGCTGGCTGATCGAACGGCACGCCGTGCTCTACGCCCGAGAGGAGGGCTTCGACGCGACGTTCGAGGCGCTCGTGGCCGAAATTGTCGCGGCCTACATCCGGAGCCACGACCCCGCGACCGAACGCGCCTTCATCGCGGTCGAGGACGGACGGCGGCTCGGCTCGGTGTTCTGCGTGCAGTCGGGCGCTCCCGGCGTCGCGAAACTGCGGCTTTTCCTGCTCGTGCCGGAAGCGCGGGGCCGTGGACTTGGCCAGCAGCTCCTCGACGCCTGCCTGGCCTTCGCACGAAAGGCCGGATACACGCGGATGCGCCTCTGGACCCACGAAGGCCATCGCGCCGCCTGCGCGCTTTATGCCAGGAACGGCTTTCGCCTGACGAACGCCATTCCGGTCCGGTCCTTCGGGGTCGATCTGGTGGAG
>CAZPOK010000133.1:0-8905 GCA_964587905.1 uncultured Rhodobacterales bacterium | reverse complement strand
CCGCCGTCGTCTCCAGAAGCTCCGTCTCGACCTCGAGCAGGTCGTCGAACCGCGCGGGGCTCAGGTACTCCGCCTCGAGGCGCCGCACGGCGAAGACCACGCCCGCATCCTGCTTCAGTCGCGACTGGTCGATCCCGAGCGTCCGAACCCATTCGGTCCGCGCGCGCTCGATGAATTTCAGGTAGTTGGCATAGTAGACGATCCCGGCAAGGTCGGTGTCCTCGTAATAGACGCGGATCGGGAAGCGGTGGGTCATCGGCGGTCGCCTGCGCTGGGACGGACTCTGCCTAGTCCCGCCGGGCGCGGGGAACAAGCGCCTCGATCAGCCCCGCCCCCGGGCGGCGCGGCGAAGATGCATCCGGAAGAGAAGCGGCGCGAGGACGCCCTCGTAGACCGCGCCCGCGACGGGGCGGACGATCGGCAGCGACACCGTCCGCGCGAGCCATCCGAAGCCGGGCGTCCCCCGCCAGAGCGCGACGAAGGCGTCGACCCCGGAGATCAGCCGGCCATCGTCGATCGCGTGCAGCCGGCGCGCGGCGTCCTCGGGCGACAGCCCCCAGGCGTGAAGATCCGCCTCGCAGAGATCGACGAAGCGAAGCGGCGCTCCGGCCGCCTGGGCCCGGCCGCGGTATACGCCGATCTCCCGCGAACAGACCGGACAGGAGCCGTTGTAGATGACGGTGGTATCATCGTTCATCGACGGGAAGCTAGACGGCTCCGGCGTCCGGTCAATGCGACCGCGGCGGTCAGGTGTCGCGAGACCCCTGCACCCGCGCCGACAATCGCAGCGCATGAGCCACGTCCTGCGCCATCACCGGCAGGACGGGATCGTAGGCCGCACGGATCACCCCCGCAACCTCCGGCCTCAGGATCGTCGCGCCGCCCTGCGCGCGCGCCAGCGCCGAGCGGTCCGTGAAGGCCATGTCGGACCACAGCAGGATCGCCTGCATCGCCTGATTGAGCGCCAACACCTCGGCGGGCACCGCCGAAAGCTCTGCGTCCATCCGCACGAAGGCGAAGCAGGCCCTGATCCCGCCCTCCGCGTCGAATCGGAACACCCGGTACTGGTTCGCCTCCGCCGCCTCGAGCCGCTGGACGAGATCGCCCAGCTCCGGGATCAGCCGGTCGAGATCGGGGACGTCGAGCAGCTCCCGCCAGTCGCGCAGGAAGAACATCATGAAGTTTGCGCCGAGTTCGGGGTCGGTCTCCGCCATCCGGTGGCCGGCCAGCGCCACCACCGCCTCGATCGCGCCCTTGACGACACCCAGCGTCGCCTCCTCGACACCAAAGACGACGGGCACGATCGGCCGGCCCCAGCGCGCGAAAAGATACCTGCCGTCCGACCGCGTGAAGAGCGCCCTGGTCTCCTCCTCCGTCACGCCTCCTCCTTCATCTCGGTGCAAATACTCATGACCAGCCGGCGCCCCCGCGTCCCGACCTGCATGTTGCGGCGCCTCCGGAATCTGAACCACGTGGACGGTATCATATTCCGATTCAGAGCATTGAACATCCGTCCGGGCCCGGACATCTCAGAACAGATCGGCCTGACCCGATGCTCTCGGCGGCTCGAGCCCGAGATGGGTCCAGGCCTTCGGTGCCAGCATACGTCCTCGCGGGGTGCGCTGGATCAGCCCCTGCTGGAGCAGGAACGGCTCGATCACCTCCTCGATCGAATCCCGGCTTTCCGACAGTGCCGCCGACAGGGTCTCGACTCCGACCGGCCCGCCCCCGTAATTCTCGGCCAACAGTGACAGGTACCGCCGGTCCGCCCCGTCGAGACCCAGATGATCGACCCCGAGCCTGGTCAGCGCCCCGTCCGCAATTTCGCGCGTCAGCCGCCCGTCCCCCTCGACCAGCGCGAAGTCCACCACCCGCCGCAGAAGGCGCCCGGCGATCCGCGGCGTGCCCCGCGCCCGCCGGGCGATCTCGAGCGCGCCTTCGGGATCGGCCGGAATCCCCATCAGCCGCGCCCCCCGTGTCACGATCTCGTGGAGTTCGGCGATTTCGTAGAACTGAAGCCGCGTGGGAATCCCGAACCGGTCGCGCAGCGGCGTTGTCAGAAGCCCCATCCGGGTCGTGGCCCCCACCAGAGTGAAAGGCTGCAATTCGATCCGCACCGTCCGCGCGGCCGGCCCCTCGCCGATCACGAGGTCGAGTTCGAAATCCTCGAGCGCGGGATAGAGCACCTCCTCCACGGCCGGGTTCAGGCGGTGGATCTCGTCGATGAAGAGAACATCGCGCGGTTCCAGATTCGTCAGGATCGCGGCGAGGTCGCCGGCCTTGGCCAGCACCGGCCCCGAGGTCATCCGGAAGTTCACGCCAAGTTCCCGCGCGATGATCTGGGCGAGCGTCGTCTTGCCCAGCCCAGGGGGTCCGTGGAACAGCGCGTGGTCCATCGCCTCGCCGCGCAGCCGGGCGCTTTCGATGAAGACCCGAAGGTTGGCCCGCGCTTCGGCCTGGCCGATGAATTCCTCGAGCGTCTGGGGCCGGAGTGCCCGGTCGGCGTCCTCGGGCCGGGGATCGGGGCGGAGCGTCGGATCGGGTTCCATACCTTATCCCTTCGGCGCCAGAAGCCGGAGCGCGGCCCGGATCAGTTCGCTCGTGTCGGCCTCGTCGCTCCCGGCCGCCGCCTGCGCCACGGCCGAGGCGGCCTGCCCGGGCGAATAGCCGAGGTTGGTGAGCGCCGAGAGCGCTTCGGACTGCGCCGAGCTTTTCGGCACCGTCGCCGGGCGCGGCTTCGCGACGGTGTCAGAGGACGGCTCCTCGATCAGCTCGGCCAGCGCCTCGCCGCCGCCCATCGCCATGACCGACGGCGCCTTGTCCTTCAGTTCGTTCACGACCCGCTGCGCGATCTTCGGCCCGACACCGGGCGCCGCCTTCACCGCATTCCAGTCGCCGAGGGCGATCGCGCGGCTCACCCCGTCGGCCCCGAGCGCGCCGAGGACCGCCATCGAGGCTTTCGCGCCGATCCCCTGCACCGACATCAGAAGCCGATGCCACTCCCTCTCAGCGGGTGAGGGAAACCCGAAGAGCTGCAACAGATCCTCTCGCACCAGGAGGTCGGTATGGAGCGTGGCCACCTCTCCCAACCCCGGCAAGGCGGCGAGCGTTCGCTGCGAGACGAAGACGACATATCCCACCCCGCCCACGTCGATGAGGACGTGGTCGGCGCCGCGGTAGCCCACCCGCCCCGTCAGCCGGCCGATCACGGCGCCGCCCTGGAAACCGCGGCGGCGAGCCGACCCGCCGAGCCGAGATGATGCGAATGGCAGATAGCGATGGCGAGCGCGTCGGCCGCGTCGGGCCCCGTTATCTCGGTGCCCGGCAGGTGTATCCGCACCATATGTGCGATCTGGCGCTTGTCTGCGTGGCCGACGCCGACGACGGCCTTCTTGACCGCGTTCGGCGCGTATTCTCCCACCGGGATGCCCGCCTGCGCGGGGACCAGCATCGCGATGCCGCGCGCCTGGCCCAGCTTGAGCGTTCCCGCCGCGTCCTTGTTGACGAAGGTCTGCTCTACGGCGACCGCATCCGGCGCGAAGCGGGCAACGACTTCGGTGAGCTGTGCATGAAGACTGAGCAGACGCTGGGCCAGGTCGGCCCCGTCCGACCGGCACATCCCGTTCGCGACATGGCTGATTCGGCTGCCAGATACGTCGATGAGCCCCCAGCCGAGGATCCTCAGCCCCGGGTCTATGCCCAACACCCGCATGCGCCGCCCTGCTCTTGTTGCCTTTGCGCCACGGCTAGCACGGAACGCGAACACCTGCCAACGGGCAATGCGCGCGGCACGGGTCACAGCTCTCTTCGGAAGTGGCCGGAAAGCGTCATCCCGAGGCCGGAAAGCGACGCATTCCGGATCGGGAAAACCGCTTAGTTATGAAAAGCTTACCATGGACGCCGAGTCATGATTCCGGTGCATATCACCCATGCGATTCCGCCTATTGCTGGACCGGAATTTCCCGCTTAGCTGCCTTTCCATCGCAATGATGCGCCCTGCAACCAACGCTATTAAGGACACGTCCTATGGCTCTCTTCGAAATCACACGTTCGCAATTTGGCGGACCGAGCCTTCCGGGCCGTCTCTCCGCCAGCTTTTCCGCCTTCGTCTCCGCATTTCAGGCGTGGAACGACAGCCGCGTCACGCGCAGCGCTCTTTCGCAGCTGACGGATCGCGAGCTTGACGACATCGGCCTGCATCGCGGCAGCATCGACGAGGTCGCGCACCGCCTGTCGCGCTGATACCGCCTGGGCACCACAACGAAAAAGGCCGCGACCCGTCCAAGGTCGCGGCCTTTCTGTTTCGGGTTGCGGCGAGGGACAACCGCCGACCCTAGAGCGTTCTTCGGTTACTGTCCCGTGACGAACTTCGACATCCAGACAGTGATCGGATCGGCGGACAGGACGTAGGCCCCGAGTTGCTCGGCGGTCGTGCCGTTGGCCAGACGCGCCACGCGTTCGTTGTAGGCTCCGTCGCCCATGTAGGCGTGCAGCATGACCTTGAAGCCCATCACCGCAACAAGAAGAAACAGCGCCACCCGCCAAGGAAAGCGCGAGCGACGCGATTCTGGCTTGGCAACGACAAGCCCGTCACGGCTCACCGACAGGACGAAGCCCCGCGACATCGCGCGATGCTGCTTATCGATTCGACGCAGCCGATCATCGAAATTCTGAGTCTGTGCTTCCGACACATCCGCCTCCGATTTGGTCGCCGACCCCCACCGGACGATCCGATTTTTCCCGTCCAATATGGCGGAAATGTGGTCAGCGAGGACAAGGTGTCAGAAACTTGGCCCGTCAGCCAAGCTTCGGCGGCATTTTGCACATCGTCAGACACGTCCACTCACCAATTCGATCCTCCGCGACGAGATTGAACCCGCTGCGTGCATAAACCGATGACACCTCTGCGGCCTGCTCGTTGAGGAGCCCGGAGAGAATCACGTGCCCTCCCGACGCCGTCCGGCGGGCGACTTCCGGTGCGAGATCGACCAGCGGGCCCTTGAGGATATTGGCGAACACAAGATCGGCGGGCGTGACGTCGCGGAACGCCGGATGGTCGAAGCCCGCCGCCTCGACGCAGGCGACGCGGCCCGAAAGCCGGTTCGCCGCCACATTCGCCGCGGCAACCTCGACGGCCACCGGATCGATGTCGCCGGCCACGACCGTCTCGCATCCGGCATTGGCCGCCGCCATGGCGAGCACGGCGGTGCCGGCCCCAACGTCCGCCACCCGGCGGGGAGGCGAACCCGCGGAGAGAAGCCGGTCGAAGGCCAGAAGACAGCCTTTCGTCGTTCCGTGGTGCCCCGTGCCGAAGGCCATCGACGCTTCGATCAGAAGCGGGATCACGCCGTCCGGCACCGCTCCCGCGTCATGGGCTCCGTGGACCAAGAACCGCCCCGCCGCGACAGGCGAAAGCTCCCGTCGAACCTTGGCGACCCAATCGATCTCCGGCAGTTCCGAGACGACGAACGGCCTGGCGTCGAAGGCCGCTGCCATAAGGTCGAGCCCCGTGGCGTTCGGCCTGACGTCGAAGTAGCCCCCGACCTCCCAGGTCCCGGAGCCGTCCTCGATCTCGAAGACGCCAACCCCCGTGGGCTCCGGATCGAGACGTTCCATCGCCGAGCCCAGCGCCTCGGCCGCCTCCTTCCGCCGCAACGTCGTCAACGCCGTCCAGGTCGTCACGCGCCGGGCCTCACGCAGAGGTCCGGTGCCGGGCCGCGGCGCGGACAGGATCGAGCGCCTCGACAGCGCGGGCGAGCAAGGTCTCGGGCGCAACGTCCGCGTCGAGCCGGATGACCGGGCAGTCTAGGCTTTCCAGCCAACGCTCGTGGTTCGCGCGGCTTCGCCCGGTGAAGTCTGGGTCGTCGTAAGCCATCGCCCATTCCAGAAATCCCGCGTTCGCCACACGCCAGTCGCGTGTCCCGGCAACGGTCTGATCCACGCGCATCCGCTCGCGCTTGCGCAGCCGCGCCAATCGCCTTGCCGCCGGCAGGGTCAGAAAGATCGCATGCGTCAGGCGCGGCACGATCGGCGCGCCCCATGAGGTGAAAGAGCCCGAAAGGATCCAGTCCCGCCGGGGCAGGAACAACTCTTCCATCAACGCGAGACGCTCGGCGATCCGGCGCTTCTCGCGGAACGGCGGATCGGTGGGCCTCCAGTAGAAGTCATCGGTGTCGAAGGCCTGGCTGTCGAATGCGTCGGCAAGTCCGCGGGCGAGAGTCGAGGTTCCAGACCCGCTCGCGCCCGTCACATGGATGCGCCGACCCGGCACGGCTCACGCCACTCCGAGACCCACGGGGCAGCTGACCCCGGTCCCGCCGATGCCGCAATAGCCGGCCGGGTTCTTGGCAAGATACTGCTGGTGGTAGTCTTCGGCGGCAAAGAACTCGGGCGCGGGCACGATCTCGGTCGTGATCTCGCCGTATCCTGCCCGGGCAAGCTGCGACGCGTAGGCATCGCGCGACGCTTCGGCCGCCTGCCGCTGCGCGTCCGAATAGCTGTAGATCCCCGACCGGTACTGCGTGCCGACATCGTTGCCCTGACGCATACCCTGCGTGGGGTCGTGCCCCTCCCAGAAGATCTTGAGAAGATCCTCGTAGCTGAGGGTCTTCGGGTCGTAGATCACGTGCACGACCTCGTTGTGCCCGGTCCGGCCGGTGCAGACCTCCTGATAGGTCGGGTTCGGCGTGTATCCTGCGGCATAGCCCACGCGCGTCATCCAGACGCCGGGGAGCTTCCAGAACATCCGCTCAACACCCCAGAAACAGCCCATGCCGAACATTGCCTGTTCCATGCCCTCCGGCACCTCGCCGGACAGCGGGCGCCCGGTGACGAAGTGGGTCTCGGCGGTCGGGATCGGCCGATCACGGCCCGGCAGCGAGTCGCCCGGGGCGACCATCTGCATCTTCTTCTTCGCGAAAAGAAACATCTCCAACTCCTGTCGTCTTCCCGATATAGGGCGTCCCGGTCCCTTCGCTACTCCGCCGGCGCGGGAATCGCCCGCGAGAATACTGTCTCGCGTCCCGGCTCGGGGTGTCGCGGGATCATCATCGCCAGCCCCAGCGACACCACCGCCATTCCCGCCGCCAGCGCGAAGACCGACCCCGGCGAGACGATCCAGAGATAGCCCAGAATCGCGGGCAGGAACACCGCCGCGATGTGATTGATCGTGAAGGCCACAGCCGCGGTGGGTGCGATGTCGCCGGGATCCGCGATCTTCTGGAAATAGGTCTTCATGGCGAAGGCGAGCGCGAAGAACAGGTGGTCGATCACGTAGAGGCCCGCCGCGATCGCGACGCCCCAGCCGAGCCAGTAGATCCCGCCGTAGGCGAGGAAGACGCAAATCAGCCCGGCATATTCGAAGGCGAGCGCGTTCCGCTCGCCCCATCGCGCAACCGCGCGGCCCATCAGCGGCGCGAAGAGCATGTTCGCGAGAAAGTTGATCAGGAACAGCGCGGTGATCTCATGCACTTCGAAGCCGAACCGCTCGACCATCATGAAGGCCGCGAAGACGACGAAGATCTGCCGCCGCGCGCCCGACATGAACTGGAGCGCATAGTAGAGCCAGTACCGCCGCCGGACGATGAGCCGCTTGAGCTGGGGATTCGGCGCCTCGAACTGCGGGAAGGCGAACATGCAGTAGAGCGCGATCAGGATCGTGGCCCCGCCGGAGGTCATGTAGACGAAGGCGTAGCTCAGATCGAAGGCCCGCCATGTCACGACGAGAAGCCCGTAGGCGACGAGCGAGGCGCCCGATCCAATCGCAACGATCCAGCCCAGGGTCTGCGGCGCCTTGTCCTTCTCGATCCACTGCAACTGGAGCGACTGGTTGACGGTTTCGAAGTAGTGGAACCCGATCGAGGAGATCAGCGTCACGAAAAGGATGCCCCCGAAGGTCGGGAAGAAGGCCGTCACCGCCGTGGCCATCCCGAGCGTCAGAAGCGAGAGGATCGCCAGGAGCTGTTCGCGCACGAAGATGATCACCGCGATCACGCCGACGGCGAGGAATCCTGGGATCTCGCGGACGGTGTGGAGCCAGCCGATCTCGACGCCGGTGAAATCCGCGGCGTGAATGACCCAGTTGTTGAGAAGCGCCGACCACGTGGCGAAGGACAAGGGCATCGCCGCGGCCATCAGGAACAGGAGGAAGACCGGCTGGCGCCAGTAGGGGTAGGTCCGGGCGTCTTCGAGGTCCACGAGGCGCATGGATCGACGGCTTACGCCTGCGCCCGACCGAAAGGAAGCCGCAACTTCCGCTTCCGCCTTGCGCCGAATGCACGGGAATAGCGCGATGTGGCAGCGCCCAACTTGCTTTTCAGTAGAAGCTTTGCGGGTCGATATCGACCGAAAGCCGCAGGTTGGCCGGCAGCCGGAACTGCGCGACCCACTCGGCCAACGCGCTCTGGAGCGGGCTGCCCTTCGCCGCCCTGACCAGCAGCCTGACACGATGCCGGCCCCTGATGCGCGCGATCGGCGCTGCAGCGGGGCCATAGACCTCTGCCCCGATCCGGCGGAGCGGATCCGACCGCCGCGCCATTTCGCCGCCGAGATCGAAGACCTCCTGCACGTTCGGTGAGGACAGAATGATCCCCGCCATCCGGCCATAGGGCGGCACGCCCGCGTGACGGCGCTCCTCGGCCTCGGCCCGCCAGAACGCCTCCTCCTCGCCCGACAGGATCGCCCGGATCACCGGATGTTCGGGCTGGTAGGTCTGCAGGAGCGCGAGGCCGGGCTTCTCCCTCCGGCCGGCCCGCCCCGCCACCTGCCGCATCAGCTGAAACGTGCGTTCGGCCGCGCGAAGGTCGGAGCCCTGAAGTCCCAGGTCCGCGTCGATGACCCCCACGAGCGTCAGGAGCGGGAAGTTGTGCCCCTTGGCCACGAGCTGCGTGCCGATGACGATATCCGC
>CAZPOK010000132.1:0-8916 GCA_964587905.1 uncultured Rhodobacterales bacterium | reverse complement strand
GCCGCCCAGACCGCGCCGCGACGTATCATCTCGGTTACCTGCGGCACTCTCAGGTCGTCGCGCGTGTGGCCGATGGAGCAAAAGAATATCCGCCCCCGGTCCCACCGCCGTGTCCCGACCAGCGGGATCACGCTGCCTTCGATCCACCAGAGGTGATCGCCGGTGAAGGTCGTGGTCGCCAGCACCTCGTTCGACGGATCGACGAGCATGTAATACTGCTCGGAGGTGAGGCGGAAGCTGCCGATGCCCTCCACGAGCGGATGCCAGGGCTTCGAGATGGTGACGTCGTAGTCGACGAAATCGTCCTCCGGCACCGGATTGTCCGGCCAGCCCGACGGATGCGCGACGAACTGGCCTCCAATCAGGAAATGGTAGGTCGGACGATCACGGAACGATCAGGGAGAGCAGGCCATCCTCTTCCGCCTTCGCCATGTCGCCGAATCCCGGCTGATGAGAGGACCGCGCGGACGACCAGATCGGGACGATGAGAAAGAGCGCAGCCTTCATCGGCGCTCTTTTCTCATGGCGCCGACACCGCGGCGCGCGCTCCCTGGCTCGAAGGCATCAGGCGACCTTGTCACCCGAAATTCCGGAGATCGCCTGGACCAGCCCGTCCTCCGTCACCTCTTCCGACGTGAATTCGCGCATGATCCGCCCGTGATACATCGCGACGATCCGGTCGGAGACGTGAAGGACCTCGGGCATTTCAGAGCTGACCACGATGACGGCGTAGCCCTGTTGCGCGAGCCCTCGGATCAGGTTGTGGATCTCGGATTTGCTGCCAACGTCGATCCCGCGCGTCGGTTCATCGACGATCAGGACGTTCGGGTGCATCGACAGCCACTTGCCGATCACGATCTTCTGCTGGTTTCCGCCAGAGAGATTGCCGACGAGTTGCCTCCAGCCGGGGGTCCGGATGTCGAGCCGGTCGCGGTAGAGATCGAAGATCGCAACCTCGGCGCCGTCGGAGACGAAAGGTCCGGCTTTCAGGTCGTCGACCTGCGGCAATGTCATGTTGTCCCGGCAGTTCATTCCGAGAACGAGGCCCTGCCCCTTGCGGTCCTCCGGGACAAGCGAGATCCCCAGCCGGATCGCATCGACCGGCGAGTTGATCCTGACCTCCTGTCCGTCGAGGAGAATTTGACCGCTGGACGGTGCTCTCAGCCCGAAGACCGTCTCGACGATTTCCGTCCGGCCCGCTCCGACAAGGCCGTAGAAGCCGACGACTTCGCCGCGGTGCACCTTGAAGCTGACGTCCCGGTAGAGCGATCCGCAGCTGAGCCCCCGCACCTCCAGCGCCACGTCGCCGAGCTCGGCGTGCTGGTCGTTCCGCGACAGATCGAGCGACCGGCCGATCATCAGCTGCGTGACCTCGTCCTCGTTCGTGGCCGCCGTCTGCAGGGTGCCGCGATACTGGCCGTCGCGCAGGACGCTGATCCGGTCGGTGATCTTGAAGATCTCCTCCATCCGGTGCGAGATATAGATGATCCCCACGCCCCGCGATCTGAGGTCGGCGATCACGTCGAACAGCACTACCTTCTCGGCATCCGTGAGCGACGCTGTCGGTTCGTCGAAGATCACCGCCCGCGGATCGACTGTCAGCGCCCGCGCGATCTCCACCATCTGCTGGTTGGCGATCGAGAGGTCGCCCACGCGCTTGCGGGCGTCGAAGGAGACGTTCAGGGTCTTGAGAATGCGGTCGGTCTCGGAGAAGAGCTTTTCCCAGTCGACCCGCCCGAAACTCTTCCGCGGAAGCTCGCCGAGAAAGATGTTTTCGGCCACCGACAGTTCATCGGCGAGGCTGAGTTCCTGATGGATGAAGACGACGCCTTTCGCCTTGGCCTCCATCGGAGAGGCCATCACGGTCGGCTGCCGCTCCATGTATATGCGCCCCTCGTCGGGCTGGTAGATCCCGCCAAGGACCTTCATGAGAGTCGATTTGCCCGCGCCGTTTTCGCCCATGAGCGCGTGCACCTCCCCGGGCATGACGGTGAAGGACACGCCATCGAGCGCCCGGACGCCGGGGAATGTCTTCACGATGTTCTCGAGGCGCAGGGCCGGTAGGGTGTCGGTCATATCTTGAGCTCCTCCTTGCCCTTCCGGTTCAGCTGCCGGTCGAGGAACAGGACCGCGATCAGAATGAGACCGATCACCAGATTCACCGTCTCGGTATCCGCTCCGATGTGGCCGAGGCCCTTTCTCAGAAGCTGGATCGCGATGACGCCGCCGATCGTCGAGATGATGGATCCGTAGCCGCCCGCGAGCTTCGTGCCTCCGAGCACCACGGCCGTGATCGCCCAGAGTTCGTACAGCATCCCGTCATTCGGATTCACCGAACCGGACTCGGAGTAGAAGACGACGGCACTGAGCGCGGCGAGAAACCCGATCAGCATGAAGTTGATCAGGAAGTGCGGACCGACACGGATGCCCGCGTTGACGGCGGCTTCCCGGTTGTTGCCGATGGCATAGGCATTCCGGCCGTGCACGGTGCGCGTCATCAGCAGCCACAGCGCAAGCGCTGCGACGAACAGGAACCAGGTCGCGGTGTGGAGACCCAGAAACTGCGCCTCGGCGAAATCGACGAGCGTCCAGTTGAGGTGCGACGTCGGCTGCTCGCCGTTGTACATGAAGACGAGACCCCGGTATCCGAGCATCGACCCCAGCGTGACGATGAAGGCGTCGACGCCGGTCTTCCAGACGATCAGTCCGTTGATCGCGCCGAGAACGGTCCCGGTCAGCAGGGCAAGCATCCATGACACCGGGATCACCCAGTCGCCGAGACCTTGGAAGATCGGCCAAGTCATCGAGTCGAGCAGCACGATTGCCGAGAAGGCGTAGGTCGCTCCGACCGACAGGTCGATATTGCCGTTGATCATGATGATCGTCATGCCGAGCGCGATGATCCCGATCGGCGCCGACTGCTTCAGAAGAAGCAGCATGTTGTCGAAGTCCATGAAGGCCTTTTCGGACACCGACAGGAACTCGCCCGCGATGGAGAAGAAGGCGAGCTCGAACAGGATGAAGACCCAGATCGCGCCCTGCTTGACCAGATTGTTCCGGCTTTCAGCGTTCATGCCCGGCCCCTCATGCGATCGGCGACCAGAGCCGGCCGCGCTTGGCGGCGATGTCGAGCCATACCGCGAGAATGATGATGGCCCATGTCACGACATACTGCGCGTAGAACGCGAGTCCCATGAGAAGAAGGCCGTTCTGGATGAATCCGAGGATCAGGACACCGATCACCGTCTTGAAGATCGTGCCCGACCCGCCGAGAAGCGACGCGCCGCCAAGAATGACCGCGGCGAGCACCTCGAGCTCCATCCCCTGCCCCACGGTGTTCTGGCTGCCCAGCGAACGGCTCGCCTGGAGGAGCCCCGCCGTGGCCACGCAGAAGGCGGAGACGAGATAGGTGTAGAACACGACACGCGCCCGCGGTACGCCCGAGAATGTCGCCGCCGTGCCGTTACCGCCGACGGCGTAGACTTTCCGCCCGAACGGCGTCTTCGACAGCACGACGCTGAGCACGATCGCCAATCCCGCGAACATCAGGATGGGAACCGGCACACCGGCGATGACTCCCTGACCGAAGACAGAGAACCACGTGCCCTCCTTGTCGGCGATATCCATGTTCTGGCCGCCCGAATACGTCAGCGTCAGCCCGTGGATCGCCGAAAGCATGCCGAGGGTGACGATGAGCGAGTTGAGCTTCAGGTAGCCCACCAGGAAACCGATGAACGCGCCGAGGCCGAGTGTCATCGCGAACATGGCAGGGATCGCGAGCGCCGGCCCGAGCTTGTCGTGAAGATCCAGGACGACGATCGTCGAGAACGACATCATGGAGCCGACCGAGAGGTCGAGATTGCCCCCGATCACGACGAAGGTCACGCCAAGCGCCATCACGCCGAGGATGGCGGATGACCGTATCACGCCGAAGATGTTGTCGACGGCGAAAAATCTCTCGTTGGCAAGGGCGAAGCCGATCATGAAGACGACGAAGGCGATCAGGATTCCCTGACGCGCGACGACGCCGCCTATGTCTCTCTTTCCCTTCGTCAGTTCAGCCATCTGTTCCTCCCCTTCCGGCCGTCCCGGTGTCACTCAGACGAGCGTCATCCCCCCGTCGATCATGATGATCTGGCCGGTCATGTAGTCGCTGTCTCTCGACGCCAGGAACGTCGTGGTTCCCGTGATATCGGCGGGCGTCGCGACGCGCCCCTTGAGGATATCCGCCGAGAACTCCTCCATCGCCTGCCCCGGGCGCTCTGCGGCCCCGATGTCCATGAGGTCGCGATCGACCTGCTCCCACATCTCGGTCGCCACGACCCCGGGCGCGAACCCCGTCACCGTTATGTCATGTTTCGCGAGGTCGCGCGCCGCCGACTGGGTGAGCGACACGACCGCCCATTTCGACGCGCAGTACGGAGCGACGTTGTCAAATCCCTGACGGCTCGCGATCGAGGCTGTGTTGACGATCTTGCCGCCGCCGCCCTGCGCGATCATCTGGCGTGCGGCCTCCTGCATCCCGATGAGGCAACCGAGCCCGTTGATGTTCATCACGAACGCCCAGTTCTCTTCGGTGACATCCATGAACTTGAGAGGACGGTTCACGCCCGCATTGTTGAACGTTACGTCCAGCTTTCCGAAGATCTCGACCGCGTGCTCTATCATCCGCCGCACCTGTGCGCGGTCGGTCACGTCGACGGCGGCATGCGTGACAGCGCCTCCGCCCGCGCACGCACGGGCGGCATTCTCCGATGCAACCCGCGCCGCGCCGTCTGCATCGATATCGGCAAAGCAGACGTCAGCCCCCTCGTCGAGAAGGGCCTCGCCGATGGCGCGACCGATCCCTCGTGCGGCTCCGGTGACGATGCAGGAGCGTCCCGAGACACGTCCCATCGCGCTCCTCCCTGTTCCGTCGGCTGGTTCGCGTACGATTTATCGGAAAGATACGCGGGACACGCACACACGCGCCCCGCGCATCGGGGGAGGACCTTAGAAGACGGGCTTCGTGAACTCGCCCATGTTGTCCTGCGTGATCTTCGGCGTGTCGAAGTAGTTCAGGAACGGCACGTCGTCGCCGTCGAGCACGTCTATGGCGGTCTGGAGCGCGGCCTCGGCGTCATCCACCGGCGACTGGTAGATCGACCCCCAGTAGTCGCCGGCTTCCATTGCCTCGTAGCCAACCGAGAAGTTGGTCGCACCGACGAAGACGATACCGTCCTCGCGTCCGGCCGCCTTCGCGGCATTCAGAGCGCCGACGCCCATGTTGTCGTCACCGGCATAGACCCCGTCGATGTCGTCGTACTTTACGAGGAAGGCCTCCATCACCTGCTGCGACTTCTCCCGGTTCCAGTCGCCGGGCTGACTCTCCACCAGTGTCACGTCCGGGCAGACTTCTGGCAGCCGGTCCTGAAAGCCGCCAGAACGCTCGATCGCGGTCGTATAGCCAGGCTGGCCCGTGATCTCGACGATCCGCGCTTCGCTCTCGATGCCAAGCTCCTTGAAGCGGTCGCACATGATCTCGGCCGCGCGTTGACCCTGGGTGATGTTGTCAGGGCCCGAGAAGGACGAAACGAAGTCGAAGCCCTCCTCGGAGATATTGGAATTTGTCACGATGACTGGAATATCTTCCTGAAAGGCCTTCCGCACAGCGGGAATCACGGCCTCGCCGTTCGTCGGCCAGATGATGATGGCGTCGACTTCCGTCTGGATGAGATCTTCCATCTGCGCGATCTGCCGCGCGACGTCGCCGCCGGCGTCAAGCACCACAACACTGACGTCCGGGTTGGCCTCGGCCGCGGCGATGAACGCCTGCTCGTACGTTGTCTGGTAGCTGTCCACGCCCACGTTGTTCTGCGTGATTCCGATGGTCTTGGTCTGTGCCGCGGCAGCGGTGCCGACAAGTGCTGTCGTGCACACCAATGCGACTGTGGCCGATACTTTCATAGTGATAACCTCCCTTGATCCGGTTGTTCCCGGTTGCCGCTCTGGTCCGAGGAATCGGTCCGGGGCAACTTCGACTAGTGATCCCCCTTCAACTGGCCCCGCGGGCCATGGATTTCTATCCGATTCGGATATTTCTGTATCCATTCTGGATTATTCTGGCATACCGGCGCGAGATCCAATCTGAACAAGTTCGGAATGACCTCATGCGCCGCAAAACCACACAGAACACAGCATCGCAGCGACGTAACCCGATGAACACGCAGTCTGCAAGACACATCCATTTTGATGAAAGCGCAAGAGCAGCGCCCGAGCAGAGCGTCGGCCTGTCGAACATCGTCGAGCTGGCTCGCGTGATCGGGTTTCTTGAGGAGCTGTGCGTCGAACTCGACAACTCGGTCGAGCCGAACGCGCCGAACCCGTATCTCAACATGATCCTGCATCTCCTCCGGAGCCACATCGAGGGGCGCCTCGTATCGGCCTCATCGATGGTTGCCGCGTCCGGGGCGCCCTATGCGACGGCGATGCGGAAACTCGGCCATATCCAGGAGGCCGGCCTTGTCGAGCAGCGTCCGCGGACCAAGACCGGCAAGAGCTTCTCGCTCCACCCCAGCGCCGGGCTCCTCGAGACCTGGAGCCAGCTCGCCGATCGCATCGAACGTCTCGCCACCGAGAATTTCGGCGACGCAACGTCGAGGAGGACCGCGGACTACTACTTCGGCGGCTCCTACCAGCCGGGCCGGGCACTGATCGCGCCGCCATCGGCCCTGCCGCAACCGCTCAGGCTCGGGGGCGGATTGCGCATTCTCGTCCATGGCGACCCCACCTTCATGGTGATGGAAAACCTGAAGCGCCAGTTCGAGCAGATCGTCGGCACCAATATCAAGCAGAGGGCGTTCTCCATCGACCGGCTGCGAGAGGAGGCGCTTCGCAACGCCACCCGGTCGAGAAGCCTCTACGACCTGATCGCGGTCGACCTCCCGTGGATCGGCGAGTTCGTGAAGAAGGGGGTGGTTCGGCCGCTCAGCGACGTCATGGATATCGAGAGGCTCGATCCGAGCGACTTCCACACCGCAGGCTGGCGTGCGGCACACTGGGATGGCGTGCCCTACGGCGCGCCGAGCCAGACGACGCCCGAGTTGATGTTCTACCGGCGCGACTGGTTCGCGAAAGAAGGTCTCGAGGCGCCCGCCACAACCGACGACGTGCTCGCGGCGGCGCGGCGTCTTCATGACCCCCGGCGCGGACGCTATGGCGTCGCCTGGAACGCTGCGCGCGGGACGGCGCTCGGCCACACCTTCATCATGACCTGCGCCGACTTCGGGCAGCCGATCGTCAACCTGCCGCGGATCGCCGGCGGGTTCGACGCAAGCCACCTCGAAACCGCCGACCTCCGGCCGACCATCGACACGCCGCGGGCGCTCCAGGCGGCGGAGTATCTCCTGGCATTGATGGACTATTCTCCGCCGGACATCCTTTCGATGTCCTGGTACGAACGGGTTCGCCCCTTTGCGTCCGGCAAGGTGGCGATGGCCTACGGCTATACCCTTCTCGCCCCCTACTTCGAGCTCGATGAAAGCTGCGAGGCGCACGGGAACACTGCCTACGTGCCTCACCCGCATGGTCCAGAAGGTGTGCCGGTCGCGCCGGTGGGAGGGTATGTCCTCTGCATTCCCGCGAACCTCGGGGACGACCGGGTTCACGACACCGTGGAGGCGCTGGTGGCCTTCACGTCTCCCGAGGCCCAGAAGCTCTACGCCCAGAACGGGAGCCGGACCGCGCCGCGGTACTCCGTCGGCGCCGACCCCGAGGTCAGACGGCTGTCGCCGATCTTCGAGCTCGTCGACCAGATGTCATGGCGCGACGAGCTCCAGTTCTGGCCGCGTCCTCCGATTCCGCAGATCTCCGACATCATCCAGATCTGCGGTCACGAACTGCACGACATGCTCCGCGGCGTCGTCGCTCCGGAAGATGCCCTGTCGCGGGCACAGGCCCGCGCAGAAGAAGAACTTCATAAATCAGTGACGTAGGGAGGATCACATGGACCCCAACCGCTTGGACGGGAAGAACATTCTGATAACGGGGGCGGCCCGCGGCATGGGCGCCTGCAACGCCGAGCATTTCGCCGAGCAAGGCGCGAACGTCTGCCTGGGCGACCTCGACGAGGACGAGGCCCGCAAGGTCGCCGACCGCATCAACGCGCGCGGCAACGGCAAGGCGATCGCGGTCCGGATGGATGTCACCAAGCGCGAAGACAACGCCGCAGCCGTGGCCGCGACGGTGGAGGCCTTCGGAATGGTCAACGTCGGCGTCTTCAACGCCGGCCTCAACAAGCCCCGGTTCTTCATGGATATCGACGAGGACAACTGGGACCTCATCATGGATGTCAACACCAAGGGCATGTGGCTTGGCATGCAGGAGACGGCCCGGCAGATGATCGCGCAGGGCAAGCAGACGTACCCTTACAAGATCATCAACGTGGGCTCCATCGCCTCGCGCAAGCCGCTGCTCGACGTCACGGTCTACTGCACCTCCAAGTACGGCTGCCTCGCGCTGACGCATTGCGGCGCGGTCGCGCTCTCCGAGCACAATATCACCGTCAACGGCTATGCCCCCGGCGTCGTCGTCACGCCGCTTTGGGAACAACTCGACAAGGATCTCATCGAGATCGGCTTCAAGGAGCGCGAGGGTCAGGCCTACGAGGACATCGTAAACAACGAGCTGCAGATCAAGCGGGTCTCCTACCCGGACGACATCAAGGGAACGGCCGCGTTTCTCGCCAGCTCCGACAGCGACTACATGACGGGCCAGATGCTTCATATCGACGGCGGGTGGTGCATCCAGTAGCGCGGTCGCCAATGCGCACGGCAAGAACCGGGCGCGCGGCGTTTCGCCGGGCGCCCGTTCGACTTGTCTGTCGCTAACATTCCTCTTGTTTGCGCTAACCTCTTCAACCGGCTGTTTTCATTGAGG
>CAZPOK010000131.1:0-8943 GCA_964587905.1 uncultured Rhodobacterales bacterium | reverse complement strand
CGAAGGCGAACAGTGGCAGAAGAAGCTGCCACGGCGTCAGACTCAGATGACGCACCTCATGGGCCGATGACCGGGACGGAACCTGCGAAACCGTTCCGGCGCCGGAAGAAGCAGCGTCGGCTCGGCCTGAAATGCGGGGTTCGGGGGAATCCATTGCCACGCCACCTCGCTTGACTCGCATCGGCCAGCAACGCGAAATGATACGGTTGAGTTTCATCCGAACCATCGCGGCCAACAACCGGCGCCTGCGGTTGGCCTGTGACTCACACCCTCGGCGAGGCAGTCAGGGTGCCCAGTGACGATGCACCGCACTGCCGGCCAATCGGCCAGCGTTCTTGGCAAGACGCCGTCTGACGTTGTCGTCCAGTTTCCCGCTCAGGACGTGCCGTCCGAGTTGAGACCAATCGCGAAGGGCCTCGGCGGTCGAACGCCGCGCCGCCGCGTCCGGAAAGCTCTGGATGAGCCGCACGCGAGTGGTGCCGTAGCGAAAGTATTTTCTGAAGAGTCCTTTCGCATGCGCGGCCTCGCGCTTGTGCATGACAGCGTCGACGGCGCGGACCTTGGCACCTCGTTGTGCGGCACGCAGGGCGAACTCGATCTCGTCGCACCCGATACGCCAGCTTTCGTCAAAGCCGCCATTCTCGAGGATGAGTGTCCGGCGCCATCCCGAACAGGCCCCGATTGGCACGGGCGATGTTCGTTCGAACGCGAGGGCGGACATGGGTTGCCGTCCCCGCAGGTGCGGGTTGAGCAACTCGAACTCCAGGACACCGGCCACGCCGTCCGCCTCGTCGAGACCAGATGCCATCTCGGCGACCCAATCGGCGGACGCAACGTCATCGCCGTCGCAGAAGAGCACCTTGTCGCTGCGCGCGGCCTTCACGCCGGCGTTCCGAGCGACGTTCGCTCCGCGTCGGTGCGACGCGTCGATCAGGACCAAAGGACGGTCACTGCCCTTCCATTCGAGAACGAGCTGTTTCGAGCCGTCTGTGGAACCGTTGTCCGCCACTATTATCTCGAAATGTGGGGCATTTCGCTGCTCGAAAAGCGCCTTGATCTGCGCTTGGAGTGTCTCGGCGTCGTTCAGGACCGGGATAACCACCGAAACCTCTGTCATCACGCTCTGGGTCCTCGCGTTTCGGGCTAAGCCGTAGCGAACGCGAAATCGCGTCGACGGGTTCCAGACCCCGAAGAACTCCGGCATTTCGTGCAAGCTCAATGCTGGGGGCGCTCACGCGGGTTCCTTCGGAACGGGTTTCGATGACGCGCAACACGACCGGTCACGTCCGCGTCATTCCATGAACGTCGGATAGGGATGTTCCGGGCGCTGTTGTAGACCTGATTCGATGCTTTGGGGACCGATGCTTTCCGGCCCCATCTGGACGCAAGCAGAGGAGGAAAGAGATCATGGCGATCTGGAAGACGATTGTTCCGGCGATGCTGATGGGACTGCCCTGCTTGGCGTCCGCCGACATCGAGCCCCGGCCGGGATGGCAGGTGGTGGAGACCCAGCTGACGCACGCGGAGCTGCTGCAGCGGCTGACAGCCGCGGTGCCGCAGGAAAACATGGGTGTCGTGACGCAGGCCGGACCGACCGGGGTGGCTCGGCAACGGGGCATAGAAATTCCGGAGAACCGGGTCGTCGGGGTGTTCAACAACGATTTCGCGGTTCGACTCCTCGAGCTCAGCACCGCCGCGATGATCGAGGCACCGGTGCGGTTCTACGTCACCGAAGACCCGGACGGGACCGCGACGCTCAGCTGGAAGGAACCGAGCTTCGTCTTCGAGCCCTATGCCGACGAGGGGGGCGAGGAACTCGCAAAAATCGCCCGGGAACTGGACCAGCGGTTCGAGGCTATCGCAACGCGCGCCACCGCCGACTAGGCGAGGCAGGGGGCATCGAGGGGATCGACCCGCTCATGCCGCGCGCCATGGGCAAGACGATGCTCCCGAGCGCCGCGCTCAGCCGCGCCCCGGCGCGTCCCCGCGGTCGAGCGCGAGAATTGCGCGGACAGCGGCTTCGGCTGTCGGACGCAGCTCCCCCGACCCCGCACCCGACCGCGCCGCGAGCATGAGCCCGCGGGCGACCGAGGCCACGAGACCCGCCGCCGCTCCGGGGGGCGTTTCCGCCCGCGCGGACCAGCCGGCCTCGCGCAGGCGCGCGGCGATCCGGCGCTCCATCGCGTCGTAGCGCGAGGCCAGTTCGGCGCGGAAGCCCGGATCTGTCCCCGCCGCATCCGCCAATGCGCAGGAGACGAGGCAGCCTGGCGCGTCCGGATCGTCCGTGGCGAGAGACAGGACCGCGCCGTAGAAGGCCGACAGATCCTCCCGCAGGGATCCCGCCGGCCCGAGCGCGGCGAGGACCGGCGCAATCCGTGTTTCGGCATAATGCGCGACCGCAGCCAGAAACAGCCCCTCCTTGCCGCCGAACCGGTCGTAGAGGGTGGCGCGCGGCATCCGCATCCCCCGGCAGAGCCGGTCCACCGAGGCGCCCTCATAGCCCGCAGCCCAGAAGAGGCGCACCGCCGCGTCGAGAGCGTCGCCCTCGTCGAACCCTCTCGGCCGACCGCGGGGCCGTACCTCCGCCATGGCTCACCTCATTTTGAAACGTACGGTCCGAAAATAGGTGGATCGGCGGGAGACGGCAAGTTACGGAACAACCGTTCTGGAAAAGAGGAGACCCCATGTCACAGACCCCCTTGCTCAAGATCGAGCCCGCCGATCCCGACGATACCGATGGCGAGGCGCACGCGCTCATGGCCGGCGCGAAGGCGAAGCTCGGCTTCCTGCCCAACATGTACACCTACATGGCCAAGCTTCCCCCGGTGCTCGACGGCTACCTGAGGACGTACGAGGATTTCCGCACCCAATCGGGGTTCTCGCCCGCCGAGCAGGAAACCGTTTTCCTGACGATCAGCCGGGTGAACGGGTGCCATTACTGCACCGCCGCCCACTCCATGATCGCGGACAAGAAGTCGGGCGTGCCCGCGACGTCGCTCGCCGCCCTGCGCGAAGGCCGGCCGCTGCCGGACCCGGACCTGCAGGCCGTCGCCGCTTTCACCGAGGCAATGGTCGTCGCGCGCGGCAACCCGGGCAAGGAGGCGGTCGACGCCTTCCTGGCGGCGGGTTACGGCGAGAAACAGGTCCTGGGCGTCGTGCTCGCGATCGCCTGCAAGACCTTCTCGAACTACGTCAACCACCTGGCCGCAACGCCGGTGGACGACGTCTTCGCCCCCTTCGAGGCGGCCTGAGATGCCGCATCCCCGCCCCGGCGCGACCCGCCGGGGCGGGCCCCGCGTCCCGTCCCCGGGACGGCGCTCGTCTCAGCGCCGGTTGCCGCGCAGGACGTAGAACAGGCCGAGGGCCAGCAGGACGACCTGGAACTCCATCCCGCCCATCGGGTGGCTTTCGGACGGCGTGAAGTTCCACCGGCCCCAGTGGACCATCGCGATCGCGCCGAGCATGACCGGGATGATGGCAGCCCCGGCAAGGCGTGTGACGGCATCCCCCACCTGGCCCGGAAGCCCGCGGCCAGCGAGGATCCCGACGCCGCCGGCCAGTTCAGCGAAGGCGACGAGCCCCCAGATCAGAAGCGGCTGTCCCATCATCTGCGCCCCGCCTTCGAGGTTCATGAATTTTGACGCTCCATGAAAGATGAAGACGCTCGCGAACGCGGCGCGCAAGACCCAGTCGGCTGTGGCGGCGAGCGAAGCTCCGGAGGACGGGAGCGAGGCGGTCATTTGGGAATTGTCGGTCATGGCTAGACTCCTTGTGGGCTGTGGTATGACCGAGGATGCGCGTTTCCGCGCCGCCCGCCAGACAGGCATGACGCAACGTGACCGTCCCGTGAGGACGTGTGTACGGCGCCTGGGGCAAGATGTGAAAATGACCGTTTCTCAACTGGATGGCCGGAACCGGGCTTCGTTCGGCGGTGCGGGGGCTGAAATATCCCGACCTCACGCTGGCGAATAATGAAACATGGCGACGGACCGCAGCTGTCGCGGCGGGGTTGCGAAGGGCACCGGCTGTTGGCCGGCGCCCCGATCTCCGGCGATCTCGCGGATCAATGGTGAAAGCGCCGCTGAAAAGCCACCACGACGGCACTCAGGACGCAAGGACGACCGGGGTGACTGCACGGGCATGCCACGGCCGGCAAGATCCCTCACCGATCGAAGGTCCATGACGCAGAGCCGTCAACCGGCCCTGTGGAGCCCTGGAAGGCGGCTCAGGCGTCGCCTTCGCCCCCCGGCCGATAAAGCGGCCCGACCCGGCCCCGCTTGCGTTCCTTCGCGACGCTCGCATCCTCCCCGAACGGATGCCCCCCGAATCCGTGCCGCATGTGGGTGACCGCCCGCGCCGCGACGGCCCGGCGGTCCCGCGTCTTCATGAGTTCCATGACGGATTGCGAGATGACCGGGACCGGCGTCTCCGAGATCATCGCGTCGCCGACGAGCCAGTTGACCTCGCCCGTATCCTCGACGAGCCCGCTCGGACACTCGAGCTCGGGGTCGCGGGCGTAGGCCTCGGCCATGAGGTCCACGAGCCAGGAACGGATGACCGATCCGTGCCGCCAGGCTTCGAGCGTTCCGACGATGTCGAGCCGCTCCGGATGCGCCTTCAGCATGGCGATACCTTCGCCGATCGCCTGGAGCATCCCGAACTCGATCCCGTTGTGCACGAGTTTCACGAAATGCCCCGCGCCCGGGCCGCCGGCATGGACGTAACCACCCTCGTCGCCCGCGAGCCGGCGCAGGAGAGGCTCCGCCGCTTCGACGGCCTCGATCGGTCCGCCGACCATGAAGCACGGTGCATTGCGCGCGCCCTCCGGTCCGCCGCTCACGCCGAGATCGAGGAAGTGGATGCCGTCCTCCGCCAATCTCCCCGCCCTGCGGATGCCGTCGCCCCAGTAGGAATTGCCGGCGTCCATGATCACGTCGCCCGGCTCGAGGTGCGGGCGGAGCTCGGCGAGGATCTGGTCGACGACGGGTCCGGCCGGTACCGACACGAGGACGAGCCTCGGCCGCTGGAGCGCCGCGACGATCCCCTCGACATCCTGTGCCGGAGTCACTCCGGCCTCACGCAATTCCGCCGGCACGCCGGACCGGCTGCGTCCCGCCACGCCGACGCCGAGATCGATCGCGCGGCAGGCCAGCGCCGCGCCCATCTGACCCAGCCCGATGATACCGATTTCACTCATGGACATGCTCCGTTGCAATGTGTGAAGGCCGATGCGCGCCACACATGGGACTTCCTGCGCAGATCCCCGCGACGCCGGCCCGGCCCTTGCCAGGGAAACCAACTGGGCCCCGGCGGGTTGCACCGGGGAGGCCGAAATGCGCTGCCTTCTCCAAGGCAGGGAACCCCGCAGGGGCACGACCCCGAGAGACGGCCCGGTGACGCCGGCGCCGTCTTTACCGCAGGACGCCGTCACCGGCCGGTCTTGAACCGGAACGGAGGGTGAAGCCAGCGGCGGTCGGCCCTACTCCGCCCGTCGCCGGGGCGCGAGCTGCATCGCGAGCCGCGCGCCGGCATCCTTCCGGGCGATCGGGGGTCACAGGGTTTCCTCGCGGGGCGGACGGATCAGCGACCGGCGGAATGCGCGGCCAGCGCTGCCGCCGTTCCGTCGCGCCAGATCATTGACAACCAACGCTCGAAAGCCTCTGCAAACGCCTCGTCCTCGTGAATGCTCCCATACACTGCTGCTTGTTCGAGCCATGCGCGCGGCAGATGCCTGGCCGCTTGCGCCGCCTCGGTCAGCTGCGCCCATTCAGGATCGTTGGGCTCTATCTCGGACCCGTCTTCGCGGTGGCCTTCGCACATGCGGGCCCATAAGGCCTCGACAAGCGCGAGGCCATCCACAGCGCCACCCGCGGCGAGCGCCTCGCGCAGGATCGGCAGCAGGAAGCCCGGATGACGCGAGGAGCCGTCGAAGGCCACGCGCCGGGTGGTGTCGCGGATCGCTGGGTTGGCGAAGCGCCGCTCGATCAGGGCGAGGTAGTCGGTCGGGGTCGTGCCCGGAACTGGATCGACGTACGGCAGGATCTCTTCGGTCTGGACCTTTCGGAACATCGCGGCGATGGCCGGATGCGCCATGCAGTCGGCAATTGTCGGCACCGCGAGCAACTCGCCCGCATTCGCGAGGATCTGGTGGCCGGCGTTGAGGATGCGGATCTTCATCATCTCGTAGGCGTGGACGTCGGCCGCGAAGGTCGCGCCTGCCCGGTCCCAGTCCGGGCGTCCGGAGCAGAAGGCGTCCTCGATCACCCATTGCCGGAAGTTCTCGTGCGTCACGGGCGCCGCGTCGTCGATGCCCATGTCACGGACGAGGGCAAGCTCTGCCGCACCGGTTGACGGCACGATGCTGTCCACCATGGAATTGGGGAAAGCGCCCTCGGCGTCGATCCAGTCGGCCAGCGTCGGGTCGCTCATGCGGGCGAGCTCCACCACCGACTGCCGCAGGATGGTGCCGTTGCCGCGGAGATTGTCGCAGGAGAGGCCGGTGAACGGCCGGTGGCCGGCCTCGCGCCGGAGCCTCAGCGCCGCCGCCATGGCGCCGAACGCTGTGCGCGGGCGGTCCGGATGCATCGCGTCATGCGTGATGTCGGGGTGCCCGGTGTTCAGCCCTCCTGTCGCAGCATCGATGTAGTAGCCGCCCTCGGTCACGGTAAGCGAGACGATACGGATGCGCGGATCGGCCATCGCGAGAACGAGGGGGGCATTGCCTTCCTCGATGGGCAAGTAGTCGATCATCGCTCCGGTCACCTCGGCTGAGCGGTGGTCAGGCGCGAGCTCGATCAGCGTCGTGAGACAGTCCTGTGCCAGAAGCTTCTCGCGCATCGCGGCGTCGTAGGGACGGACACCCGCACCGAGGATCGCCCAGTCGAAAGACTTTCCATCCTGCATCAGGCGGTGGAGATACCAAGCCTGGTGCGCGCGGTGGAAATTCCCCAGACCTATATGAACGATGCCGGGGGTCAGGAGACCGCGGTCGTAGAGCGGACGCGCGATGTCTCGGGGCAACTCGGAAAGCGTCGCGTTGGACAGGCGGATCGGGCGGGTCGCGGGCATCAACTCATCCATTGGCCGCCATCGACGTTGTAGCATTGCGCCACGATGTAGTCTGCCTCGTCCGAAGCCAGGAACACGGCCATGCCCGTCAGGTCCCCGGCACGGCCCATGCGTCCGTAGGGAACGGCCTCGCCCACTTCGCGCTTCTTCTGGCCCGGCGCCTTGCCCTCGTATTTCGCGAAGAAGGCATCGACGCCGTCCCAGTGTTCGCCATCGACGACGCCCGGCGCGATGGCGTTCACGTTGATCCCGTGGCGAATGAGGTTCAGTCCCGCCGATTGCGTAAGGCTGATCACCGCGGCCTTGCTCGCGCAGTAGACGGCGACGAGCGGTTCGCCCCGGCGCCCGGCCTGGCTCGCCATGTTGATGATGCGGCCTCGGATGCCGTTGTCGATCATGTGCCGCGCGACGGCCTGCATCGTGAACAGCGTGCCGGAGACGTTGATGTCGAAGACGCGGGCGTAGTCGGCGCGCTCGATCTCGACAATCGGCGCCGCCGTGAAGATCGCGGCGTTGTTGATGAGGACGTCGATCTGGCCCAGCGCGTCGATGACCGCTGCAACGGCCGCGTCGATGCTCTCCTGCCTGGTGACATCCATTTCGACCGCGATGGCCCCGCTGCCTATCTCGGCGGCCGAGGCGCGGGCGCGGTCGATGTCTATGTCGCCGATGGCGACCCGCGCACCCTCGCGCACGTAGGCCTCTGCGAAGGCGCGCCCGATGCCGCGCGCGGCGCCTGTGATGAGCGCGGTCTTTCCCTTCAGCCGAGTCATGCGATGCGTAGCCCTTCATGGTCGAACCTGTGCAGGTGGTCGGGGTCGGGGGTCAGCCAGACCGTGTCGCCGTAGTGCAGATCGACCTCGCCGCCGACGCGCACGGTCACGGGATCGGCGACGCCGTCACAGGTGACGTGGAAGAACGTGTCCGAGCCGAGATGCTCCGACACGCCGACCCTGCCGTGCAAAGCGCCGCTCTCGCCAGACACCGCCAGATGCTCAGGCCGGATGCCGATGGTCGTGGCGTCGTGGCGGGCGGCTATCTCTGCGCCGATGAGGTTCATCTTCGGGCTGCCGATGAAGCCCGCCACGAAGAGATTGCGGGGCGCGCGGTAGAGTTCCAGCGGCGAGCCTACCTGCTCGATGTGGCCTGCCCGCAGGACCACGATCTTGTCGGCCATGGTCATCGCTTCGACCTGGTCGTGGGTCACGTAGATCATGGTCGTCTTGAGCCGATTGTGCAGTTCGGAGATCTCCAGCCTCATCCCCACGCGCAGCGCGGCGTCGAGGTTCGAGAGCGGTTCGTCGAAGAGGAAGGCCGCAGGCTCCCGCACGATGGCGCGCCCGATGGCGACCCGCTGGCGTTGCCCGCCCGAGAGCTGGCCGGGGCGTCGGTCAAGATAGTCGGTGAGGTTCAGAACCTCCGCCGCCGCCTTGACGCGGCGGTCCTGTTCGGCGGCACTCATCTTGGCCATGCGCAGCGGGAAGGCGATGTTCTTCCTGACCGACATGTGAGGGTAGAGTGCGTAACTCTGGAACACCATCGCAAGGCCGCGCTTTGCGGGCGGCACACTGGTTGCGTCCTTGCCGTCGATCCGGATCTCGCCGCCCGTCACGTCCTCGAGGCCGGCGATCATCCGCAGAAGGGTGGACTTGCCGCAGCCCGAGGGTCCGACGAAGACCACGAACTCTCCGTCCTCGATCGTCAGGTCGAGGGGCGGTATGACCTCCACCTCGCCAAAGGACTTGCCGACCTTGTCGAGCGTGATGCGACCCATGCCCGTTCTCCCCTATTTCACCGCGCCGAAGGTCAGGCCGCGCACAAGTTGTTTCTGGCTGAACCAGCCGAGGATCAGGATCGGCGCGATGGCCATGGTCG
>CAZPOK010000130.1:6267-8966 GCA_964587905.1 uncultured Rhodobacterales bacterium | reverse complement strand
GCGTCAAGACGATGGCCTACAAGATCAACAAGAACCGCAAGGGCCACTACGCCTTCCTGCGGACCGACGCGCCCGCGCCGGCCGTGCAGGAGATGGAGCGCCTGATGCGCCTCCACGACGACGTGATGCGCGTGCTGACCGTCAAGGTGGACGCGCACGAGGACGGCCCGTCGGTTCAGATGCAGAAGCGCGACGAGCGCGGCGACCGCCGCGACCGTCGCTGAGAGAGGAGCTAACCCATGGCAGCCAAACCGTTTTTCCGCCGCCGCAAGGTCTGCCCCTTCTCGGGGGACAACGCGCCGAAGATCGACTACAAGGACACGAAGCTTCTGCAGCGCTACATCTCGGAGCGCGGCAAGATCGTGCCTTCGCGGATCACAGCCGTATCGTCGAAGAAGCAGAGGGAACTCTCGCGCGCGATCAAGCGCGCCCGGTTCCTCGCGCTCCTGCCCTATGCCGTGAAGTAAGGAGAGAACCATGCAAGTCATTCTCCTCGAACGGGTCGCCAAGCTCGGCCAGATGGGCGAGGTCGTGACCGTCAGGGACGGTTACGCGCGCAACTTCCTCCTGCCGCAGAAGAAGGCGCTCTGGGCGTCGGAGGCCAACATCAAGGCCTTCGAATCCCAGAAGTCGCAGCTCGAGGCGCGCAACCTCGAGACCAAGAAAGAGGCCGACAAGCTCGCCGAGACGCTCGACGGACAGCGCTTGGTCGTGATTCGTGCCGCGTCGGACGGCGGCTCGCTTTACGGCTCGGTCACCACCCGCGACGCGGCGGACGCCGCGAACGAGGCGGGCTTCTCGCTCGACCGCAAGCAGATCAACATGCCGCAGCCGATCAAGGAGCTCGGCCTGCACACGCTGATGGTCTCGCTTCACCCCGAGGTCGAGGTCGAAATCGTGCTCAACGTCGCGCGCTCGCCCGAAGAGGCCGCGCTTCAGGCGCAGGGCCGGACGATACAGGAAGTCGCCGCCGAGGAAGAAGCCGCGGCGGAGTTCGAGATTCAGGAACTCTTCGACGACATCGGCGCGGCTTCGCTCGACGAACTCGAGACGCCGACCGAACAGGAGACGGGCAAGCCCGCGGTTCAGGAAAAGGAAGAGCTGGACGAGAAGCTCGACCGCGACTAGGCGACGCGACACCGGAACAGGCAAAGCCGCGCGGTTGGGCCGCGCGGCTTTTCTCATTCCCAACTCCTCCTTACCCGCGCCTGAGAACCCGACGACATGAGCGTCATCGCCGTCTCCCGGCGCGCGGACTAGATACGCCGCGCCCCCGCTCCACATACTCCGCATATGAGCAAACACACGGCGTTGTCATGCAACCGACCGCAGATGTCGGGCATTGATGCGAAAACAGGAGTTCATCATGCTTTTAAATCGACTTCTCCTTTCCACCGTCGCCCTGGCCGTCGCCGGCCCCGCACTGGCCCAGACCGGCGAGCCGGTGGAGCAAGGCGCGAAGAACCGGCCGGGCATCGAGCCGGCTTTCGAGAACCAGACGCGCGCGCCGGCGATGGACAGCGGCTACGACCTCGAGGTGACCGAAATCGCGGGGGGGCTCGCGCATCCCTGGGGCATCGCGGTCCTGCCGGGCGATCAGGGTTACCTCGTGACCGAAAGACCGGGCCGGCTGGTTCACATCAGCGAAACCGGAGAGGTGTCCGAGCCGATCTCGGGCGTGCCGGAGGTGCTGAACGAACGACAGGGCGGGCTGCTCGACGTGGCGCTCGGGCCGGATTTCGAGGAAACCCGCATGGTCTATCTGACCTTCGCCGAACCGCTGTCGGGGGGGCTGTCGGCCACGGCTGCGGCACGGGGTGTCCTGAGCGAGGACATGACCGACCTGACCGGTGTCGAGGAGATCTTCCAGCAGTCGCCGGGATCACCGAACCCGATGCATTACGGCAGCCGGATCCTGTTCGACGGTGAGGGGCACGCCTTCATCACGACGGGTGAGCACTTCACCGAGGCGGAGCGGCAGTACTCCCAGGATCTCGACAAGACCTACGGAAAGATCGTGCGCGTGACCCTCGACGGCTCGACCCCCGAGGGAAACCCCTTCACCGGCGAGGCCGGTGCGCAACCGGAAATCTGGACGCTCGGCCACCGCAACATCCAGGGCGCCGCGATCCGGCCGGACACCGGGCAGCTCTGGGCGATCGAGCACGGCCCACAGGGCGGTGACGAGTTGAACCTGATCGAGCCCGGCAACAACTACGGCTGGCCGATCGTGAGCTACGGGATCAACTACGGCGGCTCGGAAGTGGGCTCGGGCGCGGCCGCGCATGCCCCCAACGGCTTCACCGAACCCGTCTACTACTGGGATCCGGTGATCGCCCCGGGCGGCATGACCTTCTATGACGGCGACATGTTCGAGGACTGGCAGGGCGACGTCCTGATCGGCGGCCTCGTCGCCGGCACCATCATCCGGCTCGAAATGGAAGGTGACCGTGTCGTGGGCGAGGAGCGGCTCGACACAGACCTCGGGCGCACGCGGGACGTTGCGGTGGATCAGGACGGCTCCGTCCTCGCGATCACCGATGTCGAGGACGGCGGGCTGTTCCGGCTCACCCCGGCCGGCGGCTCGGGGTCCGACTGAGCACGGCGACCACTGTCGCGGAGACCCGCCCGCTGGAGGTTGCGGGCATGGATGCCATCATCGCGCAGTCGCGAGACGCTTCCGGCCTTCCCGGAGATAT
>CAZPOK010000130.1:0-6167 GCA_964587905.1 uncultured Rhodobacterales bacterium | reverse complement strand
GACGACGAGGCGTCCTTCTTGCTCTACGGGCAGGCGGCGGCGCTATCGAAGGAGGTGCCCGCAGGAGAACTGGTTGACGTGCTCGTGCGGGAATCGCGGGAGGTGCTTCGGCGACTCGTGCAGCAAGTATCGTGTGGGTCGCACGCGACGCCACGCGCCGCGCGAGACCACGGTGGCGTCGCGCGGCCCTTTCGTAAGGCCAGTGCCGCTACTCGGCCTCGTCCATGGTCGAGGCGTTGAGCTGGGCGTAACGCTCGGCCCCGAGTTTTTCGAAGAGATCGAGCTGGGTTTCGAGAAAGTCGAGGTGACCTTCCTCGTCGGTCAGCAACTCTTCGAAAATGTTCTTCGAGACGTAATCCTTCACCTGTTCGCAATGGGCCCGCGCCTCGCGGTAGAGGTCGATGGCCTCCTTTTCGGCGGCCATGTCGGCCTCGAGCGATTCCTTTGGCGTCTGGCCGATTCGGAGCGGGTCGAGTTTCTGCAGGTTCGGATGGCCCTCGAGGAATATGATCCGGGCGATGAGCTTGTCGGCGTGGTGCATCTCCTCGATGCTTTCCTCGCGGCTCTTCTTCGCCATGTGGCCGAGACCCCAGTCCTCCTGCAGCCTGTAGTGCAGCCAGTACTGGCTGACCGCCGTCAATTCGGCCCGAAGCGCGCGATTGAGATAGTCGATGACCTTTTCGTCACCTTTCATGAGTTTCGTCCTCCAAGTTTCCGCGCTCGAAGGTTGCGCAACTCGAGAGGAACCTCAAGGTTTTCATTCTTCCGCATAGTGTTGAGAAAGATCGGCATGCACGATCCGCAATCCGCCGCCTTGCCGAGCGCCCTGTAGATGCGCCCGGGCGTTATCACCACGTCGACGTCGGATGCGCGCATCCAGTCGATCGCGGAGTGGATGTCGTGGGTCGTGATGTTCTGGCAGTGGCAGACGATCATGCGGCCTCCGGTTCCTTCCTATACCTGACCATAACACTCATCTTTGTAAAGCCGACTCTGATTTGTAAACCCGACTCTGATGGTCGGACATTAGGACGCAGTCCGGGGTCGAGCCTCTGATCCACATCAAATACGGAATGTGCCCGCACGGACCCGACTGTTCCGAAATCCGCAGGAAAAGCGGCCTGAGCCCATCGCCGCGGAGGACAACCGGGATGTCGGGTGCTAGGGATCGAGTCGGAACGGAATGAGCGGAGTCCGACGTGCTAGACGACAGCACCCATTACAGCGCACCTGGCAGACGGCGAGTCCGCACACCGAATTCGAGGCGCCGCAAGAAGCGCCTGTTGCGCCTCGGCCTTGCCTCCGCGGGCGTCGCGCTCGGCGGCATCCTGCTCTTCGCGTTCAGCCTCACCCGGATCTGACACACCGAAAAAGGCCGCCCGGAGGCGGCCCGTCGGGCGGATCGGGTCCGGCTCAGTCTTCCTCGAGCTTCTCGACGGCTGCCTGGAGGTCGTCCTTCGACACCTCCTTTTCCGTGACCTCGGCCAGTTCGAAGACGTAGTCCACGACCTTGTCCTCGAAGATCGGGGCCTGGATCTGCTGGCGCATCTGGGGATTCTGCTGGACGAACTCGAAGAACTGCCGCTCCTGGCCCGGGTACTGCCGGGCCTGCGTCATCACGGCCTGGGTCATTTCCGCGTCGGAGACCTCGATCTCGTTCTTGCGGCCAAGTTCGGCGAGCAGGAGGCCAAGCCGCACCCGGCGCTCGGCGAGCTTGATATGCTCCTCCGTCGGCTCGATCTCGGGGTGATCGTGGCCGGGATGATCGGGGTTCTCCTCGTGCCAGAGCTGGTGCGCGATCTGGCCCGCCTCGGCCTCGACGAGGGTCGGCGGCAGGTCGAACTTCACCATCTCGTCGAGCTGGTCGAGAAGCTGCCGCTTCATGACCTGCCGCGCGGCACCGGCGTATTCCGCCTCGAGCCGTTCCGAGATCTGGCTCTTGAGGGCGGCGAGATCATCCATGCCGAACCGCTTGGCGAGGTCGTCGTCGATCTCGGCGGGTTTCGGCGCCTTCACGGCCTTGACGGTCACGTCGAACGTGGCCTCCTTGCCGGCGAGGTTCTCTGCGCCGTAGTCCTCTGGGAAGGTGACCGCGACGGTCTTTTCCTCACCCGCCTTCACGCCTGCGAGTTGTTCCTCGAAGCCCGGGATGAACGAATCCGATCCGAGCACGAGCGGATAGTCCTCGGCCGCGCCGCCTTCGAACGGATCGTCGCCAAGCTTGCCGAGAAAGTCGATGACGACCTGGTCGCCGTCCTTCGCCTTGCTGCCCTTCTTCCTGTCATCGAAGGTCTGCGCAGTCTCGGCGAGGCTCTCGAGCGCCTCGGTGACGGCCGCATCGTCGGCCTTGACGACCAGCTTCTCGAGCTTGATCTGCTTGAAATCGATGTCCGGGACCTCGGGCAGCGCCTCGTAGGTCATCTCGACCTCGACGTCGTCGCCTTCCTTCCAGTCCTCGTTGGTCATCTTGACGTCGGGCTGCATGGCGGGACGGTCGCCGCTGTCCTCGAAGTGCTTCGACATGGCTCCGTCGACGGCTTCCTGCATGGCTTCGCCGATGAGCCGGGGGCCGAATTGCTTCTTCAGGAGCGCCATCGGCACCTTGCCCTTCCGAAAGCCCTTCATCTGGACTTCCGGCTGCGCCTCGGCGAGCTTCTCGTTCACCTTCTCGTCCAGCTCGGAGGCGGAGACGGTGATCTTGTAGCCGCGCTTCAGACCGTCGTTCAGGGTCTCGCTGACCTGCATGTCGTTCCTCATATCAACATGCCGCCCGGAGGCGGCAGGAGTCCTGTAAAATCAGCCGCCCTTCTAGGGAGGCACGGGACGGCTTGCAAGTCGAAAGGACGGGAAGCGACCGCGCCCAGCATGCCGTTTCAAACGCTCAGCCCGCCACCTGTCCCGACGTCCTCGCGACGCGCCGCCCCGCGCGCGCCGACCCGACGCCGGCGATCACGCTCGAGAGCACGAAATAGGCCGCGATCCCGAGCCCCTGTTGCGGAAAGCTGATGCCGAGGTCGATCAGCGCGCCGGTGATCGCGGGGCCGAGCGCGGTGCCAAGGACCATCGCCGCCGCCGTCGCCGCCCGGATCCTCCCGAGATGCCGGGTGCCGTAGAATTCGGCCCAGAACGCCGCGCTCATCGTCTGGTGGACACCGACCGTCGCCCCGATGAGGACGAGGCCGAGCGCTCCGGCGGGGATGCCGCCGGCAAGGGCCACGACCGTGTAGCCCGCCGCCGCGGGAAGAAGGTAGACGCCGGCGAGCCGTCCCGCGCCGAACCGGTCGACCGCCCACCCCGAAGCCAGCATGAAGCCGATCGACATGAACGTGTAGAGCGGGAAGAGGGCCACGAGCGCGGGATGCCCCCATTCCTTCACCTCGGCGATGTGCACCTGATGAAAGAAGAACGACGTGTTCCAGGCGGCGGGCCCGAGGATCGCGGGAAGCATCGCCCAGAAGAGCCAGTGGCGCAGCATCTCCCCCCGGGTCCAGTTCCGCCCGTCCATGCCGGCGGAATTCTGCTCCGCGGCAAAGGACTGAGGCGTACGCTCGTATCGGAGAAGGCTCCAGAGGAGCGGCGCGAGCGCCAGAAGCGCGCAGCCGGCCACGACCCAGAGGGTTCGCCAGTCGAAGACGCCGAGCAGCGCCACGAAGGTCAGCGGCAGAAGCGCCTCGCCCAGCGAAACGCCGAGGCCGGCCAGCGATACCGCCCGGCCGCGCGTGGCGACGAACCATCGCGCCATGGCGACCATCGCCGCATGGCCCATCATCCCCTGCCCCATCAGGCGCAGAAGAAACACCGTCCCGATGAGCGCCCAGACCGCCCCCGAAACCGACATCGCGAAGCAGGCGATGGCGAGACCGCAGAGGATCGCAACACCGATCCAGCGCACGCGGAAACGGTCGGTCACGCCACCCGCGAAAATCATGACCGCCGCCGAAGACATCGTCGCGACAAAATAGATCGCGCCCCAGTCGCCGTGCGACAGACCGTATGCCGCGCGGATCTCGCCCGCGAAGACGGCGATGAAGAACGTCTGCCCGAAGCTCGAGGCGAAGGTCAGAAGGAACCCCGCGCCAAGCCAGGGCGCGTTCGTCCGGACGAAGTCGAGCAGGCTTTGCATGCTCCGCGTCTTCGCGCGGCAGCAAGTCGAAGGAAAGCGAAATCCGAAGGTCCGGTGCAGGCGCGGACGAACCCCGTTCGACATGGAACCGCGCCGGCGTGTCGAGGTTTCTCGTCATCAGCGTTGGGAGGATCCTGATGAAAGACACAGAATTCCACACATCGACCACGGACATGCCCGCGGACACCGGCCGTCGCGGGTTTCTCGGCGTCTCGACCCTCGGGCTCGCAGGCAGCGTGCTGGGCGTCACGATACCGCTTCAGATGACGGCGGGGCGCGCGCTCGCGCAGGGAGCGGGCCTTGAGGGGAAGAACGGGCTCGACCTCCTGAACGACCGGCCGGTGAACGCGGAAACGCCCGCGCATCTTCTCGACGATCCGATCACGCCGAAGAACCGGCACTTCATCCGCAACAATGGGATCGTCCCGGCCGAGACATCGGCCGAGGGATGGACCTTGGCCGTCGACGGCCTCGTCGACAGCCCGATGGAAATGACGATCGACGAACTGCGCGACAATTTCGAGGTCGTGACGCTGGCGCTGGCTCTGGAATGCGGCGGCAACGGACGCGCCTTCTTCGATCCGCCGGCCTCGGGCAATCAGTGGACCTACGGTGCCATCGGCTGCTCCGAATGGACGGGTGTCCGACTGAGGGACGTGCTCGAGGCCGCAGGCGTGCAGGACAGCGTGATCTATACGGGCCACTACGGCGCCGACATGCACCTCTCGGGCGATCCCGACAGAAGCCCGCTCTCGCGGGGGATACCGATCGAGAAGGCGATGACAGACAACGTGCTCATCGCCTTCGAGATGAACGGCGAGGCGCTTCACCCGATGAACGGCGCGCCGCTGCGGATTGTCGTGCCGGGGTGGCCGGGGTCGTGCTCGCAGAAGTGGCTGACGCGGATCGAGCTGCTCGATCGGGTGCACGACGGCACCAAGATGGCGGCACCGTCCTACCAGGTTCCAAGGTACCCGGTCGCGCCGGGGACGGAGGTGCCGCTCGAGGACTTCGAGATCATCAACGCCATGCCGGTGAAATCGCTCATCACGCACCCTCGGGACGGCGCCGACATGGGCACCGAGTTCGAGGTCCGCGGCCACGCCTGGGCCGGGGACCGGACAGTCGACCGGATGGAGGTCTCGACCGATTACGGCGAGAGCTGGCAGGAAGCGGAGCTCGACGACCCGGTGAACGCCGGCGCATGGCAGAACTGGCGGACGAATGTCAGCGTCCCGCAGGCGGGCTATTACGAGCTCTGGGCCCGGGCAACCGACAGCGAAGGCGTGATGCAGCCGTTTGCGATCAAGTGGAATCCCAAGGGATATCTCAACAATTCCTTCCACAAGGTCGCCGTTCAGGCCGGGGACGGGTGACGGCATGAACCGGAACGAAGGCATCGTGGCGGCGGCTCTGGCCGCCGCCCTCCTCACGTCCGCGACGGCACAGGAAAGCGGCGAGGCGAGTGTCGGAGACGTCGGGGCACTGTATCCCGCGGAAGGCGCGGGGGTGACCTACGACTACTGCGCCACCTGCCACTCGGAGATGCTCGTCGCGCAGCAGGGCCAGACCCGCGAAGGCTGGGATGATCTTCTGCAATGGATGGTGGAGGAACAGGGCATGCAGCCGATCCCCGAAGAGGACCGGGAGACGATCCTCGACTACCTGGCCGAGCACTACAACACCGACCGCCCGCACTTCCCCAGTTGAGGGCAGGGTCGGGTCAATGCTCGGAAAATGGTGCGGGTGGAGCGCATCGAAATACGATCCCACCGCCTCCCACGCTGTCGCGTACACCAATGTTAATGCTTGATAAATCAATAAGTCCCGTATCCAGGCATCTTGACGCATCCCAGCAGATCCCATACAAGTTGGGGGATGTGATGGGGGATATTCCTGATGCCAAAACTCAGCGCGCTGTTCGTCAAATCGGCCCCTCCCGGCAAGCATGAGGACGGCAATGGCCTCCGTCTGGTCAAGCGCGAGGACGGCGGTGGCCAGTGGGTCTTCCGGTATACGATCCACGAGCGCCGCCGGGAGATGG
>CAZPOK010000129.1:0-9006 GCA_964587905.1 uncultured Rhodobacterales bacterium | reverse complement strand
GATGCTCGAGTTCCGAGAGGTCAGCAAGTCCTTCTGGACGGGCCAGCGGCGCAAGGTGATTCTTGACCGCGCGTCGATGCGCGTGGAGCCGGGAAACTCGCTCGGGATTCTCGCGCCGAACGGCACCGGCAAGACCACGGTCATCAACATGATGGCGGGCATCGAAAAGCCCGACGAGGGCGAGATCCAGCGGGATTGCCGCGTGTCTTTCCCGCTGGGATTCATGGGCGGGATCGTCCCGCGCCTGACGGGCCGGGAGAACGCCCGTTACATCGCGCGGCTCTACGGGCTCGATCCCGACTATCTCGAGGCGTTCTGCCGCTGGCTCTGCAATCTCGAGGAATACTTCGAGATGCCCGTCGGCACCTACAGCCAGGGCATGCGCGGGCGGCTGTCTCTCGCGCTCCTTCTCGCGCTCGATTTCGACATCTACCTGATCGACGAGGGGATGCCGGCCTCGACGGACGTGGAGTTCAATCAGAAGGCCGGCACCATCCTGCGCCAACGCCTCGAGACGGCCACGGTGATCGTCGTCTCGCACCAGCCGGAGACTCTCGAGAAATTCTGCCGCACCGCCGCCGTGCTGCGCCACGGCAAGCTGCACCTGTTCGACACACTGGAAGAAGCGAAACAGCTCTATGACTACGAACCCCAAGGCTAGGAAGTTTCGCATCCGGAAACCGGGGGAGACCTCGGTCCCGTCACCGCGACTGCCGAACCCGCAGCCCGGCCCCCGCACCGACGACGGCTTCGGCGACGCCGCCTATCCCACGGCGCGCAAGGCGGAACCGGCGGTTCCGGCCGGCGGCGCGGCTCCGGCGGCGCCGCCGGCGGCGACCGCGACGGAGACCCCTGTGGAGGGGATGACGGGACGGCAGCTGCGCATCGCCCGCAGGCTCGCGCATCACCACGGACTGGATGCCAAGGACGACGCCGACGCGGTCCGCCTCCTGCGCGAGAAGGGGATCGATCCGCTCGACCGGTCCAACCTGCTCAAGCTCGTCGCGCCCGAACAGGCCGCCGCGCGCACCCCCGCCCTGCCCCAGACGGTGCCGCAGCCCGACCGCAGGGTTCCCGCGCATCCGAAACCCGCGGCCCCTGTCGGCCATGCCGCGGAGATCGCGGCGATTCAGCGCGACATCGCGCGCCGGCGCCAGCGCAGGCTCGGATGGCTGGGCGCGCGGCTCGCGCTCTTTGTGCTGCTTCCCACGATGCTCGCGGGCTTCTATTTCTACAACGTCGCGACGCCGATGTACGCCACGAACTCGGAGTTTGTGATCCAGCAGGCCGACCAGCCCTCCGGCGGCGGTCTGGGCGGCATGCTCGCCGGTACCGGCATGGCGACGAGCCAGGATTCGATCACCGTGCAGAGCTATCTCAAGTCGCGGGAATCGATGCTGAGGCTCGAGGAGGATCTCGGGTACAAGGCGCATTTCAGCCGGTCCGTGATCGACCCGATCCAGCGGCTCGACCCCGGCGCCACCAACGAGCAGGCGTATCGGCACTACGCCGATCACGTGAAGATCGGCTACGATCCGACCGAGGGGATCGTGAAGATGGAGGTGATCGCCGCCGATCCCGAGACGAGCGCCGCCTTCTCGCGGGCGCTGATCGGATATGCGGAAGAACAGGTCGACAATCTCAGCCTTCGCCTCCGGGAGGACCAGATGCAGGGCGCGACCGAAAGCTTCCGGGAGGCCGAGGCAAAGATGGAAGCGTCGCAGGCGCGCATCCTCGACCTTCAGGAAAAGCTCGGCGTGCTCGACCCGGCGTCCGAAAGCGCCTCGGTCATGCAGCAGATCGCCGGGTTCGAGGTCCAGCTCGCCGAAAAGCGGCTCCAGCTCCAGCAGCTTCTCGACAACCCGTCGCCGAACCAGGCGCGCGTGCAGGGGGTGGAAGGCGATATCGCGCGGCTCCAGAGCCTGATCGACCAACTTCGCGCGCCGCTCACCGAAAACGGCGGGGAGACCACCTCGCTCGCTCGGATCGGCGCGGAACTCCGGCTGGCCGAAGTCGATCTCGAGACCCGGACGCTGATGATGCAGGAGGCGCTGCAACAGCTCGAGGCGGCGCGGGTGGAGGCGAACCGCCAGGTGCGGTATCTTTCCACCGGCGTCAATCCGATCCCGCCGGACGAGGCGACCTATCCGCGGGCGTTCGAGAACACGCTGCTGACGTTCTTCGTATTCTCCGGGGTCTACCTGCTTCTCTCTCTCACCGCGTCGATCCTCAGGGAACAGGTCTCGGGATGAGGCGGGGCGGGCCTAGCCGAACAGCCCGCGCCGCACGAGGTTCAGGCCCGCCACGATCAGCACGGACAGCACGACCCGGCGGAACACCTGCTGGTCGAGCCGGTCCTGCACCCTGAAGCCGACCCACATGCCGAGGAGCGCGGGCAGGATCATCAGCGCCGAGAACGGTGCCGTGCCGGGGTTGAGCACCCCCGAGGCGATGTGCGCGAAGAAAAGCGTGACCGACCCCGCCCCGTAGATCACGCCCTGCACCACGATCTGGCGAACCTTCGGCATGTCGATGGCCATGAGGTAGAGGACCGTCGTCGGGCCCCATGTGCCGGCGAGGCCGCCGAGGACGCCCGACAGGATCCCGGCGATCCATTCGACCCACCACCGGTTCTCCGGCGCGATCGTGAAGCGCACGCCCAACAGCTGAACCAGAGAGATCAGCACGACCGGGATTCCGAGGATCAGGTAGAAGGCCTGCGGATCGATATGCGGCACGAACTGCGCGAAGATCGCGATCGCGATACAGACGGAGACGACGTAGCGCCAGCTGTCCCGGATAGCCTCGACCGCAGGGCCGAGGCCCTTGCGGAACGTCTGGAGTCCGTTCGAAAGCACGATCGGCAGGACGATCGCGGCAACCGCGAGCCGCGGATCGAGTACGGCGGTCATCCCCGAAACCATGATGAGCGGCATGGCGAACCCGACCGCGCCCTTCACGAACCCGGCAAACAGCGTGACGCCGACCACGAAGGCCCAGATTTCCAACGACAATTCAGGCATGCGCGACTCCCGCTTCGCGCAGCGCTATAACGCGACCACCCGACGACCGCACCCGGAATCACGTGCGACACATTCGTGCGCGCACGAGGTCCGCAAGGAAATCTTCTTGCTTAACTTCGGGTCGCGGGCTAGATCGCTTCGCAACTGCAGAAAAAGGAGTAGCCCGCATGCCGCATGACGGACAAGATGCCTCCATGACCGCCCCCTCGCCGATCCTCGACGGCCTGCTAGCGCTGACGGCCGAGGCCGTTCCGGCGGCCGAAGCGCTGCTCGAGCGTTCGGTCGCAGCGGTCCGGGCGGCGGTCACGGATGGCGGCCGCGTATCCGGCGCCGCGCTCGAGGCGAACCAGACCGCCGCGCACGGCCTCGCCTGGGTCGCGACCTATGTCGAGGCGCTGCGCCAGATGCAGGGCTGGGCGGAGCGGCTTCAGGAAAACGGCGCGTTCGCCGAGACCGAGCAGCTTCTCCACCAGATTGCCTTCGGGGAATACCTCTGGCAGCTCTACGGCGGCCTCCCGATGAGCCAGACAGAGATCGTGCGTCCGCAGGACCTCGGGCTGAGCCAGGAAGACCAGCGCGTCCTCATGACCCCCGCCGTGATGACGCTGACCCAGCAGGGCAATACCCAGGCGGCCCGGACGCGCCTTGTCGAACTGATGAGCGAGCAGTCCGCAAACGTCACCGTCGGCCGCACAGGGCTCGATGACGAGCTCGAGATGATCCGCGAGCAGTTCCGCCGCTTCGCGGTCGAGAAGGTCGAACCCTTCGCGCAGGACTGGCACCTCAAGGACGAGCTGATCCCGATGGAGGTCGTGGGCGAGCTTGCCGAGATGGGCGTCTTCGGCCTGACCATCCCCGAGGAGTTCGGCGGCTTCGGCCTCTCGAAGGCGTCGATGGTCGTCGTCTCCGAAGAGCTTTCGCGGGGCTACATCGGCGTGGGCTCGCTCGGCACCAGGTCCGAGATCGCGGCAGAACTCATCCTCTGCGGCGGCACCGATGCCCAGAAGGAAAAGTGGCTCCCGGGCCTCGCCTCGGGCGAGATCCTGCCCACCGCGGTCTTCACCGAACCCAACACCGGATCGGATCTCGGCGCGCTGCGCACCCGCGCGAAGAAGGACGGCGCCGACTGGGTGATCACCGGAAACAAGACCTGGATCACCCACGCCGCGCGGACCCATGTCATGACGGTTCTCGCGCGCACGGTCCCCGACACCAGCGATTATCGCGGCCTTTCGATGTTCCTCGCCGAAAAGACGCCGGGCACGGATGAGATGCCTTTCGTCGATCCGGGCCTCTCGGGCGGCGAGATCGAGGTTCTGGGCTATCGTGGCATGAAGGAATACACCGTCAACTTCGACGACTTCCGCGTGACGGGCGAGAGCCTGCTCGGCGGCGACGAGGGCCAGGGCTTCAAGCAGCTCATGCAGACCTTCGAGAGCGCCCGCATCCAGACCGCGGCCCGCGCGGTGGGCGTCGCCCAGTCCGCGCTCGACGTCTCGATACGCTATGCCGAGGACCGCAAGCAGTTCGGCAAGCCGCTGATCGCGTTTCCCCGCGTCTCCGGCAAGCTCGCCATGATGGCGGTGGAGATCATGGTGGCGCGCCAGCTCACGTATTTCTCCGCCTGGCAGAAGGACAACGACAAGCGCTGCGATCTCGAGGCGGGGATGGCCAAGCTGCTTGGCGCGCGTGTGGCGTGGTCCTGCGCCGACAACGGGCTCCAGATCCACGGCGGCAACGGCTTCGCGCTCGAATACGCGATCAGCCGCATCCTCTGCGACGCGCGCATTCTCAACATCTTCGAGGGGGCCGCCGAGATCCAGGCGCAGGTCATCGCACGCAGACTCCTGGGATAGCCGTGCTTCGACCGCCGGGCGCCGCAGTCCTGCCGGTCGTCTCTTCTGATCATTGCCTCGGGCGAGGGCGCCGCTACATCCCGGCGTGCGTCAAAAAGGAAGCCGTATCGTGCCCCAGACCGTCGTCCTGACCGGGATCACCGGGTTCATCGCGAAGCGGATCGCGCTCGACCTGCTGAACGCGGGTCATTCCGTGCGCGGCACGCTGCGCTCGACGAAGCGCGAGGCCGAGGTCCGCGATGCCCTGCGACCGCGCCTAGACGATCCGGCGGCGCTCGACCGGCTTTCCTTCGTCGCGCTCGACCTCACCCGGGACGATGGCTGGACGGAGGCGATGCACGGCGCCGACGCGCTCGTCCACACCGCCTCGCCCTTCCCGCTCGCGCAGCCGAAGGACGAGAACGACCTCATCCGTCCCGCCGTCGACGGCACGCTTCGCGCGCTGAATGCGGCGCGGGCGGCAGGCGTGAGCCGCGTGGTCCTGACCTCCTCCGTCGTCGCCATCGACGCGACCGACAAGCCGGGCGGCGTCTACACCGAAGAGGACTGGAGCGAGACCAGCCATCCCCGCGCCTCCGCCTATTACAAGTCGAAGACGCTCGCCGAGAAAGCCGCGTGGGATTTCGTGGCGGAGCATTCCGGGATGCAACTGACCACCGTCAACCCGTCCCTCGTCCTCGGCGAGCCGCTCGACGGACACTATGGCTCATCGCTCCGCGTGGTCGAGCGCCTGCTCTCGGGCAAGGACCCGATGATCCCCGATGTGGGCTTCGGCGTGGTGGACGTGGCGGACGTGTCGGCGATGCACGTCGCGGCCCTGGAGCGCCCGGAGAGCGCGGGGCGGCGCTTCATCGCCTCGTCGGGATCGTTGTCGATGCCGGACATGGCCCGGCATCTGAAGGCGCGCTATCCCGACCGCAGGATCGCGACCCGCGTCGCGCCCCCGCTCCTTCTGCGCGTGATGGCGCTCTTCGACGCGTCCGTCCGGTCGATCATGCCGTCGCTCGGCGCCACACCGCAGTTCGACAATTCGCGCGCGCGGGACATTCTAGGCGTCTCGTTCACATCGCCCGAGACCGCGCTCGACCGCGCGGCGGCGGCGGTTCTGGCGACACCGGCGTAACCGTCAGCCCGCTCGCGCCAGAGTGTCGACGAAGCGCTGGCGCGCCTCCGGCAGAGGCCTGTCGCCGAGGGCGGGGGCGAGCCAGTGGGCGAGGAAATGCCCTGTCGTCCGGAGGCCTTCGAGGATTTCGGCAGTCGACCCGACGCCCTGGCCCAGAAGAATCGGCGGCAGCGGCAGCAGGCGGTCGGCCCAGTCCCCCGCGCCTGCGGCGCTCACCGCCCGGCCCGACCTCGGCGAGACATGGACCAGATCGTCGCGCGCACCGGTCACCGCGCAACGCCCCAGATCGAGCCCGAAGCCCATCTCCTCGAGCAGCATCAGTTCCCACCGGAGATAGACGACCGGCCAGGCGTCGTTCGTCCCCAGAAGATCGAACAGCACGAGCGACCGGCGATAGAGAAGCTGGTGCGGCTCTCTCTCGGGCAGGGTGAACGACAGCAGCGCCGTCATCGCGTTGAGCCCGGCCAGCGCCAGCCGGTCGCCCATCACCGCCGCAGCCCGGCTTTTGACGGGTTCGACGGCGAAACTCCCGATGTGCTCGTCGAGCCGCGCCTGCCACGCCAGGTCGAGCTGCGCGCCGGGCTGCAGGATCGGGGCCACCTTGCGCGACGCGCCGCCCCGCACGACGCCAACGTGGCGCCCGTGGCCCTCGGTGAAGACCTCGATGATCGCCGAGGTCTCGCCGTGCCGCCGGACGCTCAGGAGCGTCCCCTCTTCGCGCCATCCGATCATGCCCCGCAGTATCGCCCCGGCACGCCGCGAGACAAGCGGAACCCGTCCGCCGCGCCGCGGGTTTCCCTCAGAGCCCAGCCACGCACGGAGACACTCATGCGCCGCCTGATCATCGCCTTCGTCCTCATCGCGCTCGCGGCCCCCGCCGCGGCGCAGGACGATCCGCTGCTGGAGGTCGCCCAGAGCGACGAGTACGGCGCCCACCTCGTGGCCAACGACCGTCCCGTCTACGCGTTCGTCACCACGGGCGTCCGCGGCGGCGATGACATCACGCCGCTTCTCTCCTGCCGGAACCGCTGCCTCGAGGATTGGCCACTCGTCACCTCGCCCACGGACGAGGTCGCGATCTCCGACGACGTGAGCCGCTATCTCGTCGAGACGATCGACTGGATGGGCCAGAACGTGGTGATCTACGCCTCGAACGCGCTGTTCTACTACTTCCGCGACGAACCGGGGGGAGATCCGCGTGGGCAGGAGGTTCACACCTGGGGCGGCTGGTGGTATCTCGTGCGGCCCGACGGCACCCTGATCGTCACCGGGATCGGCCCGCCGCCCCCGATCCGTCAGGAGGACTAATCCGCAAGCCCCTCTTCGTCCAGAAGGTGCCGTCCCGCCTTGTCCTCGACCTCGACGACCCAGAGATCGCGGTCGAAGGAGCGCTGCCTGGCGATCGACGCGTCGACCGATGCCTCGTCGCCCTCGGCCAGCACCACCCAGGCGCGCGACCCGGTGGCGAGGTCGAAGCTGCGCTGGAACAGCGCGGCCCGCCCGTCGAGCGTGTTGAGCTTGACCATGACGGCACCGGCTGTGGGGTCGCCCTTGGCCACGATGAAGGCGGGTATGTTCCGGGCGCGCAGCCGCATGAGGTAGGCGCCGATCCAGACATGGGTGGTCAGGCGCGCGGACATCCCGCCCTCAGCCGTTCCCGTCGGAGAAGTCGAGCCCCATCTCGGAATAGCGCTCCTTCTCGTCGAGCCAGTTCGGCCGTACCTTCACCTGCAGGAAGAGATGCACCTTGCGGCCGAGGAATTCCACGAGTTCGGCCCGCGCCAGCTGCCCCACGGCCTTGATCGTCTCGCCCTTCCGGCCCAGCACGATGCCCTTGTGGCCCTCCCGGGCGACGTAGATCACCTGGTCGATGCGCACCGATCCGTCCTTGCGCTCCTCCCAGCTCTCGCTCTCGACGGTCAATTGGTACGGCAGTTCCTGATGCAGCCGCAGCGTCAGTTTTTCGCGGGTGATCTCGGCGGCGATCATCCGCATCGGCAGGTCGGCGATCTGGTCCTCCGGGTAGAGCCACGGCCCCTCCGGCACCTCGTCGGCCAGCCAGCGGCGCAGGTCGTCCACGCCGTGGCCCTTCTCGGCCGAGATCATGAACGTGCGGACAAAGGGGTGGGCGGCGTTCATCTGCTCGGTCAGCTTCAGCAGCGCCGGCGCCTCGACCCGGTCGATCTTGTTGATGGCGAGCACCACGGGGCGGCCCTTCACCTGCATGTCGAGCGCGTCGAGGATCGTCCGGACCCCCTCGGTCAGGCCGCGATGGGCCTCGACGAGCAGCACAACCACGTCGGCGTCGGCCGCCCCGCCCCAGGCGGCGGCCACCATCGCACGGTCGAGCCTGCGGCGCGGCTGAAACAGGCCCGGCGTGTCGACGAAGATCAGCTGCGCCGCGCCCTCGAGGGCGACGCCGCGGATCCGGGCCCGCGTCGTCTGGACCTTGTGGGTGACGATCGACACCTTCGCCCCGACCATGCGGTTGAGCAGGGTCGACTTGCCGGCATTGGGCTCGCCGATCAGCGCGACGAAGCCGCAGCGTGTGGTCATGGCAGGCGTCCTTTTCTGCAAGAAGCTCCCATAGCCGAAGGCGGGAGGCGTTGGCCAGACGCGAGACGACCGGCGCGCGGCCCATCGACGAAGCGATCACGGGTGATCGACGCCGGCACGTCCGGGGCCGGCCGCGGGCGCCGTCGCCGCGCCCTGCCCCGGTCGCCTAGCCCTCCCCCCGGTCGACCTGCGCCAGGAGCGCCCGTGCCGAAGCCTGCTCGGCGGCGCGCTTGGACGGCGCGCGCGCCTCGGCCGCGGCATCGTTCTCCAGCCGCGCCCGGATGGTGAATTCGGGCGCGTGGTCGGGGCCGGAGCGGGCGACCTGCTCGTAGGCGGGAGGCTTCATGCCGCGCGCCTGCGCCCATTCCTGCAGCGCCGTCTTGGGATCGCGCGCGTCCTCGGCCACGCGGCCCACCCGGTCGCCCCAGAGCCGCAGGACCAGCGCCTT
>CAZPOK010000128.1:0-9037 GCA_964587905.1 uncultured Rhodobacterales bacterium | reverse complement strand
ACGAGATGCCGATGATGCCCAAGGGGCGCTACCGGCTGATGACCGACTACATGGATCGCGTCGGCACCCACGGAAAGCAGATGATGTACCGCACCTGCACGGTGCAGGTGAACCTCGACTTCGGGTCCGAGGCCGACATGGTCCGGAAGATGCGCGTCGCGCTGGCGCTTCAGCCGGTCGCGACGGCGCTTTTCGCCAATTCGCCGTTCTTCGAAGGCAGGCTCAATGGCCACAAGTCGTGGCGTGGCCGCATCTGGCGCGATCTCGATCCAGCCCGGACCGGCATGCTGCCCTTCGTGTTCGAGGACGGCTTCGGCTTCGAGCGGTGGGTCGACTACGCGCTCGATGTGCCCATGTACTTCGTGTACCGCGACGGCACCTACATCGACGCCCGCGGGCAGTCGTTCCGCGACTTCCTGCAGGGCAAGCTGCCGGCACTGCCTGGCGAGATCCCGACGCTGTCGGACTGGGCAGACCATCTCACGACGATCTTCCCCGAGGCGCGGGTCAAGAAATTCATCGAGATGCGCGGCGCCGACGGCGGGCCGTGGCGGCGCCTTTGCGCGCTCCCCGCGCTCTGGGTCGGGCTCCTCTACGACCAGGGGGCGCTCGACGCCGCCTGGGATCTCGTGAAGGGCTGGGACACCGAGACGCGGGAGGGGCTGCGCGTCGCGGCCTCGGTCTCCGCGCTCGACGGTGAAAGCCACGGGATAGGGCTGCACGACCTCGCCCGGGAGCTCGTCGAGATCGCGGAGGCGGGGCTCAGGGCGCGGGCGATCCCGGGGTCGGGCGGGCTCGTGCCGGACGAGACGCACTTTCTCAACGCACTGAAGGACAGCGTTGAGACCGGGATCACGCCAGCCGACGAACTCATCGCGAAGTACGAGGGCGAGTGGGCAGGCGACGTGACGCGGGTCTTCGGCGAGTACAGCTATTGAGGTCGCCCGCGTCGCGGTGGGCGCGCCCGCCGCTTCGCCATGAGCCCACCTGAACGTTTTCGATGAATGTCTTGGCGGGTCAGTCCGCCGTGACGCCCATCACGAAGGCGCGGACCTTGGCGGGGCTCATCTCGCATGGCTTGAGAAGCGCCTCGCCGGACGCCAGCCTGTAGAGGTTGAACGCGACGCTGTCGGTGCCGCCCAGTTCCTCGGCCAGAAGCTTCTGGCTGCGGGCGCAGGAAAACTGCGACTTCACGATCCGGTAGCGCCGGCCCTCGAAGGTGCCGCCGTAGCCTCCCACCGGCAGGGCGTCGAACGCGATGAGGAATTCCCTGTCGGCGATCAACTCTGGTCGTCGCCCCTGGTGCTCGGGATGTTTGACCGGGTGAACGTCCCGTCATCGGGCGGATCGCGGGGCTGCGCGCGGTTCGCGTCGTTTTGATCGCGGCCGAGCGGATCGGGCCCGAACCGGTTCGGGCCGGGGGTTCCCGGAAAAAGATAGATCACGAGCAGGACGAGCTGCCCGATGAGGGGGATCAGCATCAGGAGGAGCCACCACGCCGACATGTCCCGGTCGTGGAGCCGACGGCCGCCGACGCAGATCGACGGCAGGAACACCGCGAGACCGAACAGCGGTTCTAGGACGTTGGCGGCGTTCTCGCCGGAGCCGAACAGGAGGCTGTCCAGGAGGCCCGCCGCAAGACTTCCGAGGATGACGAAGAGCACCCACCACCAGTATTCCGAGCGCGGCGCCCGTCCAGTAATGACGATGTATTTCTGAAAGCAGCTTCTGACGGCGTCCTGAAATCCCATTGAATTATCCCGAGTTCTTCTTCTGTCCGATCCGCGGCTCGGTGCCTGCAATCAGGCGGCGGATGTTCGCATGGTGCCTGAGGAAGATCAGCAAGGCCAGAACGATCGACATGGCGACGAGTTCGCCTCCGCCCAGAATCGCCGCGAGGAGCGGGGTCATCGCGGCGGCGGTCATCGCCGAGAGCGACGAGATGCGCAGAAGGAGGGCCATCACGACCCATGTCGCGCAGGCCATGAGCCCCAGCGGCCAGTCGAGCGCGAGGACGACGCCGAGGAAGGTGGCCACGCCCTTGCCGCCCTTGAAACCGAGCCAGACCGGCCAGAGGTGGCCGAGAAAGGAGAAGACGGCGGCGACCTGCGCCGCGTCCTCGCCGACGAGACCGCGTGCTGCGATGACGGCGGCGGCGCCCTTGCCCGCGTCGAGGACGAGCGTGAGGAAGGCCGCGAGCCTGTTGCCCGTCCGAAGCACGTTCGTCGCGCCGATGTTGCCCGAGCCGATCCGGCGGATGTCGGTCAGCCCCATGCTCCGCGTGATGACGATGCCGAAGGGGACCGACCCCAAAAGGTAGGCGAGGGCGGCGACGATCAGCAGGATCGCGGGGGTCGAGGTGATCTCGGGCATGTCAGTCTCCGAAGACCCGGCGGCCCGCGACCCAGGTGGCGAGCACCTTTCCCTGCATCCGCTGCCCGTCGAACGGCGTGTTCTTCGACTTCGAGCGCAGCCTGAAGCGGTCGAGCACGAAGGGGGCGCCCGCGTCGAACAGGACGAGGTCGGCCGGCGCGCCTTCGGTGAGGCGGCCGGTGTCGAGGCCGAGGCGCTTCGACGGGTTGAGCGACATGGCGCGAAACAGCGCGGGCAGATCGAGATCGCCCGAGTGGTAGAGGCGGAGCGCGGCCGGCAGGAGGGTCTCGAGACCCACCGCGCCCGAGGCGGCTTCCTCGAAGGGAAGACGCTTCGATTCCTCGTCTTGTGGCGTGTGCATGGAGGAGATCACGTCGATCAGGCCCTCGGCCACCGCTTCCACGACCGCCATCCGGTCGTCCTCCGACCGCAGCGGGGGCTTCACCTTGAAGAAGGTGCGGTAGTCGCCGACGTCGAGTTCGTTGAGCGTGAGGTGGTGGATCGAGACGCCCGCCGTGATGTCGAGCCCCGCGGCCTTCGCCCGGCCGAGGCGGCGCAGCGCGCGGGCGGTGGTGACCTGATCGGCGTGGTATCGCACGCCCGTCATCTCCACCAGCGCGAGGTCGCGATCGAGGCCCATGCGCTCGGCCATCGGGCTGACCGAGGGCAGGCCCTTCAGCGAGGCGAACTTGCCGGAGGTCGCCGCCGCGCCCGCCGAAAGGCCCGGGTCCTGCGGGTGGCCGATGACCAAGGCATCGAGTTGCCTCGCGTAGGTCAGGCAGCGACTTGCCACCTTGGTATCGGTCACAACGCTGTCGCAATCGGTGAAGGCCACCGCGCCCGCGTCCATCATGAAGCCGATCTCGACCATCTCGCGGCCCTGCCGGCCCTTCGTCAGCGCGGCCATGGAAAGAACGCGGACCGGGGCGGCCTCATTGGCGCGCCTCGTGACGAACTCGAGCGTCTCGGGATTATCGATGGCCGGGAGAGTGTCGGGCCGCGTGACCATGGTCGTCACGCCGCCTGCGGCAGCCGCGAGGCCTGCGGAGCGGAAGCTCTCCTTGTGGCGCTCCCCGGGTTCGGAGACTTTCACACCGATATCGACGATGCCGGGGGCGAGGAACCGGCCGGCGGCGTTGCGCATGGGAATCGCAGCGAGTCCGTAAGGCTCCGGATCGTCGAAGACGCGCGCGATCACGCCGTCCTCGATCAGCACCGCGCCCTCGCGGACGTCGCCCGCCTCGGGGTCGATCAGTCGGGCATTGGTGACAAGCGCGGCGGTCATTCTGCGGCGGTCTCCGAAAGCGCGCGGGTGCGCGCGGCCTCGATGGCGGCCTTCGCGCCCTCGGGGTCCGCAAGATACTTCAGCAGGTGCTTGTCGCCCTGCACCGTCACCACCTGCACGTAGCTGCCCAGGATGCGGACCGTCTCGATATCGGCCAGCGCCATGTTGCGCCAGCCGGGGCCTTCGAGGCGCGCGTCTGTGAGGGTCCACTCGACGGCCAGTTCCTCCGAGGCGAGGTACCAGCCGCGCAGCCCGATCGCGGCAAGGCCGCCGATCGCCCCGGTCCAGACATGCGGGTTGCCGACGGCCCAGAGCACTGCCATCCCCGCGGCCATGGCGACCGCCGCCATCCAGGTATGCGCGCGGACGTATGCGGCGCGATCGGGGCGGAAGACAGTGCGGACGGCCATCAGGTCAAGGCTCCGAACAGGACGATCGCGAGCACGAAGACCACCAGGATGACGGCTGCGACGACGCGGCGGGACGTGTACGGACGTCCATTGTCCTGCGCCGGGGCGGCCTCGGGGGTGGGAGTGGCCTGCCGCTTCGCGCCCTCTGACGGCAGGTCGCCGAAGTGCAACTCCGGTCTGTCCTCGGCGAGGGTGGCGACATGCCGGAGCGGTGCGGCGACCTCGAGGGTGCGGGCGCCGTCGCCGAAGGCGCCGGACGTGATGACCGCGACGTGGCCGCGGAGTCCGTTCAGGTCCTGGGCGTGCGCGTCGAGCGTTTCGGGCGGGATGCCGTGGCCTTCGACGAGGTAGTCGGTCAGCGAGAGACCGGCGAGACGGCTCACCGGAAAGACATCGACGTAGCGCGTGTTCAGTTCGGAGAGACCGAGGGCGCGGGCCGGGGCTTCAGGATCGGTCGCGAAAGCCTCGGCCGCGCCGCCCTCGAGTTCGATGTCGAAGACGCGCACGACACCCTGTTCGTCGGGGGGAATGGTGAGGGTCTGGGTCATCGCACGCCTCCTCCGGCGTCAACGCCGGTGAACGGCGGAGCTTCCGGGCACCGGTTCCGCAGCGTCATGTCATCACTCCCGCGTCGGCGCGCGCGACTCGCAGGTTGCGGGCAAGAAGATCCATCGCCGCCATGCGTACCGCGACGCCCATCTCGACCTGCTCCTGGATCACCGATCGGTTGATGTCGTCGGCAAGCGTTCCGTCGATCTCCACCCCACGATTCATCGGGCCCGGATGCATCACGATCGCGTCGTCCCTGGCGAAGGAGAGCTTCTCGGCATCGAGCCCGTAGCGGTGGTAATACTCGCGTTCCGAGGGAATGAAGGCGCCGTCCATGCGCTCCTTCTGGAGCCTCAGCATCATCACGACGTCGACGTCAGAGAGGCCCTCCTCCATGTCGTGAAAGACCTCGACGCCCCAGCCCGCGACGCCCGCGGGCAGGAGCGTCGGCGGGCCGATCAGGCGCACCCGGTTCTCCATCTTGCCGAGGAGCAGGATGTTCGACCGCGCCACCCGGGAATGCGCGATGTCGCCGCAGATCGCGATGGAGAGGCGGTGGAGCCGCCCCTTGCGCCGCCGGATCGTCAGGGCGTCGAGAAGCGCCTGCGTCGGATGCTCGTGGCGCCCGTCGCCCGCGTTCAGCACAGCGCAGGGGACCTTCTGCGCGAGCAGGTCGACCGCGCCCGACTGCGGGTGGCGGACGACGAGGAGATCGGGATGCATCGCGTTGAGCGTGAGGGCGGTATCGATCAGCGTCTCGCCCTTCTTCAGCGAGGACGCCTGCATCGCCATGTTCATCACGTCCGCGCCAAGCCGCTTCCCGGCGAGCTCGAAAGAGGCCTGCGTGCGGGTCGAGGCCTCGAAGAACATGTTGATCTGGGTCAGCCCGGAAAGCGCGCCCGCGTGCTTGTCGGGGCTGCGGTTGAGCTCGACGTAGTGATCGGCGAGGTCGAGCACCGCGCGAATCTCGTCCGGCGCGAGGTGCTCGATGCCGAGAAGGTGGCGCGCGCGGAACGTCATGAGGTCTCCCTGCCTTGGGTCCGCTTATAGGAAGCGGGCGAAAGACGGACAAGGGTTCCGGCGGCCTGCGCTGCCGGACCGGTGCGAGGGGGCTGTCTGCCCCCTCGCGCTCCCCCGAGGATATTTTTCGACAGATGGAGACCGGCAACGGCCGAATGGTGTCCGGCGCCGTGCTGATCTAGAGTTCCGACTCATGGGCATCGACCTCGATTTTCACGCCGCGAAGGCGCTTCTCCTCTGGCAGATCGAACTCGGCGCGGACGAGGCGATCGGCGATGGCCCGGTGAACCGGTACGAGCTGTCCGCCGCGCCGCCGAAGCCCGCCGCGCGGGAGCCCGCGGCGCCGCTTCCGCCGGCCGACGAGGTCGACCCGGTGACCGAGGCCCGGCGGCTCGCGGAGGCGGCGGCGGACCTGCCGGCGCTGCGCGACGCGCTCGCGGCCTACGACCGGTGCGACCTGAAGAAGGGGGCGCGGACCCTCGTCTTCGCCGACGGCAATCCCGACGCCCGGGTGATGATCGTGGGCGAGGCGCCGGGGCGCGAGGAGGATCTTCAGGGTCTGCCCTTCGTCGGGCGCGCGGGTCAGCTCCTCGACCGGATGTTCGAGGCGATCGGGTTCGGGCGGCACCTGCCCGATGCGGACCACGCGCTCTACATCACCAACGTGCTGCCGTGGAGGCCGCCGCAGAATCGCGACCCGAGCGCCGAGGAGATGGGCATGATGCTGCCCTTCGTCCGGCGGCACGTCGAACTGGTGGATCCCGACGTCCTCGTGCTGATGGGAAACCATTCGTGCCAGGCGCTTCTGGGGCGGAAGGGCATCACGCGGCTCAGGGGGCAGTGGACCGAGGCGCTGGAACGGCCGGCGCTGCCGATGTTCCATCCCGCCTACCTTCTGCGCAATCCGCACGCGAAGAAGGAGGCTTGGCACGATCTCCTGATGCTGCAGGCGAGGTTGAGGACATGAGCCGGATCGACGAGACCAAGGAGTTCCTGCCGGTCCGTATCGCGGTTCTGGCGGTGAGCGACACGCGCACGCTGGAGGAAGACCGGTCGGGGCAGACGCTGGCCGACCGGATCGCGGGGGCCGGGCACGTCCTCGCCGCCCGCGCGATCCTCCCCGACGAGCGGGGCGAGATCGCCGATCAGCTGCGCGCCTGGGTGGACGATCCCGGCATCGACGTGGTGATCACGACGGGCGGCACGGGGCTGACGGGGCGGGACGTGACGGTCGAAGCGCACCGGGACGTCTACGAGAAGGAGATCGAGGCCTTCGCCACGGTCTTCACGATCGTGTCCATGCAGAAGATCGGCACTTCGGCCGTACAGTCCCGCGCGACGGGGGGCGTCGCGAACGGGACCTATCTTTTCGCGCTGCCCGGCAGCACCGGGGCCTGCAAGGACGCCTGGGACGAGATCCTGAAGTGGCAGTTCGACTATCGCCACCGACCGTGCAACTTCGTCGAGATACTGCCCAGGCTGGACGAGCACGGGCGACGGAAGTAGCGTTCTCGCACGTAACGGTCTTGTTGCTTGGCGTTTTCGGGCGTCATCCTAGATATAGGGCATTCTGTTACGGGCCAGGGACCCCTCCGCATGAAATTTCTGCGCAACAGCCTGATCGGCGTGTTCCTTCTGTCGGTCACGCTCGGGCTTGTCGCTCTGGCGGGCAACATCGTCTACGGCGCGCTCGAGGCGCGCTGGGCGCGCGAGGCCCCCGAGCGCCCGGCGCGCGAGCGCGTGATCGCTGTCAACGTGGTGACGGTCGAGCCGACGACCGTGGCGCCGGTGCTGTCGACTTTCGGAGAGGTGCGGAGCCGGCGCACGCTCGAGTTGCGCGCGGCTGCGGGCGGTGCGGTCGTCTGGGTGGCGGACGCCGTCGAGGATGGCGGATCGGTGACGGCGGGTGACCTGCTCGTCCAGATCGACCCGGCGGACGCGCAATCGGCGCTCGACCTCGCACAGGCGGCGCTGGCGGAAGCGCAGGCGGATCTGCGCGACGCCGAGCGCAACATCACGCTCGCGCAGGACGATCTCGTTTCGGCGCAGGAACAGGCGGGGCTCCGGGAGCGGGCGCTGGGGCGGCAGCGCGATCTCCTGGACCGCGGCGTCGGCACCGAGGCCGCGGTCGAGACCGCCGAACTGGCGGCGGCGGCGGCGCGGCAAGCGGTCCTCTCGCGCCGCCAGGGGACGGCCCAGGCCGAGACGCGGATCGACCAGGCGCGAACCTCGCTCCAGCGCCAGGAGATCGCGCTCGCGGAGGCGGAAAGGCGGCTCGCCGATACCGAGATCCACGCCCAGTTCTCGGGCGTGCTGAGCGATGTGGCCGTCGTCGAGGGCGGGCTCGTCTCTCCCAACGAACGGATCGCGCAGATCGTGGATCCCGAGGCACTCGAAGTGTCGTTTCGGGTCTCGACCTCGCAATACGCGCGATTGCTGGACGAGACGGGGCGGCTCGAGGGGCTGCCGGTCGTCGTCTCGCTGGACGTCATGGGAGCCGACATCGTGACCTCCGGCGCGATCAGCCGCGAGAGCGCGGCGGTGGGCGAAGGACAGACCGGGCGGCTCATCTTCGCGCGGCTCGACGAAGCGGCGGGCTTCAGGCCCGGGGACTTCGTGACGGTTCGCGTCGAGGAGGATCCGCTCGAAGACGTCGCGCTCCTGCCCGCCTCCGCGGTCGATCCCGCCGGGCGCGTGCTCGTCGTTGGCGAGGACGAGCGGCTCGGCGAAGCCACCGTCGAGGTGCTCCGCCGCCAGGGCGATCAGGTCATCGTCCGCGCGCGGGCGCTCGCGGGCCAGGACATCGTCGCCGAGCGCACGCCGCTCCTGGGCGCCGGCATCAAGGTGCGCCCGGTGCGGCCCGCGACACCGGGCGAGGCCGCCGTGCCGGAAGAGCCGGATCTGGTCGAACTCGATCCCGATCGCCGCGCGCGGCTCATGGCCTTCGTCGAGGGCAACCGGTTCATGCCGGCGGATGCGAAGGAGCGGGTACTCGCGCAGCTGAGGCAGGACCGGGTGCCGGCCCGAATGGTCGAGCGCATCGAGTCCAGGATGGGGGGCTGATCAATGGCCCGGATGGCCTATGGCGGCGCGGCGGGCGGCGTTCTCTCCTACTTCGCGCGGCACCGGACGGCGGCCAACCTCCTTCTCGTCGTCCTGCTCGTGCTCGGCCTCACGGCGTTTCCGAACATGCGCGCGCAGTTCTTCCCCGACGTCGTCATCGACGAAGTCGATGTATCCGTCCGCTGGGACGGTGCGGGGGCCGAGGATGTCGACACGGCCATCGTGCAGGTGCTCGAGCCGGCTCTTCTGGCCGTCGAGGGTGTGACGGGGACCGAGGCGCGGTCGCGCGAGGGATCGGCCAGCGTCGAGATCGAATTCGAGCCGGGCTGGGACATGA
>CAZPOK010000127.1:0-9072 GCA_964587905.1 uncultured Rhodobacterales bacterium | reverse complement strand
CCACGCGAGAGATCCCGCATTGTCAGAAGGTTCTCGACCGCGTGGCACAGCGCTTTGACGTGCATTGCGGTCCACTGGCCGCCAGCGACCGCAGTGACTGAGGCTTGCTTGGTTGGCAGAAGGCAGTTCACGCTCAACCGCCGCGGCCAAGGGAACGGAACCACCGACTCCCCCGGTCTTCGCCAATCTCGAAAAGGAACTCGGCGGCCTGCCCGGACGCTTCGGGCCGCCCGCCGGCTGCTTGCTTCTGGCGCGGCTGGACGGCGCGCCCGCGGGCTGCGTCGCCTTCTACGGGCAGGACGCGACGACGGTGGAGATCAAACGCATGTTCGTGCGCCCCGACGCCTGGGGAAAGGGCATCGGTGGCCGGATGCTGTCATCTGGGTCTCCATTCCTTGGGGTCAAAGGTCGAGTTGCATGAACGTGAGGTTCGCGGCCGCCTTCGGATCGGCGCGGGCCGTGCCGCTTCCGGGGCAGGCGTCGATGAAGCGGAAGCCGAAGCTCAGGTAGAGCTATTGCATCTCCACGTTGGTGCGCACCGTGTCGGCCAGCAGGTGCCGCAAGCCCATGCCGCGTGCATCGTCGATCCGCGCCTGCACCAGACGCCGTGCGATGCCGCGGCCGCGGGCGTCGGGCAGTACGAAGAGCCGCTTCATCTCGCCCGCATCTGGTCGCACCCGGCGCAGCGTGCCCCAGCCGACCGCGCGCCCGGCCTCGTCACGCACGATCCAGGTGCGGCCGTCGGGCGGAAGGTATTTATCGGCGTGGCTCCAGAAGCCCGCGATCCAGATCGGGATATCGAGGGACGGATTGTCGATTTCGGCAAGCCTTGGCTGCAGTTCCTCGTAATTGGCGGTCAGCAGCGGATCGATGTCGGCGCGGGCAGGCCGCTCGGTGCTGGAATGAAGACTGATGGGCATTGGCATTTACTCGCTTGGCGGAATGTTCTGATCTCCGGGCTGTCCTCCGGAAGCCAGACCGAGTGTGGTGGCCATTGGCTCCGGCAGACGTTCAAGCCGCTCCGCCACCATCTCCTGCAGGCGCCAGAGATGGACGTCGTGAATGCCGGCCCGTTCCAGTTCGATGACGGTGTTCAAGAGATACTCGGCCATCGTTCCGATGTGCCCCACGGCGGAGACAAGGATGTCGGCAAGCTCGTCGATGTCGGGCTCTGGACTGTAGAGCGGAAATCTTGGATCGGCGGCGAAGAGGATCGCCTGCACGGAACCGGCGTCGGTTTCGGCCGTCACCCGTTCAGGAGGAAGCGGAGGCTCCTTTTGCAGTAGGCTCACCAGAGCGGCCTGCGGATCGTCGCCGGTGTCCATCCTGAGCGCGACACCTGAACAGGCGCCGCCCCGGTCGAGCGACATCATCAGCCCCGGCATCGACGGGCAGCCGCGAAAGCGCCGGTCGGCGAGGCAGAACGCCCGGCGCCATCCCGCGACATGAGCGGCACGGCGCTCGGCCACCTCCATGCGCGGGTTCCAGATAAGGGAGCCCGCTGCGAAGACCCAAAACATCGCCGGACGGACCCAACCATGTGAGGATATCGGCCGCGTTCTGTTCATAAACCTCCGGCGGGGGGTCCTCAAGCAAGACCGGCCCACGTTCGTCTGTGCGCGGCGGCATCCGGTCGATGAGAGCGCGGGTCAGGCGCAAGGGCGGAATCCTGGCGGGTTTCGTCATGGCCGACATCCCTTCAGGCACCGCTCGAGGCAGGCGAGCCAGTTCTCCCGCGCGATCCTGGCGATCAGGTCGTCGCCATAGCCATGCGCCGCCATCGCCTGCAGAAGGCGCGGCACGCCGGCGACGTCGCCGATCAGGTCGGGCAGGACGCAGCCGTCGAAATCGGACCCGATCCCCACATGATCCTCGCCCGCATGCGCGATCAGGTGGTCGAGGTGGCGCAGCATGACGTCCCAGCCTGTATCGCTGGTCGCCCGACCGTCCGCGTTGAGGTAGAAGGTGGCGAAGTTGAAGCCGACCATGCCGCCGCGCTCCCGGATCATGTGGAGCTGCCGATCGGTCAGGTTGCGCGGGCTGTTGCAGAGCGCATGCGCGTTGGAATGGGTGGCGACGAGCGGCGCGGTCGAGACGCGGGCCACGTCGTTGAACCCCTTTTCGTTCAGGTGCGACAGGTCGATGAGGATGCCGAGCTCGTCGCATAGCCGGACGAGGTCGCGGCCCTTCTCCGTCAGGCCCGGCCCGATGTCGGGGCTGCCGGGGAAGGCCATCGGCACGCCGTGGCCGAAGATCGTGGGCCGGCTCCACACCGGGCCCAGCGACCGCAGGCCCATGTCTTGGAAGAGGTAAAGCGCGTCGAGGTCGGGGCCGATCGCCTCGGCGCCCTCCATGTGCATCACGCCGGCGATCACGCCCGAGGCCATCGCCGCCCGGATCTCGGCGACCGACCGGCAGACCCGGAAGTCCTCGGGCGCCGCGCGCTCCATCCAGTGGAGGAGGCCCGCCATGGTCAGCGCGTCGGGCTGGGCCTGCGCATGGGTCATCTCGGGCGGCATCGGCAGGGCGTAGGGCGGATCGGCCATCAGCGCCTTGAAATCGGGCGGCGGGCCGCTCGACACCGGCGGCACGAAGATCGCGAAGAGTCCGCCCGCGAAGCCCGCTTCCTTCATCCGGGCAAGATCGAGGTGACCCCGGCCAGCGGTGCCGAGCCATGTCTCCTCCCGCGGGGCGGGGCTCTTCATCAGCCGCAGCAGGAAGTCGTTATGGCCGTCGAAGAAGGGGATCGGCGCGGTCATCGGGCGGGCTCCTGTTCGGCCTGCGCCGCAAGGTAGGCGTCCACCTCGCGCAGGAGGTCGGTGCAGTGGTCGTCGGTAATCCCAAGATGCGTGAAATGCCCAACGATGTTGGCAAGATAGTCCCGGCTTGTGCCAAGATCGCCCGCCCCATGAGCGACATAGCGGATCTGTTCCTCGTAAGTCAGTTCGGGGCGCACGTCCGGAACGTCGTGATCCGCGACAAAGGCCAACACGCGGATATCCGCATCGCTGATCCGGGCGGGGATGAATCGGGCGAGGTAGCCGGGCGCGATCATCTCGCGCCGGAACAGGACTTCGGTCTCGGTCTCGACATCCTCCGCCGCGATCCGAAAGGCCAGCCCTTCGCACCCGTCGCCCGCATCGAGCGTCGCGAACAGGCCCGGCGCCTCTTTCGTGCCGCGGCCGCCTCTGGTATCGACCAGGATCAGGCGGCGGGCATGGCCTGCGACATGCGCGCGCCGCACCTCGGCAAAGCTCAGGGCCGGGTCCCACATCAGTGACCCATAACCGAAGATCCACAGATCTCCCGAATGGCCAACCAGGGCCTCGGCCCGGATCGCCTCGCGCTGCGCGTCGGTATGGACCCAGTCGCGCAACGCCTCCAGATGGGGGTCCTCTGCAATCATTGCCTCAACGCTGAACGTCCGAAAGAAGGAGGTCTCGGGGTCCGCGATCCGGCCGCGCAGTTCGGGGTGGTGGGCGAAAGGATCCTTGCTATCGGGCAAGGCGGCTCTCCTGAGGGGCGTCCTGGGCAGGGATCATCTCCATGCAAATCGCGATGTCGGGTTCGGCGGTGGGGAAGTCCGCCGAGCGCGGCACGTCGCGGAACCCCGCCCGGCGGTAGATCGCGTGAGCGTGATGCATGGAATGGTGGCTGGACAGGACGAAGCGGCGATAGCCCAGCCGCCGCGCCTCAGCCAGAATGTCGGTGACCAGCCGCTCCCCGATCCGGTGGCCGCGCGCCGCGGGACGGACATACATCCGCTTGACCTCCATCGTCGTGGCTTCGCGCCCGAAGAAGGCAAGGCAACCCGCCGGCTCGCCGTTCAGCCGCGCCAGCAGGAGGCATCCCGCAGGCGGGCCGAAAATGCCCGGAAGTGCGGCCAGTTCGGCGTCCAAGTTCGCGAAGGTTGGGGGTGCAGTTCCCGGCGAGACCTTGGTCATCGCCCAGTGATGGAATTCCCGGATCAGGCCGCGCACCGCGTCCAGATCCTCGGGCGTCTCCGCACGGGCAATGGCGACGGCCATCTCAGCGTGCCTTCAGCGGATAGCGGTCCGTCTCCGCGAAGACGTCCATCGCAACTGTCCCCGACCGGATCCGCGCGCCGTGCTCGACGCCCGCCGGGATGTCGTAGCTGTCACCGGGGCCATAGGTGCGCGTCTCGCCGCCGACGGTGAAGACGATCTCGCCTGCGATCACCGTGCCCCATTGGGGACCGTGGGAATGGGGCGGCAGGTCCATGTCCTCGTGGAAGCGGAAGAACGCCACGAGCCCCGCGTCGGAGCGGACGGCTTGGGTGCTGACCACGTCCTCGGGAAACGGCACGTCGAGGGCGGGCATGGCATCGAAGAAGGCGGGCAGGTTCATCGGCATCTCCTGTTGCAGTTACCTCGGGAGGCGGCAGCAGCTCTCATGACACCAGCCCCAGCTGTCGCGCGATGCTGGTGCTGTCATAGTAGTCGCGCCCCTCGACCACCTTGCCGTTCTCGACGCGCATGACGGAGCAGTAGCGTACCTCCATTCGTCGTCCCGTGGGCGGAAAATCCCCAAGGCTCGAATGTAGCGTTCCGGTCTGCGTTCCGCGATTGAGGAACTCGACGACCGCCCAGCCGTCGGGCCCGTCGCCTCCGGTAATCACGGTTACGACCTTGACCTCGCCGTCCGGAAAAGCCGCGCGCCACCGATGGTAATCGGCGCGATAGCCGTCGGGGCCTATCTGCGCCTCGCCGCGCGCCACATCCTCGAACCGGCAATCCGGCGCGATGACGGCGGCGCCGCGTTCCGGTTCGCGCAGGTCCCATGATTCATGGAACTGTCGGACGGTCTTCTCCAGGTCGTTCATGGCTCTTCCTTCGTGTTCGCGGTGCCCCGCTTCGTCGGGCATCTTGACCTCCGCCCCTGTCAGGGGGCGGCAACGAGACAGCGGGCGCGCGCGCCCACGCGGTAACTGCCGTCGGCACGCCGGAACGGCGCGAGAGCCGTCCGGTTCGCCGCCTCGACGGCGGCCTCGCCCGCGTGCAGCGCGGCGGCCACGGCGACACCGGAGGAGCCGATGCCGCGCAGGGCGGTAACCTCGTCGGGGTAGGCCCAGGGCGTTTCGACATCGAAGACCTCGACCGGGGTCAGTCCGCCCGCGGCCGCGAAGGCGCGGAGCGCGGTTTCGTCGGAAAGCGCGAACGGGCCCGGCGCCCCGGGCGGCGGCTGCGGCAGGAGAGGCTTCATCGCGGCGACGAGGGAAGCGGCCTCCATGCCTTCGGGATCGCCCCAGGTCATGATGATGACCGCACCGCCGGGCCGCGTCACGCGCCCGGCCTCCCGCAGCGCCCGCGCGGCGTCGGCCGCGAACTGGAAGGCGTTGAAGCCGGTGACGAGGTCGAAGGCATCGTCTTCGAACGGCAGCGTCTCGAGGTCGCCCTGCCGGAAGTCGCCGCCCGGCGTGCGCTCCCGCGCGATCTCGAGCATGCCCTCCGCAGCGTCGATCCCCGCGACCGCCATCCCGAGCGAGGCCGAGAGCCGCGCGGCCATGCCCGCCCCGCAGCCCGCGTCGAGATGCCGGGTGCCGGGCCGGACGCCTGCGCGCGTCAGCACTGCGTGATAGGCGGCGGCGAACTGCCCCTCCTGCACCTGGGCCCAGTCGCGGGCGCGCGCGCCCCAGAGCCGGCCGTTCTTCTCCGCCGTTCCCGTGGTCAACTCCGTCTCCCCAAAGCGGCGGAGCGCCGCCGGACGTCGCTGGGGCAGTCCCGATCCAGTCTCATCCGCCCACCTGACGCGCGTAATCCCCCGCATCGAACCAACCGCGCGACGCGGCCACCTTGCCTTCGGCATCAAGGTCCCACTCTTCCCAGCCGGATATGCGCAGGGGGTTGCGGGTTTCGGCATGGTGGCCGGTGAAGGTCCAGAGATAGGCGACGTGATCGCCCGCGATGCGCAGCCCGTCGCAGGCGAGGCTGAGGTCCGGGACGTCCGCGAAGAACCCCGCCGCCATCGCGGCGACGCCGGCGCGGCCTTCCCAGGCCGTGCCGCGGTTGATGACGATGCCGCCGTCTTCGGCATAGAACGACGCCACGGCCTCGGGTGAGCCGCTGTTCCATGCGGCGGTGTAGGCGGCGGCGGTTGCGGCGATGTCGTGGGTCATGCCGGAACTCCCTCATGCAACTCGGCCAGGGGGTCGCCCTCCCAGTCTCCGTGGCTGCGGATGACGCGCAGCCGGGTGAAGGACGAATAGTCCATCAGCAGCCCGTCGCGGGAGTCCTCCATGCGGGCGCGGTGGCGGCCGGGCTGGTAGGCGGCCGCGCGCATGGCGTCGTCGGATCGCCAGAGCGAGAGGGTGAACCCCTCGCGTCCGTCCGGGCCGTTGAAGACGTCGTTGCGGATGTTGTCAGACATGGTGCCGTACCACGCCATCACCTCGGACACACCTGCGACGAACCGCCGGAGGCGGGGCAGCATGGAGGCGTCGCGGGAAAGGAACCCTGCCGAAGTGACGACCGCCAGCGGGCCGCCCGGATCGTCAGGGGCTGCGCGGATCGCGCTTCCGTCCTCGACGGGTCCGCGCCAGTTGACCTTCCCGCGATGCGAGATCGGCATCGCGAGGCAGTGCCAGGAGGTGACGGCTTCGGAGAGGCAGGGCATTATGGCGCCCGGGTCGGCCAGCATCGCCTCGGCCTCGTCGCGGCTGGACCAGATCCCGAGACCGCCCCAGGTGTCCGAGGTCAGCGTCGCCAGGCCGTCCTCGCCCGGCGTATGCTGCGGACAGAACCGCCAGCATGCGGCTTCCGCCACCGGGTCGAAGCTCCGCTCCCGCGCCGATACGGCCGAGGGAAAGCGCAGCCGATGCAGCGTGATCCAATCGTGCGGCATCGCCTCGGGGGTCGAGGTCATGTGGAGGCTCCCTGCAAATCCGGAGATCGCGGACGGCGGTCGGCCGAGGGCCTTCCAGCCGCCCCGAAGGGCTTATGCATGCGGGGCCTGGTAGGCGCCCGTGATCTCGCCCGCCTTCGACATAGCGGCCATCGCATCGGCCGAGGTCATGAGTTTGGTCGTCGCCGACTTCGAAACGGTGCCGGCCGAGGCAACCGCTGCGGCCCCCGCCATCATGAAGGTGTCGTCAGGGCCTTCGATCAGGCAGACGACATCGTATTCGCCGAAGGCGAAGAACAGGTGGTGCAACTTGCCACCGAGCGCCTCGACCAGCTTGCGCGCCGCAGCCTCGCGGTCGGACGGATTGGCGACCATGGCCTTGATGGCCTCGCCGGAATAGGCCAGTTGATAGAGGTAGAACGGCATAGGTGGACCCTCCCTCGGATCGGCGGACACGGCATCCGCGCCGTCCCCGCGGGTCGGAGTGTGGGCGGCACCCGTGGCCTTCGTCACCCAGTGCGGCTAAAATGATCTAAATCCCGACCGGCAGCTTCTACCGCAGCGCGTCGGCCGCCTCGGGCGGGGCCACGCCGGCGGCCACCCGGAAGAAGGTATGCGCCCGCGCGAGGTAGTCGGGGTTCGAGGTCAGCCAGCTCCCGGCCAGTCGCGCCTCCACCAGCGACGGCGCGATCTCCTGGACCCGGACGAAGGCCGCCGCGGCCCGGTCGAGGCGCCCCGCGCCCACCCAGGCGATCGCTCCGAGGATCAGCGGCGTCGCGCTCCCTGCCGCCTCGGCGAGCGCGGCCTCGGCCGCCTCGGCGGCGGCCGCGTAGTTCCGCACGGCGAATTGCGCGAACCCCAGCGCCGCGAGAAGCGAGCCACGCGAGGGGTCAAGTGGGCTACGGCGAAGCGCAGCCTCGGCCAGGGGAACGCCCCTCGTCACGTCTCCGCTGAAGCCTTCGTAGAGACCGAGCCAGGCGAGAGTCACGGCGCAGTTGGGGTTCATCTCATGCGCCTGCCGGAGCTCGGGCAGCCCGGCTTCGGTGTTCCGGCTCATGAAATGCAAAAGTGCGCGGAGCCTGCGTCCATGGTGGTCGGTCGGATCGGCGGCGATGGCGCGCGTGGCCGCGTCGATGCCTTCAGCCAGCGTCCCCGGTACCGAGGCGGTGGTCGCATGGTAGAGGTTCCACCAGGCGACCCAGGCCAGCACCCGCCAGGCGAGGCCCGACGTTGGGTCGATTGCCAGCGCCTGCCGTGCGAGCTCTGCTGCTTCGTCGCGTGGTCCCCGGTCGTAGGCCATGTCGCCCGCAGAGATCACCGACCAGGCACGGCGCGCCATGCCGTGTGCCGTCAGGTCCTCCGGAGACGCCGTACGGATCCGTTCCGCCTCGGCCCGGTCGATCTGCGGTGCGAGGCAGGTCACGATGGCGCGGGCGACGCGCGCCTGCGTCTCGAAGTGTCCGGCGAGGTCACGCTCGAAGTTCTCGGCCCATACGTGGCCACCGGTCGTCGCGTCGATCAACTGCGCCGTCACCCGCACACGCTCCGGATTGGCGCGCACGCTGCCCTCGACGACATAGCGCACGCCGAGCTCGCGGGAGATCACGCGGAGGTCGCGCGGCATATCGCGGTAGACGAAGGCCGAATTGCGCGCCATCACAAAGAGGTCGCGGAAGCGCGAAAGCTCGGTCGTGATGTCTTCGACGAACCCGTCGGCCAGCCACGCAAGCTCCGGATCCCCGCCGAGATCCGAGAAGGGAAGGACGACGACAGAAGGCCGGTCCGGCGGTCCGAGCGCGAGGGGACCCTCGGAGAAGACGTCGAGCGCGAACCGCAGACCGCGCCCGGGGATCGTGGCGATCGCCTCGGGCCCGAGGATTCGGCGCAGGTTCGCGACCTGCACGTTGAGATTATTCTCGCCCACCACCGTGCCAGGCCAGACGGTCGCCATGATCTCGTCGCGGCTGACGACGCGGTCCCGGGCAGCGACCAGAAGGTCGAGCAGATCGAAGGCGCGTGCTCCGACCGCCACGTCCATGCCCTCGCGCATGAGCCGGCGCGCGTTCCGCAACATCGTGAAGTCGGTGAAGCGAACACTCTCCATCGGCCCACTATTCTCCCCATCCCCCGGTATTGTTACCAAAAAAACATGAAGCGTCGCGGGTGAATCTCGCGTTATGGCCGCGAGCGGTTCGTGGTGGACGCCACGCC
>CAZPOK010000126.1:0-9127 GCA_964587905.1 uncultured Rhodobacterales bacterium | reverse complement strand
AGGGCGACGACCAGATGACGCCCGAACAGCTCGCCAACATCGGCTGGGTCTTCCCCAATCAGAGCAGCATCGGCGCGCACATGAACATCTCCGGCGGGGGCGTCGCGGCGAATGCTCCGAACCGGGAGAACGCGGTCCGCTTCCTTGAATATCTCGCGTCGGATCAGGCGCAGGAGTACTTCTCGGCAGGCAACGATGAATACCCCGCCGTGGCGGGCGTGGGGCTCGCGCCCTCCGTGGCGGCGCTCGGCATCTTCCGGCCCGACACCATCGACCTCTCCGACATCGCCGACAACATCGATGCGGCGGTCGAGGTGCTGAACTCGGCCGGCTGGGAGTAAACGCCCGGCGCGGGACGCCCCGACCGGGCATCCGCCACGATCAGGAGGGCGCGCCGACGGCGCGCCCTTTTTCCGTCGCGGCGCCGCAGGAGGCCCGTCGCAGACCCCACGGGGGAAGCTGCTGAAAGGAACCGGCCTTTCCAGCGCGGGTTGGGACTCGACCTGAGCGGAAAGGAGGAACCGCCCATGTCGACAGCCACCTCGAACACCCGAAACCCGAACGTCTCCGGCGTCGACCAGTCCGACCGGATCGTCCCCGTGAACCTGCGCCAGTCGGGACCGACCCCTGTCGAGATGCTCGTCTCGACGCGGGTGCGCAAGTCGCCCTTCTGGCACCTGTCGGTCGAAGCCGGATGCTGGCGCGCGACGGTCTACAACCGCATGTACCACCCGCGCGGCTACGTCCGCCCCGAAGACGGCGGCGCGATGGCGGAGTACCGCGCGCTGGTGGAGGGCGTGACGCTCTGGAACGTCGCGGTCGAGCGGCAGATCGCCGTCCGCGGCCCCGACGCCGAGGCGTTCGTCGACACCGTCATCACCCGGGACGCGACACGCATCCGTCCGATGCACGGCAAGTACTGCATTCTGTGCAACGACAAGGGCGGCATCCTGAACGATCCGGTCCTGCTCCGGCTCTCGAAGACCGAATTCTGGTTCTCGATCTCCGACAGCGACCTCATGCTCTGGCTCCAGGGCGTCAACACGCCCCGCCGATGGGACGTCGAGATCGACGAGATCGACGTCGCGCCGCTCCAGATCCAGGGTCCGCTGTCGGAGGGCCTGATGACCGACATCGTCGGAGAGGACCTGCACGATCTGCCGTACTACGGGCTGATGGAGACCGAGATCGGCGGCGCCAACGTCCTGATCTCGCGCACGGGCTTTTCCGGCGAAAAGGGCTACGAGGTCTACGTGCGCAACGCGATGCGCGCGGCCGAGGACGTCTGGTACGCCATCCTGAAGGCCGGCGCGCGCTACGACCTGCGCGTGGTGGCGCCCGGCCACCATCGCCGCATCGCCGCCGGCATCCTCAGCTGGGGGCAGGACATGGACGCCGAAACCTCGCCGTTCCAGGTTAACCTCGCCTATCAGGTGCCGCGCAAGAAGACCGCCGGATACATCGGCCGCGAGGCGCTCGAAAAGCAGCGCGCGGCGATCGACGCGGGCAGCTATCCCTTCAGCCTCAAGCTCGTCGGCCTGAAGATGGGCGGACATCCCGTCACCGACTACGCGCCCGATTTCTGGCTGATCCGCGCGGCCGGCGGCGCGCGCTGCGGCTACGTGACCTCGCCGTGGTGGTCGCCTGAACTCGAAACCAACATCGCGCTGGGCTACGTGCCGTGGAGCCTCAGCGAGGTCGACACGCCGCTCGAAGTGGAACTCCCCGATGCCTATGCCGAGGAGAGCGGACGGCCGGTGCCGGCCGAGGTCGCCGAGGTGCCCTTCGTGCCGTCGCAAAGCCCGTCGGCCCGGGAGCGCGCGCAGAGCAGGGGGCGCGATGCGGCGGACTGAGATATGGTGACTCCATCGGAAATCCTGTCAGGTACCTGACCACCCATCCGCCCTCGCGCTTCTAGGTTTCGGGAGTGAATCCCACCCGTGGCTCGCTGCGCTTCTGGCCGAGTCCCCGGCAGACGAGGACCACCGGCAGCAGCCCCACCGCGACGATCACGAGGCTCGGCACCGCGGCGCCGTTCAGCCGCTCGTCGGAGGCGAGCCTGTGGGCCTGCACCGCCAGAGTGTCGAAGTTGAACGGTCGCATGATGAGCGTCGCCGGCAGTTCCTTCATCACGTCGACGAAAACGATGAGAAGGGCGGTCAGCACCGAGGGTCGCAGGATCGGCAGATGGACCCGACGGAGCATTCCGGCAGGCGAATGGCCGAGGGTCCGGGCGACCGCGTCCATGTTGGAATGGATCGTGGACTGTCCCCCGTCGTAGGCCGAAAGAGCGGCGGCCATGAACCGCACGAGGTAGGCCACGACCAGAAGCCAGATCGACCCGGTGAAGAGCAGCCCCGTCGAGATCCCGAAGGTCGCCCGCATCCAGGCATCGAGCGCGTTGTCGAACCCGGCGAAGGGGACCAGCAGCCCCACGGCGATCACGCCTCCCGGCACGGCATAGCCGATCCTGGCGATGTGGGCCGCCGCCTCTGTCGCGGGCGAACTCTGGAGCCTCTGGGTGAAGCCGATGAGCACCGCCCCGAAGACGGTGACGACCGCGGCGATGCTGGCCAGCGTGACCGAGTTCTGGATGAAGGCCAGATAGCGCGCGCTGAACAGGTCCTGCCCGGAGCCTATGCCCATGACGAGAAGCAGGACCACCGGCAGCGCGAAGCCGAAAAGCACCGGGATGCCGCAGGCCACCACCGCCCCCGCCGCCTTCCAGCCGGTGAGGCGGGCAGTGGGCATCCGCTCGTGCCGCGCCCCGACCGCGTGATGGCGCGCGGCGCCCCGCTGCATCCGCTCGAGAATGGCGAGAAGGAGCGCGAAGGCGAGCAGGCAAAGCGCAAGCTGCGCCGCCGCCGCCCGGTCGGCCAGGCCGAACCAGCTCGTATAGATGCCGGTCGCGAAGGTCTGGACGCCGAAATAGGCGACCGTCCCGAAGTCGGCGATGGTCTCCATGACGGCGAGAAGAACGCCGCCCGCGATCGCCGGGCGGGCCATCGGCAGGCTGACCGCGCGGAACGCACCCCACGCCGTCCGCCCGAGTGCGCGGGCCGCGAGGAAGGCGGTCGCGCTCTGCTGGAGGAAGGCCGCGCGCGCCAGCAGATAGACATAGGGATAAAGCACCAGCGTGAGCATCGCCGCCGCTCCGCCGAGCGATCTGATCTCGGGAAACCAGTAATCGCGGGGCCCCCATCCCGAGACGTCGCGCAACAGCGCCTGCACCGGGCCGGGGTGGTCGAGAAAATAGGTGTAGGCATAGGCCAGCACGTAGGCGGGAAAGGCCAGCGGCAGGGCCAGCGCGACCTCGAGAGCGCGGCTTCCCGGAAACCGCGTCATCGTCACGAGCCACGCCGCGCCGACCCCGATCAGGCCGGTGCCGATCGCGACCAGCACGACGAGCGCCAGCGTCGCGAAGGTATAGCGGGGCAGAACCGTGGCGGCGAGCGACGCGATCGTGTCGCCGCCGCCCTGCAGCGCCGCGATCCCGACGGCGACCATGGGCAGAAGGCAGATGCCCGCGAAGAGATACGCGCTGTATCTCAGAAGCCGCCCGCCCAGCGATTCCGCGCGCGCGGCCTTCGGCGGACCTGCGGTGACGTCAGCCACCGGAGCTCTCGAGCGCCTCGATGATCGGCGAGAAGTCGGCGGCTTTCAGGGACGCTCCACCGACGAGCGCGCCGTCGACGTCGCCCACGGCGAAAATCTCGGCGGCGTTCGACGCCTTGACCGATCCGCCGTAGAGGATGCGGATCGCGTCTGCCGTCTCCTCTCCGAAACTGGTCCTGAGCTCGGAACGGATGAAGGCGTGGACCTCGCCGATTTCCTCCGGCGTCGCGACCTTGCCGGTCCCGATGGCCCAGACCGGCTCGTATGCCACGACGAGCGTCGCGCCGGTCGCGCCCTGCGGAATCGAGCCGGCAAGCTGCGCGCCCACGGTCTCGAGCGCGCGGCCCGCCTCGCGCTCCTCCAAGGTCTCGCCGACGCAGACGATGGCGGTCAGCCCGCCATCAAGTCCCGCCTCGGCCTTGGCTTGGACGATGTCGTCGGTCTCCGCGTGATCCGCGCGGCGCTCCGAATGACCGACGATGACATGTGTCGCTCCGGCGTCGGCGAGCATGGCGGCCGAGATGTCGCCGGTATGCGCTCCCGACGCGGCAGAGTGGCAATCCTGTCCGCCGAGCGCGATCGGGCTCCGTCCGGTGCGGCCGGCCATGCGCGAGATCAGCGTCGCGGGCGGACAGATCAGGATATCGACCGACGGGGAGGGATGCCCGGCAATGAGCGCGTCGATTTCGATCAAGCTCTCGGCGGTCCCGTTCATCTTCCAGTTGCCGGCGGCAAGCTTGCGGCGCATCGGACTCTCCTCTTGTGATCTTCATCACAGGGGTGGCAAGGAAGACTGCGAGGGTCAAGACGGCTCATCGACACGCCGGAGGTGACGAAATGATCCCGAGGATCGACGCAAGCGCCCTTCGGGCCGGTGACGCGAGCGCGCTCGCCGCCGTGCGCGAGGGCACGCGGGAGACGGGCTTCCTGACGCTCGGAAACACCGTGATCTCGGGCGAGGAGGTCGCGCGGACGATCGCCTGCTACCGCGCGTTCTTCCACCAGCCCGAAAGCGTCAAGCGCGCGGTCGACATGGCGCGGACGGGATCGAATCGCGGCTGGGGCGCGCCGCAGTCCGAACAGGTCGATCCGGCCGCCAACCCCGACTACAAGGAGGTCTTCGACTGCGGCGTGACGCTGCCCGGGAGCGATCCGATGGCGCACCTCCCGGTCTACGCGCCGACACCGTGGCCCGACGCGCCGCCGGAGTTCCGCCCCGTCGTGGAGGGCTATTTCGCGAAGGCGCGCGCCGTCGCGCTCGAGCTTCTCCGTGGTATCGCCTGGGCGATCGGCGCGGATCGGGCGTATTTCGACGACAAGTTCGACACGCCCATGGCGCTGTTGCGCGGCAACTACTATCCGGCGCGGCCGGACTGGGCGGGCGAGAGGGACTTCGGCATTGCGGCACATACCGATTACGGCTGCCTCACGCTGCTGGCGACGGACGGCAGGGCCGGCCTCGAGGTCAGGCTGCGCGACGGCTCCTGGCAACCGATCCGGGCCGAAACGGGGGAGTTCGTGGTGAATTTTGGCGAGATGCTCGAGATGTGGACGAACGGAGCGGTGAAGGCTACCCCGCATCGCGTGGTGGGAGGACTGGAGGAGAGGATTTCTGTGCCGCTGTTCTTCAATCCGAACTACGACACGAATGTCGCGCCGCTCGGATCGGGCCTCGTCATCACCGCGGGCGAGCACCTGACGAAACGCTACGCCGAAACCTACGTCCATCTCCAGCAGGCGAGATAAGGCGCGTTTAGTCGTCCCCTTCCGCCGACAGCTCCTCGACATCCTTGAACTTGACCGATTCGCCGCACCCGCAGGCGTCGGCCACGTTGGGATTGCGGAACTTGAAACCCGCCTCGAGGAGCGAGATCTCGTAGTCGATCTCCGTGCCGAACAGGAACATCTGCGCCATCGGCGCGATCATCACGCGCGCGCCGTCGTGCTCGACCACCTCGTCGTGGGGGTCGATTTCCGCGGCGTAGTCCATGGTGTATTCCATGCCTGCGCAGCCGCCCTTCTTGACGCCAATGCGGAGACCCTTATGGCCCTCCTTCTCCATCAGCCGCGAGATCTGCTTCGCGGCGGCCGGGGTTATCGTCACGGCTTGGTTGCCGGATATGCCGAACATTGGTCACCCTCTGGTTTGACTTGGTGTCAAGGTAATGCCTTCGGAGACGTGTCGCAAGGCGGGAGGTCGGATCCGCAAGGCGCGCAAGTGCACCCGCGCCGCCTGCGCTCTACCGAAGCGGTTGAGCCGGATTGCCCGCAACCGTCAGGCCCCGCGGCACGTCGCGTGTGACGACCGCGCCAGCGCCCACGACCGCGTCGTCGCCGACCGTGACACCCGGCAGGATCACCGCTCCGCCACCGATCCAGACGTTGCGGCCGATGCTGACCGGCCGGCCGGTCTCGAGGCCCGCGTCCCGCACCGCGGCCTCCCGCGGATGGTCCGCGGCGAGGAGTTGGACATAGGGGCCGATCTGCGTCCTGTCGCCGATGGTGATCGGGCAGACGTCGAGAAGCACGCAGCCGTAGTTCATGAATACGTCCCGTCCGATCCGGATGTTGAATCCGTAGTCGACGAAGACCGGCGCCCGGATCGCCGCGCCCGTCCCGCAGGCGCCCAGAAGCTCGGCGAGGATCGGCTCCCGGATGTCCGTCTCGCCGACGATCGTCGCGTTGTAGCGCCGGGTGAGATCCTGCGCCCGGGCGCGGGCGGCGGCGAGGTCGGGGTCGCCGGGCCGGTAGAGGTCGCCGGCGCTCATCTTTTCTCGTTCGCTCATGTCTCCGGATCGCACCTGTGGGCGTCGGACGCAAATGCCATCCAGGACATTCGACTCACGCCGCTTCGGCGGCCGCCGCCTCGGGGAAGACCGGGCGATTGGTCTCCCGGGCGATTTCCCCGGCGCGCCGCATGATCTTCTCGCGCGCCTCGGCGGCCACGGTCCAGGATGTGTTGGGGTCGGCGCAGGGCAGGAAGAACCATACGTCGATACCGAAGACGTCCTGTCCGGCCACGGACACCCTCGCGCTGTCGAGGCCGCCCAGCTCGTCCTTGTCGAGCGTTTCGACGACCTCGAAGAATGCGGTGCGAAGCGCGCCGACATCGGCGTCGTGAGCGAACTTGAGCTTGATGATGCGGAGCATCTCGGGCTCCTGCAGCGTCCAGTTGGCGAAGGGCTCCGACACGAATTCGGTCACCGGCACCACGATGCGCGTGTCGTCCCAGTCGCGAAGCTGGATGTAGGTGAAGTTGATCCGCTCCACGTGGCAGAGATGGTCGCGGAACACGATCCGGTCGCCGATCCGCGCCGACTGGTTCAGCGCGATCTGCAGGCTCGACATGATGTTGGACAGGATGTGCCGGGCCGCGAAGCCGAGGATAAGCGTCACGGCGCCGGCCGAGGCGAGCAGGCCCATCCCGAGTGTCTCGAAGAGCCCCGCGGAGGCAAGGACGATCGCCAGTCCGACCACCGTGACGAGAACGATGAAGGCGCGACGTGCCGCGGCGATGCGCGTGGCGAGACTGCGGTTTCGGGTCTCCGTGCGGTCGGTCAGGTCCGTCCCGCCGTAGAAGCTCAGGTGATTGAGGGCCTCGTCGGCGATGTTGATCGTCAGCCAGATGAGCGCGATCAGGAACCCGAGCACGATGAGGGGATCGAGCACGGCCGTGATCCCGCCCGAGAATATGAAGACATAGGCTTTCGCCGCCGAGACGACCGCCGCCACCGAGCCGAAAACCAGCGGGCCGTATGTCGCGCGCACGATGGCCGTCGTCAGCGGGCGCGACGCCCAGCGGGAGACGATCCGCAGGATGCGGTAGACCGCCCAGCCCGTCAGGGAGCCCGCGACGAGCAGCAGGGGCAGGGCGATCACTTCCCACCGCAGAAGGCCGATGTCCGTCCGGCGCCGGAGTTCGGGCGGAAGCATGAGTTCGAACCCGGCCGGCCTGTAGGCTTCGTAGAGTTCGGGGATGTTCGCGACGGTCTGTTGCGCGAACACCCAGACCGGATCGCCGTCCTCCGGCTTGAGCCGGTTCAGCCGGATGGACGCCGGGCGACCTTCGAGATCGAGCGTCCAGAGACGCAGCGACCTGCGCGGCTCACCGGCCGTGGCGTTCTGATCCGTCGCGCCTGTCTCGAGCGCATCGGGGCGGTCGGGCAGGCTGCTCCAGTCGATCCAGACACGTCGTTCGATCAGGAGATCGAGCTTGCGGGCGAACTCCGCACCAAGCTCGGCCTGCTGCTCCGTGGGAAGATCGCGCAGGTCGAGAAGATGGGCCGCCGCCTCGAAGTTGTCGCGTCGCGCGGCGGTCATGAGGCTCTCGACGGTCGCCTGCGGCGTCTGCCGGTCGATGAGGTCGGGCGGCGCGCCCAAGCCCCGGTTCACCTCTTCGACGCTGAACCATGGATCAATCGCTTGCGCACCGGCCCCCACGACTGTCGCCGTCAGGAGGGCGGCGATCATCATGACACGTTGAAGTCGCGCGGGCATGCCGCCCAACGCCCGTCAACGGGTGTCGTTCCGCTTACATCAAGTTACATGAACCCGAGTTCGAGCCGCGCCTCGTCCGACATCATGTCCATGCCCCACGGCGGATCCCATGTCAGTTCCACACTCACCGTCTTCACACCAGGGAGCGGTTCGACGGCATCGGCGACCCAGCCCGGCATCTCGCCCGCGACGGGGCAACCCGGTGCGGTGAGGGTCATGATGATCGTGACGTCGCCCTCGTCCGAAATGCCGATCGTGTAGACGAGACCGAGATCGAAGATATTGACCGGGATCTCGGGGTCGAAGACGGATCGGCAGGCTTCGACGACGGTGTCGTAAAGCGGGTGTTCGGTGGACGAGGGGCGGATGAGGGGCGTCCCCTCGAGCATCTCGGACGTTTCTGCGCTCATCGGTTCACTCGCTGTATTAGTTGAGTGAAGATATAAGGAATAGCGCCGGACGCGTCCAGTGATCGCGCAGAATTCCTTCGATTGTTATCCCGGCCGGTCGTGGTGTAACCAAGCGCGGATCGGGCGGCGGACGTTGGAATGGCCTCGAAATTCGAATTCAACCTCGATGCGACGGACGGGAAGGCGCGGACGGGGGTGATCTCGACCCCGCGCGGCGAGATCCGCACACCGGCGTTCATGCCGGTCGGCACGGCCGGGACGGTGAAGGCGATGCTGCCTGAAAGCGTCCGGGCGACGGGGGCCGATATCCTCCTCGGCAATACATATCATCTGATGCTGCGACCGACGGCGGAGCGGATCTCCCGGCTGGGCGGTCTTCACACGTTCATGAACTGGGCGCGGCCGATCCTGACCGATTCGGGCGGTTTCCAGGTCATGAGCCTTGCGGAGCTTCGCAAGCTGACCGAGGACGGCGTGACATTCCGAAGTCACATCGACGGGTCAAAGCATACGCTCTCGCCCGAAAGGTCGATGGAAATCCAGAGGCTTCTGGGCTCGGACATCGTGATGTGCTTCGACGAATGCCCGGCGCTGCCCGCCGACCG
>CAZPOK010000125.1:0-9221 GCA_964587905.1 uncultured Rhodobacterales bacterium | reverse complement strand
GCCGGATCGCGGTCGTGGAATCCCTCGAGCCCGGCCTGCCGCAGCGCGTCCTCGACGGCCCGCCGCCGGGTCTCGCGGCCACGGATGTCGCGCGAGAGCCCGAAGGCGAGGTTGTCGCCGACCGAGAGATGCGGGAACAGGAGCGCGTCCTGAAACAGCACGCCGATCTGGCGCGATTCGGCCGGTAGACCGGTGACGTCGCGCCCGTCGAGGATCACCCGGCCCGAGCACTCGAATGCGTGCACGAGATGTCCGCCGATCGCGTCGAGAAGCGTGGACTTGCCGATGCCCGACGGTCCCATGACCGTCGTCACGATGCCCGGCTCGACGCCGGTCGAAAGCGGCGGGAACAGAGGCGCGCCGCCGCGCGGGGCGACGCACAGGTCGACGAGGTCGAGGCTCACGCCGGACCTCCGCCCCGAAGATCCCGGCGGTCGCGGTAGAGCCAGAGCGGCACGGCGAGCGCCATGGCGTAGACGAGGTAGGGCAGGAGCGCCTGCAGAAGTCCGTAGAGGCCCGCGATGCGCCGATCGGCGCCGGACGACAGCGTGACGGCCTCGGTCGTCAGCGTCGCGACCCGTCCCGCGCCGATGAAGAGCGTCGGCAGATACTGCGCGACCGAGACGGCAAAGCCGATCGCGGCCGCCGTCATCAGCGGCCGCAGGAGCATCGGGAGCTTCACGGCGAGGAGACGACGGGTGGGTCCCGCGCCGAGCGCGGCGGCGGTCGAGACGAGGCGGCGGTCTAGACGGCGCCAGGGATCGGAGAGCGCGATCATCACGTAGGGAAAGACGAAGAGCATGTGCGCCCAGGCGACGGCCAGAAGCTCGCCCGGGGCGCCGACCCGCAGGGCGGCGACGTTGAGCCCGTAAAGGAACGCGATCTGCGGCACGATGAGAGGCACGTAGACGAGAAGCTCGGCCCAGCGGGCCCGGGTGCGCCGGGCGCGGTCCTCGCCTTCGAGCCAGGCGATGGCGAGGGCGAGCGCCGCGCCGGTCGCCAGCACAGCGATCGCGAGTGTGGTCCAGCCGGTCTCGGCCGAGGCTGCGCCATGGCGCGACCAGGTGGCGAGCGACCAGCTTTCGGGCCGGGCGTGAGGGAACGACCATCGCCATGTCACGGACCAGAGGGCGAGGGCGACAAGCGACAGCGCGCCGAGGACGAGGAGCCCGTAGAGGCTGGCGGTCGCGATGAAAAGCCCGGGTTCGGCGCTCAGGCCCCGGGCGCCGCGGCGCAGCCACCAGCGTCCGAGCCGGGACAGCGCCCGCTCCGAAAGGATCCAGAGGCCGATGCCGGCCGCCGTGAGCGCCGCGAGAAGCCCGGCTGCGGCGGCCGCGGGCATCAGCATGCGTGTGTCCGGATCGAAGGTCCAGCGCGTGATCGCCACGGCGAGCGTCGGCGGGGTCGACGGCCCGAGCAGGATCGCCATGTCGACGACCGACAGGCTGAAGGCCAGCACGGCGAAGATGGGCAGGCGGATCAGCGGATAGACCTGCGGCAGGATCACCTTGATCCAGACGAGGCCGCGGCCGTAGCCGAGGGCGCGTGCGGCGGCGAGTTGCCGGCGTACGGGGATCTGGCCGAGGGCGGCGAGGATCACCAGAAGGAGGAACGGCACCTCCTTGATCATCAGCCCGAGAATGAGCGCCGCCCCCCACGGATCGTGCACGGTGGCGATGTCGGGCGGAAGGTCCCAGCCGGTCGCCCAGGGGGAGACGAGGCGCGCGATCCATCCCGAAGGCGAGATCAGGAAGGCGAGCCCGATGGCGAGGGCCGCGTGCGGGGCCGCGAGGAACGGCGTGAGGACCCGGCTCGCGCGCCGGGGTCTGGCGTGGAACGCGGCCGCCGCGCCGATGGCCACGAGCAGCGACAGGATCGTCGCGCCGAAGCCCGTGACGAGCGTCAGCCGGAGGCTGGTTCCGAGTCCGGGAAGATCGCCGAGGATGCGCCACGGCTCGAGCGACGCCTCGGTCGCCCCGATCGCCGGCACCACGCCGAAGGCCGCGCGGCCGGTTTCCCAGAGACCAAGCAGGATCGGTGCGAGAACGCCGAGCAGAACGGCGGCCAGCACCCCGCCGCGGAGGAGCCGGCCGTCCCGGGTCATTCAGTGTAGCGCCGGGCCCATTCCGCGGTGAGTCGGGTCATCCAGGTCGGATGCGGTTCGAGAAGCGTGGGCCCGAGGTCCTCCAGCCGGGGCAAGGCGGGCGAGGACGGCAGCGCGTCGAAGAGGGCGGCCTCCTCCGGGGAAAGCGTCGAAGGATCGAGGACCGAAAAGCTGCCCAGGACCTCGATGTTCTGCATCTCCGCCTGCGTCGCCGGGTCGAGGAGGAAATTCGCCACCACCATCGCGCCCTCGCGGTTGGCGGCGTTGTAGGGGATCGCGACGAAGCTGATGTTGCCGATCGACCCGGCCTCGGGAACGAAGACCCGGACGCTGTCGGGCAGAAGACCCTGCGCGATCGCCGCCGCGGGGGCCGCTGGGTCGAAATACATCGCGATGTCGACCTGACCGTCGTTCAGCATCCGCTGCTGGACGGATTCGTTTTCGGGGAATGTGCGGCCGCCTTGCCAGAGGTTCGGGCGCAGCGCGTCGTACCAGTCCCAGAGCGGCGCGGTCGTCTCCGCGAAGGTGTCGTCTGTCGCCGGCTGCTGCAGGACCGAGGAGTCGGGCGCCAGCTCGACGAGCGCCTGCTTGAGAAACGTCGCGCCCATGAAGTTCTGGGGCGTGGGGTGGGTCATCCTGCCGGGGTTGGCCTCGGCCCAGCCGACGAACTCCGCCATCGTCGCCGGCGGGGTGTCCGCCCGGGCGGTGTCGTAGGCGAAGATGAACTTGGCGAGCCGCCAGGGCGACTCGTAGCCGTCGACGGGCACCGTGAAGTCGACGCTGGCCGCCGATCCCGGCTGCAGGTCGACATGGCGCGCGTTGGGAAGCTCCTCGACGAACGGGCCGTGGAGAAGGCCCTGTTCCTTCATGGCGAGGAAGTTCGGGCCGTTGATCCAGATGAGATCGACGGAGCCGCCCTCGTCGCGCCCCGCTGCCTTCTCGGCGATCACCCGGTTCACCGCTTCGCCGGTGTCCGACAGCTTAACGTGCTCGATCGCGACGCCATGGAGGTCCTCGGTCCGGTCGCCGGCCCATTCGATGAAGGCGTTCGTGCGGGGATCGCCGCCCCACGCGTTCCAGTAGACCGTCTGACCGCGGGCGGCATCGAGCGTCTCCTGCCAGTCGGCAAGAGCCGGCGAGGCGAGGCACAGCGCGGCAAGAGCGGCAATCGGTGTACGCATGAGATGTCCGTCCTTCTTGAGGGGATTTCAATCCGAGAACGCCCGCCAGCCCTGAAGCCAGCGCGTGAGCGTGGTGATGGCGCAGGCCGCGGCGAAGATCCCGGCGAGGACCGGGAACAGGCCGGGCCAGAGGCAGATCGCGGCGAAGAAGACGATGGTCTCGAAGCCTTCCGTCAGCCCGCCGAGATAGAAGATGCCCTTGGAGGGATATCGCGCCGCGGGCAGGCCGCGCTTGGCCGCGATGACCGAGAAGGCGAGGAACGACGAACCGGTGCCGACGAAGGCCGCGACGAGGATCGCCGCGGACAGGGCATTCGCCTGGGGATCCGCGAAGGCGAAGCCAAGCGGCACCAGCGCGTAGAAGACGAAGTCGAGCGCGATGTCGAGGAACGCGCCGCGGTCCGTTGGCCGGGTGAGACGCGCGATCTCCCCGTCGAGCCCGTCGGCGAGGCGGTTCGCGCAGATGAGAAGAAGCGCCAGAAGATACCATTCGGCGGCGAGCGCCGGAATGGCGAGCAGCCCGATGAGGAACCCGGTCACCGTCGTCTGGTCGGCGGTGACGCCGAGGCGGTGCAGGGCGAGGGCCAGCGGAGCGAGCGTGCGGCGCTGGACCGGCAGGATCGCGGCGTCGATCACCTTGACGGCTCCTTCAAGCTTTCCTCCCCGAGCGGCCCCACGGGTGTGGGCCATCCGCCGGTGTTCCGGTCGTGACCCAAGCCGTCCGACCTTGCAATACGGCTAACGTGAACGTGTTGCATTTGTCATTCCGGCGGGCATCGCGCAACCTTCAGCCCGGCGTCACCCGCAGAGGCCAGCATGGCCTCGGCGACGACGAAACCTCATCATCAGGAGGCAGCGCGGTCCGGAGGAGACGGAGGTCGTGCAGCGGCCGGTCGGCAAGGACGCGTTCGGTCACTCTACTGCCTTGAGCCTGATCACGCTCCGAGCGGGTTATCCGCCGTCGCGCGTTGCCCGCCACAGGGCGATGACCTCGCCGCTTCGCGTGGCCGGGACGAGCGCCGCGACCGTCGCATCCTCGGTTTCGCACCCGACGAAAAGGGCGTCGGAGACTGCGTCGCCGGAGAGGAGGATGAAGCGTCCCGCACGTGCCCCCTTCGGTCCGATCTGTCCGAGGATCTGTCGGAGCCCGTCTTCGTCCAGCGCCTCAAGCCGCCCCGCCTGGACCCCGGTGGGGGCCGAAGGCGACGGGGCGAACCTGCGCACCGCGACGGCGAGACCGGACACGCTGGCGGAAAAGCCGCCGGACGCCTCGGCGGGCGCGGTGTCGGAATAGAGGTCGATCCCCGTGGCGCGCGCAAGCGCGGCGACCGACCTGCCCAGAACATCGGGCTTGGACGCTGCGTCGAGCGGAACGGTCGCGACGAGGAGGCTGTCCTGCCCTTCGCCGAGACGTCGCATCGCCGCGACCACGGCGGGAAGAATGCCGTCGGTGTCGGGGCCGAGGGGCCCGAGAAGGCCTTCGGGACCGGCGTTCTCGTCCGGAGCCTCGGACATCCGCAGCAATCGCCGGTTCGCGACCTCCACGGAAAGGCGCCGGCCGCCATCCGTCTCGAAGGTGATCCGGCGGCCGAGGACGGTCTCGTCGATCTCGGCGAGCATCGCGGCCAGGAGACCGGCGGCTCCCGGAGAAAGGCGCCGCCGGCCGTCCTCGACCGTCTCGGCCTCCGCCGCGAGCTTTGCGAGCTTGTCCCTGAGCCTGCGATCCTCGGTCACGATCCCGCCTGTCCTCCCTCAGCCTGGCGCATCGATCGCCGCGAGTTCCTCGGCGGCCCGGGAGAGGAAGAGCTGCAGATCGACCCCCGCGGCGCATTCGCAGACCAGAGCCTCGTCCGGCTCCGTCGCGGAGCGAACGACGACGAGAAGCGAATCTCCCGCCGGAAGCACCACCTGTCCCACGGGGGCCCCGAAAACCGGGTGCAGCGCGTTCGACAGATTCTTTCCCAAGACGCCTTTCGCCCGTTCGCAGAGCGCGTCGAGACGTTCCTGGGGAAGGCGGCGATCGGTACTTGCGAAAAGCACCAGCCCGGACGAGAGATCGGCGAAGGTCGCCACGCGGCAGGCCGGTATGGCCTGCCGGAAGGCATTCAGCTGATCAGCGACGCCCATGCCTGCCCCTCGTTCTTCTGCGTGCCGGCCCGGTGCGATGAAGCGCGCCGGGCGTCCCAAAGGGATGCCCGACTGCCGAGGCGGCGGCAAGGGGTTTGTCGGCCGGGGTGCGTCCGCTCAGAAAGCAGCGTCCCGGCGGCCACGTTCGGTCACCGGCCGGACCCGGCGCGGCACCACGCGCCGGGGCATGACCGGCGCGGCCGGGGCTCCGCGATGCACCCGCGCCGACCGGGGGCGAGCGTCCGCGTCCGCCGTCTCGTCGTCGAGCGGACCGCCGAGCCTGTCGCCGGTTTCGCTGCCGAGCGAGGTCGCAAGCTCGTGTAGGATCGAGACGAGCCGGTCGGTGAAATCGGCGGCGCCGCTCTGCCGCCACGTCTCCGCGTCGTCGCCCGCCGAGAGTGCCTGGGTCAGCGAAATCGGCAGGCGTGCGGAAAACAGATCGCGTGTCTCGCGCTCGACGCGTTTCATGACGCGGGCGCGGTCGATCTCGTTCCTGAGCTTGTCGAACCGAGTGATCAGAAGGAGGCTTTTCGAGAAGATCGCGTGGTCGAGCGACTCCCAGACGGCCGCCTCGCTCTGCCGCCAGGCCTGCGTCGCATGGGTACACCAGATCACGCCGTCGGCCTTGCCGATCAGACGCTCCCAGACGTCGGACGACATGTTCGGGTCCGAAATGCCCGGCATGTCGATGATGTCGCACAACTCCAGAATGTCGGATCGGCAAAACAGGCGGACCACCCGCGTCTCCGCGGGATCGATGTCGCCGATGCGCTCGATGTCGATGGGGTGCGTCGTGCCGTCGAGATCCTCGCGGTAGGCCTGCCCGTCGCCCCAGGAGATCCAGACCGGCGGGAGCTGGGTCGCCGTCACCCGTGTGGGCAGCGGATTGGACCCGATGAGCAGGTTCGAGAGCGTGCTCTTGCCCGCGCTGAATTCTCCCATCAGGGCGATCCGCGGCTTCCGGCCGGGCATGTCGGGGTCGTCGAGCGACGCGAACACCGTCTCGTCCTGCAAGCCGGCATCCCCTGCTGATGGCGCGGCGATGACCGCCTCGGGCTCTCTGCCGCCGTCCGCCGCGTCCTCGGTGTCCTCCGACGCCGTGAAGAAGGCGGCGACGGACCTGTCTCCCCCGGTGTCGTCGGCGCGCGCTTCGGGGGGCTCCGGTTCGGGGGCCGCGTCGGCCCTGTCGTCCGCGAAAAGCTGTGCGGCGGTGTGCGCGTCGTCTACGGCGTCGGGGACGGGGGTGTCCTCGACGTGGAATTCGCGGTCTTCGATGCTTGCGACTCCGTCCGAAATTGGTGCGGCGGAGTCGGCTTCGGGTTCGCCGCTCGCGGTGACGTCGTCCGATCCGTGCTGGTACTCTTCTGTCGCGAGGTCGCCGGTCTCCGCGTCCGGCCCTTCCGGGCCGATGACGGCTGCTTCGGCGTCGTCGTCCTCAAACCCATCGTCGTCGGGCACGGTCTCTTCGGCAGCGAACGGATCGGACGCCTGCGGCGGCTCCTCGACCGCGACCGCCTCGTCATCGAACAGCGGAACGTCGTCGCCGGGCGCCTCGTCGTCCTCTAACGCGGGGGCGGAGGCGATCGCCTCGACCACGGGCGCAGGCAGGGGGTCGCCGGAGAGATTCGTGGCGGGATCCTCGACCTCCGGATCCTCTGCATCGCCCTCCGCGGCGGGTGAGGCTTCAAAGGCATCGTCCTCGTGCGTCTCGTCCTGCGCGCGGTCGTCTTCAGAGGTCTCTTCGCCGACGGGCAGGAAGGCTGCGCGGAGCGCGGTCTCGAGATCCGGTTCGACCGCCTCGTGAGGGTCATCCGGCCTGTGATCGGCGTGCACCTCGTCGGCGTCCCCGTGCGTTCCGTCCTTCGGGTCATCGTCCTCATAGGTCTCTTCACCGAACGACGCGAAGGTTGCGCGCAGCGCCGCCTCGAGATCCGGCTCCGCCGCCTCGTCAGCGCCATCCGGCGCCTCGTCGGCATCGTCGCGCGACAGCGCCGAGAGGACGGCATCGGCGTTGAAAACGTCGGCTGACGGGCGGGCGTCGCCCGATCTATGCCGGTCGTCGGGCCGGTCCTGCTCCGGGTCCGCAGAACCGGTCTGCCACGCGTCCGGTTTCGCGCGATAGCTGTCTCGATCCATGTCGATCCCTCCTTCGTTCGCCGGTTTCCGGTCGCTCATGCCGCGTAGGTCTTGAGCGCCTCGAGCGTGTCCTGCATCGTCGACCGCTTGCGGTCGTGTTCAGACAGCAGCAGCACGTCGCCGGACTGGGTCGTCGTCTTGCGGTCGGCAAGGCCGAGAAGCGTCTGTCGCTGATCGTCGAGAAACTGGGCGAGGATCTCGCGCATGTCGGCGCGGACGCCGTCGGCCTGCGTGGTCTTGAGGTCTTCCACGATCGGGTTCGTCTCCGCCTCGATCATCGAATAGAATTCGGTGGCGAAGGCCTGGTAACCCCGGCGGCGTCGCCACCAGTTGCGCCACCAGTTGCCCTGGATGTCGAGTGCGATGGTCTGCCCGATCGCCACCGGCGCGGCAATGTGCGCGCCGGGCGGCGAGGCGATGGCGAACGCCGGGTCGAGGCCGTCGAAGGCCTCCCGATAGAGCGCGGTGAACTCAGCGGCGGCGTCCTCGAAGACCTTCTTCGCCGCCGACTGCGCCTTCGCGCCGAAGACCTGGTAGGCCGATCTCAGAAGCAGCCGCAGACCCGTCGCCTCGTATTTCCAGACCTTGCTGTCGCCGTTCTTCTCGAGATGCTGGATCAGCGATGCCGTGGCACGCTCGAGGAAGCTGCGGTGCGCGCGATCGAGCCGGCTGTGATAGCCGGCGATCTCGGCGTCGAACGCCGCGTCGAGCGCTTCGAGGTTCTTTTTCGAGATGCCGTCGAGTCCGGCCGCCAGCGAGGTGCGGTCGAGCTTGAGCGTGTCGGCGCTCGGCTTGCCCGGGCCGTTCGCGTCGTCCTGCGCGGCCTGAACGCTCTGCGCGAGGTTCATGGCACTCCGGGCGGCGCGGGCGAGGGCGTCCTTGCCCACTCCCTCCGAGATCCGCTCCGACAGCGCCCGGTAAAGCGCCGGGATGCCGGAAAGACGCCAGGCGTCCTGCGGGAAGGTGTCCTGGTCGGGGCCCGTCTCGAGGTCGCCTTGCGCCCAGTTGAGAAGCGCGGCGGCGCTGTCTGCTCCGAGCAGATCGAGCGTGTCCGTCAGCGCGAGTTCGGCCCAGTGGGCGCTGCCAAACACGATCTCGGCGTCGGCGGGCCCTTCGTGCTTGCGCAGGGTCTCGCGGATGCTGTCGCGGATCTCGGGGACCTGGGTCGTGGGATCGGAGAGTTCGTCGATCCGGTTCACGAAGATCACGACCTCGCGCGACCGGATGTTCGAGATCAGCCGGATGAGCGCCATGTCCACGGTGGACAGAGCCTGGTGCGCCGACAGGACGACAACGCAGATCCGGCTGTCGCGGATCGCCCGGATCGTGATCTGCTCGCGCATCATGAAGGTGTCGTTGACCCCCGGCGTATCCCGGATGCAGAGCTTCATCGGGAACTCGGGGCGGTGGATGCGGAGATCGGCGGACTTGGTGATGTCGGCGAAGCGTCCCTGGGTCTCGCCGGTGTAATCCTCGTCGTCGAAATCGTCGCCGAGACAGACGTAGCGCTCGATCAGTTCCTCGTCGAAGGCGCCGTAGTCGTGCTGCTGTCCCAGAAGCATCTCGAAGCGCTTGCCAAGGCGGGAGCGGGTCTTTTCGCGCATCCGCTCGACCTGTTCGCGGACCTTCACGACCTCGTCCTCGTGGCCGGCGCGGGCGGCGAGTTCGCCGAT